>NZ_JADBGL010000006.1:0-252679 GCF_037389205.1 Mycetohabitans sp. B46
AACCCACTTCATCATCCCAGCCGTGCGAATAGCACACAAAAATACACTTTTTCACACTGGCCCCCACTTTAGAGGACGCCTGGCAGGGGTCAAGGCGCAACGTGCGGTGGTTCACGCGAATTCATTCGATAGAACAAAGACTTAGCGCGCCCCGTTAAAGCGGGTTCCAATAAAGATTGTTCAACCAAATGAAGGGATTGCCTCACTTTTAAAAGTAATACGTGAGAATTCGGCACTTTTTTCACTGCACTGCGGAATTCGCGGGTCGGCAGAGGGTCATTTTTGCGGCACGATAGCGGCGCCAAGCCGAATCGGGCGAGTTGACTCCGAAGCCCGCAGCGCCGACGCGATTGGTGTCGCAGATAGCCAGCCATGCCGATACGATCAGCGTCGGGGGCACCCGGCCATGTCGACGCGATCGGATCGCCGGCAGTCGCCCCGTGTCAACGCGATCGGCATTGAAGAGGCGACGCCTGCGGCCGCTCCACGCCTAGCAACCGAGGCAGCGTATGCGATAGTGCTAGATATAGTACGCAGTACGGGTCATCACGCGCGCGGCCATGCGCATCAGTGCGCTCACCGGGGCAGCAAGCTCCACGCCGCCGGCGTCCGACGCGGCGCGCGCATGCGCCATCTCATCCGTGCGCATCTGCATGACAATCGCGCGTGACGCGTGATCGAGCGCCGGCAGCCGGTCCAGATGGCCATCCAGGTGCTGCTCGACCTGGCGCTCCGTTTCAGCCATGAAGCCAAGGCTGACGCGATCGCCAAACCGGCCGGCGACAAAGCCGATGGCAAGCGAGCCAGCGTACCACAGCGGATTGAGCAAGCTCGGCCGCGAGTCCAGTTCGCGTAATCGATGGGCGGTCCACGCCAGGTGGTCCTCCTCCTCGCGCGCGGCCCGCTCGAACGCTTGCTTCAGCCGCTCGGAGCGAGTTGCCAGCTTCTGCGCCTGATACAGTGCCTGCGCACACACTTCGCCCACATGGTTCACTCGCATCAGCGCCGCCGCATGACTTTGCTCGGCCACCGTCATTTCACTGTCGTCAGCCACCACATCGGGCTGCGGCACCGGCCGGCTCATTCTGGCCACCCCTGTGATTGAGCGCAAGCCACGGTCAAACTCCCCAATCAATTCGTCGAGCAACATTTCAATACTCCTTCATCCATACGTCACCACCACTGGATGCAATACCCGGCACCCCTTGCGCACACCGGCACCCGGCAACCATCGCGCCAGGGATTGCGTCGGCACGCCTTAATCGAT
Organism: Mycetohabitans sp. B46; assembly: GCF_037389205.1. NCBI lineage: Bacteria > Pseudomonadati > Pseudomonadota > Betaproteobacteria > Burkholderiales > Burkholderiaceae > Mycetohabitans > Mycetohabitans sp. B46. Next base: position 1,268 of record NZ_JADBGL010000006.1, read on the forward strand.
TCCGCCATCGCATCAACGCTCACAAGTCATTGACAGGGAGGCAATTTTTTATAGACATGGCCGATCAGCGATGACTACTGGCCGGCTGTTGCGTAAAAGTGACAAAGGATGCGTAAAACCCGGACAAAACTGGGCTTTCCCTTGGTCGATACAGACCCTTTTGCTACATTAGGGCCCAACTTCTCGCGAAGTTGCAAAGCAAGGAAATTATCACATTGACTTTGCCTATAAGTCAGCCAATCTCTGGAGATCATTTCGATGAAAAAGTCGCTTCTCGCTCTCGCGGCATTGGGCGCTTTCTCAGGTGTTGCCGATGCGCAAAGCAGCGTGACTCTGTACGGTATCATTGACGAAGGCGTGAATTACACGAGCAACAGCGGCGGTCACACGCTGTGGAACCCGTCCAGCGGCGTGATGCAAGGCAGCCGTTGGGGCCTGCGTGGCACCGAAGACCTGGGCGGTGGCTTGACGGCGATCTTCACGTTGGAAAACGGCTTTGACGTCAACACCGGCAAGTCTGGCCAAGGTGGCCTCGAGTTCGGTCGTCAAGCATTCGTCGGCCTGTCGTCGAGCGGCTTCGGTATGGTCACGCTGGGTCGTCAATACGACTCCGTGGTTGACTACGTCGGCCCGCTGGAAGCCGGTGACCAATGGGGTGGCTACATCGCCGCTCACCCGGGCGACCTGGACAACTTCAACAACGCCTATCGCATCAACAACTCGATCAAGTACACGAGCCCCAACTTCGCCGGTTTGACCTTCGGCGGCTTGTACAGCCTGGGCGGCGTGGCTGGCGACTTCTCGCGCAACCAAGCGTTCTCGCTGGGCGCGGGCTACACGAACGGCCCATTGGTGTTGGGCGTCGGCTACTTGAACGTGCGTAACCCGAACGTCAGCTTCTTCGGTAACAGCACGTCGGGCACGATCAACGCTGGCGTGTCAAACGTGACCTCGTCAGTCTACGGCGGCTACGGCTCGGCCCACACGTACCAAGTGATCGGTGCGGGCGGCGCGTACACGTTCGGCCCGGCTACGGTCGGCATCACGTACTCGAACACGAAGTTCTACAACCTGGGCAGCACGTACGCATCGGCTTTCGCCGGCAGCACTGCAACGTTCAACAACGCCGAAATCAACTTCAAGTATCAATTGACACCGGCGTTGGTACTCGGCGCAGCGTATGATTTTACGAAGGGCAGCTCGATTAACGGCCAGTCCGGCGCGAAGTACCACCAAGGCGCGCTGGGCGCGGACTATTTCCTGTCCAAGCGTACCGACGTGTACCTGATCGGCGTCTACCAGCACGCGTCGGGCAACACGGTGTCGACTTCGTCGAGCGGCGTAGATTCGGTGGTTGCAGCCACCGCCAACATCATGGGCCTGTCGCCGTCGACAACGAACAACCAAGCCACGGTTCGCGTCGGCATCCGCCACAAGTTCTAATAACACGCTTTGAATCGGTTGTAACCTTTAAAGGCGCCTTCGGGCGTCTTTTTTAATGCGCTGCCACGCTGATATCACAGCAGGTTTCGACGTCGCAGCTAGCTCAGCGTCGGGGCAAGCTCAACGTCTCGGCGAACTCACCGTACCAGCAAGCTCAATGCCGAGGCACGTCGCGCAGCTCGCGCCGCAGAATCTTGCCAACGTTCGTTTTCGGTAGTTCAGCCCTGAACTCGACTGCCTTTGGACGCTTATAGCCAGCTAGGCGTTCTCGACAGAACGCGAGAACAGCTTGCTCGGTGAGCGCCGGGTCTTTCTTCACGATGAACAGCTTCACCGCCTCGCCGGAATGCGGGTCCGCCACGCCCACCGCGGCAACCTCATAGACGCCCGGCATCTGCGCGACCACGTCCTCGACCTCGTTCGGATAGACATTGAAGCCCGACACCAGAATCATGTCCTTCTTGCGGTCGACGATTTTCACGTAACCACGTTCATCGATCACGCCAACGTCGCCGGACTTGAAGAAACCATCCGCTGTCATCACGTTAGCCGTCTCATCCGGGCGGTTCCAGTAGCCGGCCATGACCTGCGGGCCGCGAATGCAGATCTCACCGGGCTGCCCCAGCGGCAACTCGTTGCCCTCGTCGTCACGGATTGACACTTCGGTGGATGGCAACGGCAAGCCGATCGTGCCCGTGTATTCGGTCGAGGTCGCCGGGTTGCACGTCACGCAAGGTGACGTCTCGGACAAACCATAGCCTTCGATGATCGGCGCGCCGGTCATTTCGTACCACCGCTTCGCCACCGCCTCCTGCACAGCCATTCCCCCCGCGTTAGCCACCACTAGTTTCGAAAAATCCAGTTTGCCGAAGTCGGGATGATTGAGCAGCGTGTTGTACAGCGTATTGACTGCGGGGAACGTACTGACCGCGTACCCCTTCAGCTGCTTGATCGTATCGGCAATATCGCGCGGGTTGGGAATCAATACCCCGAGCCCGCCGGTACGAATCGTCAGCAGTGCGCAGACGGTCAACGCATAAACGTGATACAGCGGAAGCGCGATCACCGTAGTAAATTGCGTGAGTTCCGCATGCGCGCTGCGCGTCGGATTGAGCCAGACTTCCGATTGCAGTACGTTCGCAACGATGTTCCGATGCAGCAGCGTCGCCCCCTTCGCCATACCCGTCGTGCCTCCGGTATATTGCAGGAAAGCGACATCATCCGGTCCTTGCTGCACGGGACGAAACGTGCCTCGCTTGCCCTGCGCGAGCGCATCGTTGAAGCGCACCGAGCCCGGTAGCGACCAGGCCGGCACTATTTTTTTCACATGTCGCACGACCCAATTGACCAGGCAGCCCTTCACGCCCATCAAGTCGCCCATCGAGGCCACGATAATATGCTTGACATCGGTATTGGGCACGACCGCCTGTAGCGTCGTCGCAAAATTCTCGAGGAGGATGATTGCCTGTGCGCCACTGTCGCGCAGCTGGTGTTCAAGCTCGCGCGACGTATAGAGCGGATTGACGTTGACCATGACATAGCCGGCCCGCAACACGGCCGCGATTGCAACGGGATACTGCAGCACGTTCGGCATCATCACTGCGACGCGAGCGCCCTTGGCCAGACCCTTGCATTGCAAATAGGCGGCCAATGCCCGCGACAGCCGATCCAATTCCCCGTAGGTCAACACCTGCTTCATGCAGGCAAACGCGGGCCGCTCAGCAAATTTGCCGAAACTCTCCTCGAGCAGCAGCGTCACCGATGCATAGATCGACGGATCGATATCCGCTGGCACGCCGGCGGGATAGGATTTAAGCCAGATGCGTTCCATGCGGCACCTCCTCCGATTAATTTCGAATGATCGTGCTAAAAATGGCATGCTAGCCGCAACGGCGTTCCTGGACAATCGCTTTAGACGGTCTCCTCAGTCGGCGTTGGCCCCGAAGATACGCACCGTTATGCCATTTGCGATGCCTCGTGCCGCCACATCGACCGAGTAAATCTCCGGATGCGACCGGTCAACACGGCGTGATCGTCAAGCGGCTTTCGACGGCATAGCGCGCCCGGCCCGGCACGGTATGACCACAGCTCGTCACCCAGTAACGGTTTAGCCATAGTCTTATCGCCAGCAAAATAACGATGCGGTCCACTGAACACGATGCAGGTTGACCGTCCTAGCGGCTCATTTTGTCAGAGATTTTTAGTCGATGAACCGTGCGTGGCAATGTGCGTTACATAGTCATGCTTAAACGTGCGAATGTCTCTGCTGAAGCATTCGCACTTGGCTGATGCCGTTCCGAATGACGAAGTGCCTGCACACAAACACCGAATATCGCCTTACATCTGATTCTGCAACGTCAGTGCATTGCAAAATCGTGAACGGCTAAGAAGGACCCGTCACCATTGAAATCCTCCTGACGCAACGGCTCCAAAATAACCGCGTCCGTTCGCGTTTGCGGCGAGTTTGAAAACCCAGCGATTATTCGGCGTGACGTGCGATATGCCAAGCGCAGCGCCATACTGGCCGCGGTACGTTGCAGCCGCAAACGTCGCCAGACTCTTCCCGGGCAACGTCGGCTGTGGCAATCCTGCCACCGCCATTGCCGCTGCAATGCCTGCTGACGCGTCGCGATCGACACGCGCGACGGCTTCGTCCAACTGAGCTTTGTTGACTGCATCGGTCGGTGCCGTGCCGCGTGCAACATGCGTGATCTTGCGCTCGTGGCCAGGCGTGCCAACCGATACGTGGGCTTCGTCCACGCTAATACCAAGTTGCTCGTTCATAACCGCCGGCAACTCTGCCGCGATCGCCTCGCGCAGCCACCCATGACGCATGTCTTGTTCGGGGGCGGCGTCACGTGGCGTAGCGGCCGCCATACTTGGACCGGGCCGTGTCAAAGGCGTCATTTCTGTCGGCTCAGAGTTTTGTTCTTGATCGGCCTGCCCTCTACTCGGAACATTTGAGGAACTGCTAGCAACCGGTGCGGGGATGTTCGCACCTGCTTGAGCCTGCTTTTCATCACCCGTCTTCGACATTAAATTGGCTTGACCGACCGAAAGCGGATCTATACTGGCATTCCCGTCCAAGTTGTCGGCGTTCCTGTGGACAGCATACGCAGCCCAAGCGTTCGTACCATCCGGCTCCTTCGGATTCGTGAGTACGGCCCGTGTCGGCGACGTTTGTTCAGTCGGGCGCGAGCGTCCATCGCCGTCCAGGATAGCCGTTGTTAGTGTCATCACAGCCGATTCCATGCCGCTTGGCTTTTGCTCCACGGCAGAAGACGGGTCAGAGTTGGGGGACCGACTCGCGCCTGCACTCTCGGTCGGTGACAACGGCAGCGTGCGCTCACGCTCGTCTGCCATAATGTTATTGATAGTGCTCGTGGTTGACGCGCTCCCTCGGCGCGATGCCGGGTGGGCCGCCGACATGGTGGCGCTCGCATCGTAGCCAGTGGGCCATTCCTGTTGAGCCAACGCTTCACTCACCTGCGGAGCCGGCGCTTCGCTCACCTGCGCAACCTTCATCTCCTTAGACGGAGCTGGGCCGCTTTGCCAGATACCGTGCTCCAAGCCTGCCGCCTCCAAGCCGCCTGATCTGAGTCGGTCTTCACTGCTGGATCGCAACCGCTTAGCCACCTGAGGCCGCGACAACACTGCCGATTTGGATCTTCCCCTGTTGCCCAGCGAAGCGTCTAGCACCTTGTCAGCCGCTGTCTGTTGCAAGGCAGAGGACGAGTTGGCCTCCAGGGTCTGGGCCAAAAGCTGATTGCTGCTCTCGCCAGCGGACTGTGTTGACCTACCGTCGACACTGATGCCGGCATCGCTCGTAGTTGACGCGCTACCTCGGCGCGATGCCGAGTGGGCCGCCGACATGGTGGCGCTCGCATCGTAGCCGGTGGGCCATTCCTGTTGAGCCAACGCTTCACTCACCTGCGGAGCCGGCGCTTCACTCACCTGCGCAACCTTCATCTCCTTGGACGGAGCTGGGCCGCTTTGCCAGATACCGTGCTCCAAGCCTGCCGCATCCAAGCCACCTGATCTGAGTCGGTCTTCACTGCTGGATCGCAACCGCTTAGCCACCTGAGGCTGCGACAGCACTGCCGATTTGGATCTTCCCCTGTTGCCCGGCAAAGCGTCTAGCATCTTGTCAGCCGCTGTCTGCTGCAAGGTAGGAGACGTGGCCTCCAGGATCTGGGTCAAAAGCTGATTGCTGCTCTCGCCAGCGGACTGTATTGATCTACCGTCAAGACTGGTGCCGGCATCGCTCGCAGTTGACGCGCTACCTCGGCGCGATGCCGGGTGGGCCGCTGACATGGTGGCGCTCGCATCATGGTCGATTGGCCGCTCCCGTTGCCCCGGCGTTTCACTCACCTGCGGAGCCGGCGTTTCACCCACCTGCGCAACCTTCATCTCCTTAGACGGAGCTGGGCCGCTTTGCCAGATACCATGCTCCAAGCCTGCCGCATCCAAGCCGCCTGATCTGAGTCGGTCTTCACTGCTGGATCGCAACCGCTTAGCCACCTGAGGCCGCGACAGCACTGCCGATTTGGATCTTCCCCTGTTGCCCGGCAAAGCGTCTAGCACCTTGTCAGCCGTTGTCTGTTGCAAGGCAGAGGACGAGTTGGCCTCCAGGGTCTGGGTCAAAAGCTGATCGCTGCTCTCGCCAGCAGACTGTGTTGACCTACCGTCGACACTGATGCCGGCATCGCTCATAGTTGATACGCTACCTCGGCGCGATGCCGGGTGGGCCGCTGACATGGTGGCGCTCGCATGATGACCGGTTTGCCGCTCCTGTCGGACCGGCGGTTTACTCGGCTCACCTGCCTGCGCAACCTTCGTCTCCGTTGACGGGGCTGAGTCGCTTTGCCATTCGTCGTCGTACTTATCCACATCATACGGTTTCACACCATCAGATTCAGTCAACGTCCTTTGTTCTTTGCTTCTTGAATTCGACGGGATGACCATAGCCGTGTCAGCCCTTGTCCCATTCTCGGGGATGGACTCACTGGCTCCCAGGATCGACGTGTGCGTATTGCCGCCTGCGTCACACAATACAACAGCCTCACTACCCACCACGTTGCTATCTATGCCAGAGTCAGCAGTCGGCGTGGCAGCGGTCACACTTGTAACGGTCTGTCCTGGTCGGATAGACGGCAAGATGGAAAACGTTGTTCTAAAAGGAACAGCGACAGTACTTTCGTATGTTAATGCCGCACCGGTCGGCGGCACATCGGAAACCGCAGACTGAGACCAGGCCGGTTCGGGCGCCCTAATCTGTTGCAAGCCATCCAAATTCCCGTCACCGCCATCAGGCGAGGGCGAAAGAACGAACAGCGGCGTATCAACTTGCAAACGGCGTTGTTCCAGCCCTGGCGACAATACTGGTAGCGACCGAGACCTCTGGCGCGTCCGGTTAGCTCCCTTGCTAGGTACCAGCGCAATGCCGCTATCGGTATTGGCCTTTCCCGTAACGTCACCGAACTGGGGTTGTTTAAGCGAAGGGCGCAATCTTCCCGTGTCAATTTGATCAGCGGCGCCCTTCTGCGAGTCGCCGGACTTCCCCCCGCCTTTTTGGGAAGCTATGACAAATAGTGATTCATCGGCCTGTCGAATTCTTTTCGAAAAACGGTCTGCCTCGCTTGGTAAAGACTCACTTGGCAAAAATATTGGGACCGAATGGGACCGCTCGCGCATCCGTTTTTTTCTTTGTACACCAACCTCCATTGGTGTTCCAGGCGTCACGTCCCGTTGCTGTTTCCACTTCCCTTTCGAAACCAGCGTATTTTGCGTATCGGACACGGGCGTGGACAGCTTCACATCCAAGCGCGATTGCTGCACCTTGGGCTGGCTCGAACCCTGATCGTGTGATGCGGTTTCGTCTATTAGCATATCGTGCGTATTGGTCGGCGGCACATCGGAAAACGCAGACTGAGGCCAGGCCGGTTCGGGCGCCCTAATCTGTTGCAAGCTATCCCAATCCCCATCACCGCCATCGGGCGAGGGCGAAAGAATGAACAGCGGCGTATCAACTTGCAAATGGCGTTGTTCCAGCTCTGGCGATAATGCTGATAGCGACCGAGATCTCTGGCGTATCCGGTTAGCTCCTTGCACGTTAGGTAACGGCGCAATACCGCCGTCGGTATAGTCCTTTCCCGTGAGCGGTGGGTGCAATCTCCCCGTGTCGATTTGATTAGCCGTGTCCTTCCGCGAGTCGCCGGACTCCCCCCTGCCTTTTCGGGGAGCTAAGACGAATAGCGATTCATCGGCCTGTCGGATTCTTTTCGAAAAATGGTTTGCCTCGTTTGGCAAAGACTCACTTGGCAAAAATATTGGGACCGACTGGGATCGCTCGCGCATCCGTTTTTCTCTTCGTACGCCAACCTCCGTTGGTTTTCCATCCGTCACGCCCGGACGCTGTTTCCGCTTCGGAGCCAGCTTATCTTGCATATCGGACGGCTTTACATCCCAGCGCTTTTTCCGCTCCTTAGGCTGGCTCGGACCCTTATCAAGCGGCGCGACTTTGTCTATCAGCGTATCTTGCTTATCGGACGGCTTCACATCCCAGCGCGTTTTCCGCTCCTTAGGCTGGCCCGAACCCTTATCATGCAGCGCGCCTTTGTTTATCGGCGTATTTTGCTTATCGGACGGCTTCACATCCCAACGCGATGTTTCCCGCACCTTAGACGGCATCGCCCCCTTACCATGCGGCGCGACTTTGTCTACCAACATATCTTGCTTATCGGACGGCTTTACATCCCAGCGCGTTTTCCGCTCCTTAGGCTGGCTCGAACCCTTATCATGCGGCGCGACTTCGTCTATCGACATATCATCTTGCATATCGGGCGGCTTCACATCCCAGCGCGTTTTCCGCTCCTTAGGCTGGCTCGAACCCTTATCATGCGGCGCGCCTTCGTCTATCGACATATCATCTTGCATATCGGGCGGCTTCACATCCCAGCGTGTTTTCCGCTCCTTAGGCTGGCTCGAGCCTTTATCAAGCGGCGCAACTTTATCTATCAGCCTAGCTTGCTTATCGGACGGCTTCACATCCCAACGCGATGTTTCCCGCACCTTAGACGGCATCGCCCCCTCACCATGCGGCGCGACTTTGTCTACCAACATATCTTGCTTATCGGACGGCTTTACATCCCAGCGCGTTTTCCGCTCCTTAGGCTGGCTCGAACCCTTATCATGCGGCACGCCTTCGTCTATCGACATATCATCTTGCATATCGGGCGGCTTCACATCCCAGCGCGTTTTCCGCTCCTTGGGCTGGCTCGAGCCTTTATCAAGCGGCGCGCCTTCGTCTATCGACATATCATCTTGCATATCGGGCGGCTTCACATCCCAGCGCTTTTTCCGCTCCTTAGGCTGGCTCGAACCCTTATCAAGCGGCACGCCTTCGTCTATCGACATATCATCTTGCATATCGGGCGGCTTCACATCCCAGCGCTTTTTCCGCGCCTTGGGCTGGCTCGAACCCTTATCAAGCGGCACGCCTTCGTCTATCGACATATCATCTTGCATATCGGGCGGCTTCACATCCCAGCGCTTTTTCCGCTCCTTAGGCTGGCTCGAACCCTTATCATGCGGCACGCCTTCGTCTATCGACATATCATCTTGCATATCGGGTGGCTTCACATCCCAGCGCGTTTTCCGCTCCTTGGGCTGGCTCGAGCCTTTATCAAGCGGCGCAACTTTATCTATCAGCCTAGCTTGCTTATCGGACGGCTTCACATCCCAGCGCGTTTTCCGCGCCTTGAGTGGGCTCGAGCCCTCATTGTGCGATGCGACTTCGCCCATCGGCGTATCCTGCGTATCGGACTGGACTGTGGCTGACCTCGCGTCGTCGGAAATCAGCAATGCGGTAACGACTCCGAGCACACACAACGTCCTTGATAAAACGAACCTGAGGTAATTGGAGCGATGAGCGAACGGAGCGCCATAAACTGTTACTGGCGTTGCATCAGAAATCCGCATTTAAAGTCTCTTGTTATTAGCCAAGTGCTAGTCGGATAGGGTGAACATGAACAGTACGCGTAGACCCGTTCCTATGCAATCAGTCGCGAAGCTTGATGCGGAATTCAAAAGGAGTACGTCGGCTCGCCAATATGCTGTTTAAGAGGTTTAGTATCATGACGGCATCAAAGAACGCCTCCAATACCGTAACTCTTAATTATTCAAATTTGTCCGAAGGTGGCCCGTACTGTCCGGGTTGAGCAGCAGTCAGTTTGACGGTGGAAACGCAGCGCCATGCGCTCGCGTCTCATGGCCACAGCGCTCCCTGTCGCGCAATACCATTGCAGCTTTCCAATAGAACGATGCAGCGATAACGCCGTTTGGGCCTTGCTGCGACCTTGCACGGCCGGTATGGCCAGTGCGCCGAGCGCACTACCTCGGTCGCAAGCCGCTCGACAATCGTGCCGTGCTGACCGACATTTCGTTCATACTACACACTAGCATTCACTGGGAAAGGCTTACGCAGGAAATGGGGGTACGGGTCGAGCATGAGCTGTTGGCGCCAGTATTCGGACAATCATGCGAATAGTCGGCGAGGCGGATGATGGGATCAACTCCCACGCTGGCGTTCATGGCCGCACGTTTAACGATTGGGAAGTTGGGCCATTTTTTATACGCCACGCGGCGTCGCGCGCGAACAACATGATGCCATCGGCAGATCACGTAATGTGCCGCGCAGTATTCAGCTACGCACCGAGACGACAGAACCGTGGTCTTCATCTTCCAGCCAGCCGAGGGAGGGGGAGCCGGGCGCGCGTGCGATGATTGAGTTGACAGGGCTCCAGGGGGCGTACAAAGCCCAACGCCCGCTTCGAGTGGAAGCGGGCGTTGGGGGGGAAGGGGGAGCCTGACGATTACCTACTTTCACACGGGCAATCCGCACTATCATCGGCGTGGAGTCGTTTCACGGTCCTGTTCGGGATGGGCAGGGGTGGGGCCGACTCGCTATGGTCATCAGGCAAAGGGGGGGGCTGTCGCGCAGGGCGCGCGCCAGCCAATCTGGAATGGGAAGCAGTCGGTAGGTTGCGTGGTGGCACAACGGTAAAACGGACCAGTTATAGGATCAAGCCTTACGGGCCATTAGTATCGGTTAGCTAAGCGCATTACTGCGCGTACACACCCGACCTATCAACGTCCTGGTCTTGAACGACCCTTCAAGGGGATCGCGTCCCCGGGGAAGTCTCATCTTGAGGCGAGTTTCCCGCTTAGATGCTTTCAGCGGTTATCTCTTCCGAACATAGCTACCCGGCGATGCCACTGGCGTGACAACCGGTACACCAGAGGTTCGTCCACTCCGGTCCTCTCGTACTAGGAGCAGGCCCCCTCAAACTTCCAACGCCCACGGCAGATAGGGACCAAACTGTCTCACGACGTTTTAAACCCAGCTCACGTACCTCTTTAAATGGCGAACAGCCATACCCTTGGGACCGGCTACAGCCCCAGGATGAGATGAGCCGACATCGAGGTGCCAAACACCGCCGTCGATATGAACTCTTGGGCGGTATCAGCCTGTTATCCCCAGAGTACCTTTTATCCGTTGAGCGATGGCCCTTCCATACAGAACCACCGGATCACTATGACCTGCTTTCGCACCTGCTCGACTTGTCGGTCTCGCAGTTAAGCACGCTTATGCCATTGCACTATCAGCACGATTTCCGACCGTACCTAGCGTACCTTCGTACTCCTCCGTTACGCTTTGGGAGGAGACCGCCCCAGTCAAACTGCCTACCATGCACGGTCCCCGTGCCCGATTCAGGGCACTAGGTTAGAGCCTCAAACAAACCAGGGTGGTATTTCAAGGACGGCTCCACGCAAACTAGCGTTCACGCTTCCAAGCCTCCCACCTATCCTACACAGATCGGTTCAAAGTCCAATGCAAAGCTACAGTAAAGGTTCATGGGGTCTTTCCGTCTAGCCGCGGGTAGATTGCATCATCACAAACACTTCAACTTCGCTGAGTCTCGGGAGGAGACAGTGTGGCCATCGTTACGCCATTCGTGCAGGTCGGAACTTACCCGACAAGGAATTTCGCTACCTTAGGACCGTTATAGTTACGGCCGCCGTTTACCGGGACTTCAGTCAAGGGCTTGCACCCCATCATTTAATCTTCCGGCACCGGGCAGGCGTCACACCCTATACGTCCACTTTCGTGTTTGCAGAGTGCTGTGTTTTTATTAAACAGTCGCAGCCACCAGTTCATTGCAACCCCTTCACCCTCCTGGCGCAGGCCAGTCAAGCTAGCAGGGCGTACCTTATCCCGAAGTTACGGTACCAATTTGCCGAGTTCCTTCTCCCGAGTTCTCTCAAGCGCCTTAGAATACTCATCTCGCCCACCTGTGTCGGTTTGCGGTACGGTCTCGTTAGACTGAAGCTTAGAGGCTTTTCTTGGGACCCCTTCCGATTGCTTCGCGGCTCAAGGCCGCTCGCCCCACACCCTTGAATTACGCGCCCGGATTTGCCAAAGCGCCTTCTCCAATGCAGGGACCGGGATTTCCGACACCCGGACAACCTTCCGCGATCCGTCCCCCCATCGCATCTAACGACGGTGCAGGAATATTAACCTGCTTCCCATCAGCTACGCATTTCTGCCTCGCCTTAGGGGCCGACTCACCCTACGCCGATGAACGTTGCGTAGGAAACCTTGGGCTTACGGCGAGGGGGCCTTTCACCCCCTTTATCGCTACTCATGTCAGCATTCGCACTTCCGATACCTCCAGCACACTTCTCAATGCACCTTCGCAGGCTTACGGAACGCTCTCCTACCATGCGCACTTAGCGTGCGCATCCGCAGCTTCGGTAACTGGCTTAGCCCCGTTACATCTTCCGCGCAGGACGACTCGATCAGTGAGCTATTACGCTTTCTTTAAAGGGTGGCTGCTTCTAAGCCAACCTCCTGACTGTTTTAGCCTTCCCACTTCGTTTCCCACTTAGCCAATTTTAGGGACCTTAGCTGGCGGTCTGGGTTGTTTCCCTCTTGACGTCGGACGTTAGCACCCGGCGTCTGTCTCCCGTGATTGCACGCTTCGGTATTCGGAGTTTGCTATGGCGAGGTAATCCGCAATGGACCCCTCAACCATGACAGTGCTCTACCCCCGAAGGTGAGACACGAGGCACTACCTAAATAGTTTTCGGAGAGAACCAGCTATTTCCAAGTTTGTTTAGCCTTTCACCCCTATCCACAGCTCATCCCCTAACTTTTCAACGTTAGTGGGTTCGGTCCTCCAGTACGTGTTACCGCACCTTCAACCTGGCCATGGATAGATCACTTGGTTTCGGGTCTACGCCCAGCAACTGTGCGCCCTATTCGGACTCGCTTTCGCTACGCCTGCCCTATCCGGTTAAGCTCGCTACTGAACGTAAGTCGCTGACCCATTATACAAAAGGTACGCCGTCACCCCTTACGAGGCTCCGACTGTTTGTATGCATGCGGTTTCAGGATCTATTTCACTCCCCTCCCGGGGTTCTTTTCGCCTTTCCCTCACGGTACTGGTTCACTATCGGTCGATCACGAGTATTTAGCCTTGGAGGATGGTCCCCCCATCTTCAGACAGGATTTCACGTGTCCCGCCCTACTTCTCGTACCCCTAGTTCCACACCTTGGTTTTCGCCTACAGGGCTATCACCTGCTACGGCCGCCCTTTCCAGAGCCTTCGGCTAACCAGGATGCTAAATGGTACAGGCTCATCCCATTTCGCTCGCCACTACTTTGGGAATCTCGGTTGATTTCTCTTCCTGCGGCTACTTAGATGTTTCAGTTCGCCGCGTTCGCTTCGCGTGACCTATGGATTCAGTCACCGATGACCCATACGGGCCGGGTTGCCCCATTCGGACATCTGCGGATCAAAGCTCGTTTGCCAGCTCCCCGCAGCTTTTCGCAGGCTACCGCGTCCTTCTTCGCCTGTGATCGCCAAGGCATCCACCGCATGCACTTGTTCGCTTGACCCTATAACAAGTCCGTCTTGCAACGCACCTATCATAGGCTGAGTTTTCGCGTTGTGCCGTATCTTCCAAGCGTCTTCTCAGATCACTCAAAATAATACTATCAATCACTACCCGTCTATCTTCCACGCCCATCTCAAGACGCGTCCAATAGACATTACTGCTTCTTTTTCCAGATTGTTAAAGAACGTCACAGCCATACTGCACTGCTTGACCCACAGGTCAATCGCCAGCGCTCGAGCCTCGAGCGCTCGCGATTGAGCGGTGGTGGAGGCAGACGGGATCGAACCGACGACCCCCTGCTTGCAAAGCAGGTGCTCTCCCAGCTGAGCTATGCCCCCTTATTGGGTTTGGGCCGCACGGCGCGCCGCGCTCAGCGCACACTCCACTTGCGTGGTGGGTCTGGTTGGATTCGAACCAACGACCCCCGCCTTATCAAGACGGTGCTCTAACCGACTGAGCTACAGACCCGTTGTCTGTCCCTGTGACTTTCACAGCCGATAAGCGTGAGTACTTGATTTGGAGGCACTTGAGCTCCAGAAAGGAGGTGATCCAGCCGCACCTTCCGATACGGCTACCTTGTTACGACTTCACCCCAGTCATGAATCCTACCGTGGTGACCGTCCTCCTTGCGGTTAGACTAGCCACTTCTGGTAAAACCCACTCCCATGGTGTGACGGGCGGTGTGTACAAGACCCGGGAACGTATTCACCGCGACATGCTGATCCGCGATTACTAGCGATTCCAGCTTCATGCAGTCGAGTTGCAGACTGCAATCCGGACTACGATCGGTTTTCTGGGATTAGCTCCCCCTCGCGGGTTGGCAACCCTCTGTTCCGACCATTGTATGACGTGTGAAGCCCTACCCATAAGGGCCATGAGGACTTGACGTCATCCCCACCTTCCTCCGGTTTGTCACCGGCAGTCTCCCTAGAGTGCTCTTGCGTAGCAACTAAGGACAAGGGTTGCGCTCGTTGCGGGACTTAACCCAACATCTCACGACACGAGCTGACGACAGCCATGCAGCACCTGTGCGCCGGTTCTCTTTCGAGCACCCCCACCTCTCAGCAGGGTTCCGACCATGTCAAGGGTAGGTAAGGTTTTTCGCGTTGCATCGAATTAATCCACATCATCCACCGCTTGTGCGGGTCCCCGTCAATTCCTTTGAGTTTTAATCTTGCGACCGTACTCCCCAGGCGGTCAACTTCACGCGTTAGCTACGTTACTAAGGAAATGAATCCCCAACAACTAGTTGACATCGTTTAGGGCGTGGACTACCAGGGTATCTAATCCTGTTTGCTCCCCACGCTTTCGTGCATGAGCGTCAGTATTGGCCCAGGAGGCTGCCTTCGCCATCGGTATTCCTCCACATCTCTACGCATTTCACTGCTACACGTGGAATTCTACCTCCCTCTGCCATACTCTAGCCTGCCAGTCACCAATGCAGTTCCCAGGTTAAGCCCGGGGATTTCACATCGGTCTTAGCAAACCGCCTGCGCACGCTTTACGCCCAGTCATTCCGATTAACGCTCGCACCCTACGTATTACCGCGGCTGCTGGCACGTAGTTAGCCGGTGCTTATTCTTCCGGTACCGTCATCCAGCCCAGTTATTCGCCAGGCTGTTTTCTTTCCGGACAAAAGTGCTTTACAACCCGAAGGCCTTCTTCACACACGCGGCATTGCTGGATCAGGGTTGCCCCCATTGTCCAAAATTCCCCACTGCTGCCTCCCGTAGGAGTCTGGGCCGTGTCTCAGTCCCAGTGTGGCTGGCCGTCCTCTCAGACCAGCTACAGATCGTCGCCTTGGTAGGCCTTTACCCTACCAACTAGCTAATCTGCCATCGGCCGCCCCTTGAGCGCGAGGCCCGAAGGTCCCCCGCTTTCCTCCTCAGAGCGTATGCGGTATTAATCCGGCTTTCGCCGGGCTATCCCCCACTCTAGGACACGTTCCGATGTCTTACTCACCCGTTCGCCACTCGCCGCCAGGCCGAAGCCCGCGCTGCCGTCCGACTTGCATGTGTAAGGCATGCCGCCAGCGTTCAATCTGAGCCAGGATCAAACTCTTCAGTTCAAACCTGTTACTTGTTTGGGCCCTCGCAGACCCTGTCGCTCAACTCAAAACGTTGACAAGTTTCGATCTCTCAAAACCTACCTTCATTTCGTATGAGACTTGATGTATTCCTTCGCTTGGCCGCAGCCGGACTGTTACCCCCGACTACCGCCCGCCTCGCCATCAAGTACCCACACTTATCGGCTGTTACTTGTTAAAGAGCATCGCGCTACCTGCGCCTCGGCCCATCCGACCTCAGCCCCGCATCGCGTCGCTGCATCAGCAGCAGAGAAACGAGATTATGAAGATTCCTCGTCGTGGCGTCAAGAAGTTTTTAAAACTTTTTTCACCCCGGGGATTCGAGAAAAATCCACTCACCCGCCCCACTTTCGCGCAACGGCGTTCGCCGTGCGAAAAATAAGATTTTAGCGAGCCGCCACCTCCAACGCAAGCCTATTTTCAACGATGCTTGAAGATGGGCTTGCGCTTCTCGACAAACGCAGCCATCCCTTCCTTCTGATCCTCGGTGGCAAACAGCGAGTGGAACAGCCGGCGCTCGAAATGCACGCCCTCGGCCAGCAAGGTCTCGTACGACTGATTGATCGATTCCTTGATCATCATCACCGAAGGTAGCGAATATTCAGCAATCGCAGCCGCCGTGCTGAGCGCCTCGTTTAACAGTTTGTTCGCCTCGACTACGCGGGATACCAGCCCCGCGCGCTCCGCTTCGTGTGCATCCATAAACCGCCCGGTCAAGCACAGGTCCATCGCTTTGGCCTTGGAGACCGCGCGCGGCAGGCGCTGCGTGCCACCCGCGCCCGGCATGACCCCAAGCTTGACCTCCGGCAGGCCGAACCGCGCGGTGTCCGCCGCGATGATAATGTCGCACATCATCGCCAGTTCGCACCCGCCGCCCAGCGCGAAGCCCGCCACTGCGGCAATCACCGGTTTGCGCACCGCTCGCACCGCCTCCCAGTTGCGCGTAATGTAGTTTCCTTTATAGACATCCATATAGGTGTACTTCGCCATCATTGCGATGTCCGCACCGGCGGCGAATGCTTTTTCGCTGCCTGTCATCACGATCGTGCCGATCTGCTCATCGTCGTCGAACGCCTTGAGCGCCACGCCCAACTCGTCCATCAGCGCGTCGTTCAGTGCATTGAGCGCCTTCGGGCGATGCAGCGTGATCAGCCCAACCCGTCCGTTTGTGTCGACCAAAATGTTTTCGTATGTCATGAATTTTCCACTGGCAAGGGGAACCGCGAAAAAACGCCGCGCAACCCGAAAAGGATGCTAACATTTTCCAACCAACCGGTCGGTTTATTTATCCCTCTCCGCCTCATTTTTCCGACTACCCGCCATGACACATCCATTGTTTGCGAAACATGAATCGACGTTGACACAGGCACTTCAGGCACAGGAAACGCGCGGCTACTGGAGTCCGTTTCCCGAGATGCCCAGCCCCAAGGTGTACGGGGAAACGGCGAGCGCGGACGGTGAACAATCGTTCAAAGCGCTTTTGAACCAAACGTTCGATTTGGATCAACCCAGTCATGGCCTGGTAGGCCAGGAGCACTCGCCATTCGGCTTCGCTTTGGGCGTGCGCTATCCGAAGGCCGATCCGGACCGACTGTTCGCTGCCGTGGCGCGCGCCCAGCAACCATGGCAGCGCGCGGGCCGCGACGCGTGGATTGGCGTGAGCCTGGAGATCCTGCAGCGGCTGAACCGGGCAAGCTTCGAGATCGCCTACAGCGTGATGCATACGACCGGGCAGGCATTCATGATGGCGTTCCAGGCCGGCGGGCCGCATGCACAGGACCGCGCGCTCGAGGCCATCGCATATGCATGGGACCAATTGCGGCGCATCCCGGCCCAAGCTTACTGGGAAAAGCCCCAAGGCAAGAATCCGCCACTGGCAATGGAAAAGCACTTTACGATCGTGCCGCGCGGCATCGGCCTGGTGCTTGGCTGTTGTACCTTTCCGACATGGAACAGTTATCCGGGACTGTTTGCCGATCTTGCGACCGGCAACGCGGTGGTCGTCAAACCACATCCTGGCGCGATCCTGCCGCTGGCGATCACCGTGCGTATCGCGCGCGACGTGCTGCGCGAGGCCGGCTTCGATCCAAACGTCGTTACGCTGTTGGCAACGGATCCGGATGACGGCACGCTCGTGCAGCAGCTCGCCACGCGCCCCGATGTCCGACTGATCGATTTCACGGGCAGCACGCACAACGGCAATTGGCTCGAGCGCAACGCAACCCAGGCCCATGTGTATACCGAGAAGGCGGGCGTAAACCAGATTGTCATCGACTCGGTTGACGACATCCAGGCGGCCGCACGCAATATCGCATTCTCGCTAGCACTGTACTCAGGCCAGATGTGTACCGCGCCACAAAACATTTATGTGCCGCGCGGCGGCATCCGCACCGCCGACGGCACGCTTAGCTTCGACGGAGTCGGCCAAGCAATCGCCGAGGCCGTCCAGAAACTGACATCGGACTCAGTCAAGGCGGTCGAATTGATCGGCGCCATCCAAAACGACGCCGTAGTGCAGCGCATCGAACGGGCGCGCGGGCTCGGTACCGTACTATTGGACAGCCAACCGCTCGTGCATCCCGTGTTCGAGCATGCACGAGTGCACACGCCGCTGCTGATCAAGCTGGATGCGGCCACCGACCAAAACCGGTTCACGCAGGAATGGTTCGGCCCGATCGCGTTCGTCATCGCGACGGATTCCACCGCGCAATCGCTGGCGCTAGCCGGCTCGATTGCCGCGCAGCACGGCGCGCTGACGCTATCTGTGTACAGCAGTGATGAAGCAGTGCAGCAAGCCGCGCACGAAGCGGCGATCGAAGGCGGCGTCGCGCTGTCACTGAACTTGACTGGCGGCGTGTTTGTGAACCAATCCGCGGCGTTCTCAGACTTCCATGGTACCGGTGCTAACCCAGCGGCCAATGCGACGCTGACCGACGCCGCGTTCGTGGCGAACCGCTTCCGCGTCGTGCAAAGCCGCGCGCACGTGGCACCGCGCGGCTAACCGGCGCCACCTCGGCATTGCTTCACACTGACGAAAACGACGATACTCGACAAGCGCAGGCGACTGGCACCATGACCGACGTTTTTATTTGTGATGCAATCCGTACGCCGTTTGGCCGCTATGGCGGCGCGCTAAAAAACGTTCGCACAGACGACCTTGGCGCGATCCCGATCAAGGCGCTGCTCGAGCGTTATCCGTCAATGGATTGGGCGGCGGTGGACGACGTGATCTACGGTTGCGCGAATCAAGCCGGTGAAGACAACCGCAACGTCGCCCGGATGGCCGCGCTGCTCGCCGGCCTGCCCGTTGACGTGCCGGGCGCCACGGTGAACCGGCTATGCGGCTCAGGCATGGATGCGATCGGCACCGCGGCGCGGGCGATCCGCGCAGGTGACGCGTCGCTGATGCTGGCCGGCGGTGTTGAGAGCATGACACGTGCGCCGTTCGTGATGGGCAAGGCCAGCACCGCGTTCTCGCGCCAGGCCGAAGTCTTCGATACGACGATTGGTTGGCGTTTCGTGAACCGGCTGATGAAACAGCAGTACGGCATCGATTCGATGCCGGAGACCGCCGAAAACGTCGCGGCCGACTATAACGTGAGTCGTGTCGACCAGGATGCATTCGCGTTACGCAGCCAGCAAAAGGCCGCCCGCGCGCAGCGTGACGGCGTGCTGGCGGCCGAGATCGTGCCAGTCACCGTGCCCACCCGCAACGGCGATGCGATCGTGGTGCAGCACGACGAGCATCCGCGCGAAACGTCGATGGACGCACTGGCCAAGCTCGGCGGTGTGGTACGCCCAGACGGTACCGTCACAGCCGGCAATGCGTCCGGCATCAACGATGGCGCATGTGCGCTGCTGATCGCCAGCGAAGCAGCCGCACGCGCGCACGGGCTAACGCCGAAGGCGCGCGTGCTCAGCATGGCAGCGGCGGGAGTCGAGCCACGCGTGATGGGCATCGGACCAGCGCCCGCGACGCGCAAGCTGCTGCAGCAATTGGACATGACGCTCGAGCAGTTCGACGTCATCGAGTTAAACGAAGCATTCGCTGCACAAAGTCTGGCCGTGCTGCGGCTGCTGGGCATCGACGACGACGACCCGCGCGTGAACTCGAACGGCGGAGCGATCGCGCTCGGCCACCCGCTCGGCGCCTCCGGCGCGCGGCTGGTCACGGCCGCAATGTACCAGTTGCACCGCAACGGCGGCCGCTATGCATTGTGCACGATGTGCATTGGAGTCGGACAGGGCATTGCATTGGCCATCGAGCGCGTCTGAAGTCGGCCTCGCGCATTCCATTTTGCCTAGGCAGGAGGGAGCTCCCATGACTTACACGTCAATTCTGCTCGACATCGACGCAGCCGCTCACGTTGCAACCATTACGCTGAACCGACCGGACAAGCTCAACAGTTTCACCCGCGCGATGCACGCCGAGTTGCGCGCGGCACTGGATGAAGTGCAGCGCGCGGGTGCCCGGGCGCTGATATTGACAGGCGCAGGAAAGGCATTTTGCGCGGGCCAGGACCTCGCGGACCTCGACTTCACGCCCGGCCATGAAACCGACCTGGGCGAGCTAATTGATCAAAACTTTAATGCACTCGTGCGACGGCTGCAGCAGCTGCCGCTACCGGTGACCGCAGCGGTCAACGGCACGGCAGCAGGCGCCGGCGCAAACCTAGCGTTGGCATGCGACATCACACTTGCCGCGCGTTCAAGCCGCTTCATCCAGGCTTTCGTGAAGATCGGGCTGGTACCGGACACTGGCGGCACGTGGACGCTGCCACGACGAATCGGTATCGCTCGCGCGCTGGGACTGTCGCTCACTGGCGAGAAGCTCAGCGCAGAGAAGGCCGAAGCGTGGGGTCTGATCTGGCGCGTCATCGACGATGCGGCCCTTCTGCCCCAAGCGCACAAGCTCGCCGCGGAACTCGCGCAGCAGCCCACCGCCGCAATCGTCGCGACCCGGCAGGCCATCCGCAGCGGTGCAACGCTGGATTTGGATGGACAACTGGATCTTGAGCGCGACCTGCAGCGCAAGCTTGGCGCGTCGCACGACTATGCGGAAGGCGTGCGCGCATTTATCGAGAAACGTCAACCCCGCTTTGAAGGACATTGATATGGACCGTTCTTCCCGCACCGACGCCGAACCCGGCATGGTGCAAGCCGAGCGGCTCGCGCGCCACTGTGCCGCGGAAATGTACGAGAACGATGCGTGCACCCGCTGGCTCGGCATTCAGATAGTGGAAGTTCGGCCCGGCTATGCGCGCGCGACGATGCAAGTACGCGCCGAATTTCTAAACGGCCACGATATCTGCCACGGTGGGTTGATCTTCACGCTTGCCGATTCGGCATTCGCATTTGCGTGCAACACTTATAACGTGAATACGGTGGCAGCCGGATGCACGATCGAATACCTGAGACCGGTGCACCGCGGCGACGCGCTGACCGCGGAAGCCGTAGAACAGGTGCGATCTGGGCGCACCGGCCTCTACGACATCCGTGTGACAAATCACGCCGGCGAACCGGTCGCGATGTTTCGCGGCAAGTCGGCACACATTAAAGGAAACGTCATTCGATCGAACGATTGACACCCGCTACAAGCTACGGGACAAACACAACAATAAGGAGAATCTCGATGAGCACCACGCTGCCGCTGGAGCCGATTGAAAAGGCCAGCCGCGACGAACTACAAGCCCTGCAGCTTGACCGGCTGAAAAAAACTCTGGAGCACGCGTATGCGCATTCACCGGTCTACCGGCGCAAATTCGATGAGGCGGCCGTGCATCCTGACGACTTGAAGACGCTGGCGGGCCTGTCTCGCTTTCCGTTCACGACGAAGCAGGACTTTCGCGATAACTATCCGTTCGGCATGTTCGCCGTACCGATGGACCAGGTCTCGCGCATCCATGCTTCGTCCGGTACCACCGGCAAACCGACCGTGGTCGGCTACACGGCCAACGACATCGACATGTGGGCCAACCTCATGGCGCGCTCTATCCGCGCGGCAGGGGCGCGGCGCGGCGACAAGGTCCATATCAGCTACGGCTACGGGCTCTTTACCGGTGGGCTGGGCGCGCACTACGGCGCGGAGCGCGCGGGCCTAACCGTGATCCCGTTCGGCGGCGGGCAGACCGAGAAGCAGGTCCAGCTGATCCATGACTTTCGACCTGACATCATCATGGTCACGCCAAGCTACATGCTATCGATCGCCGATGAACTCGAGCGACGCGATTTGAATCCGGCCGAATCGTCGTTGCGCATCGGCATCTTCGGCGCGGAGCCGTGGACCAACGACATGCGCGCGGCGATCGAGAAACGCATGGGCATCGACGCGGTGGACATCTATGGGCTGTCAGAGATCATCGGTCCTGGCGTCGCCTCCGAATACGCGGAAACTAAGGACGGCCCGACGATCTGGGAAGACCACTTCTATCCGGAAATCATCGACCCGGACACTGGCGAGGTACTGCCTGAAGGCGTATTGGGCGAGCTAGTGTTCACCTCGCTGACCAAAGAGGCTTTGCCGATCATCCGCTATCGCACCCGTGATCTGAGCCGGCTGCTGCCCGGCACTGCGCGCGCGATGCGGCGCATGGAAAAGATCACCGGCCGCTGCGATGACATGATGATCATCCGAGGCGTGAATGTGTTTCCGTCGCAAATCGAGGAGCTGTTGCTCAAGCACCCCACCGTGCTTGCCCCTCATTACCAGATCGTGCTGACCAAGGAAGGCCCGCTCGACGTGATGACGATCCATGTCGAGCCCTGTCCGGAATCGGCGCTGGACACACGCGCAGTCGAAGCGGCACGCACGAGCCTGGCATACGATGTCAAGGCGCTGGTCGGCGTCACGGCGCAAACCGTCGTCTTGCCAGTGAACAGCATCGAGCGCTCAGTGGGCAAGGCGCGCCGCGTCGTGGACAAACGCCGTGTGTAAGCCTGAAGCCTGAGCCGATGGCGGCCACGCGCAACACGGCCGCTCAACTGTTGAGCAGCAGCCACATCCGGCTGCTCAGCTGTTGGGCAGCAGCAGCCACATCCGGCCGCCCTGCTTCATCCGGCCAGCCAGATCGCCCGCGTCATCGCCCAGTCCCCAAAAGTAGTCGGCCCGCACGCCGCCTTTGATTGCGCTGCCCACGTCCTGCGCGAACACCAGCCGGTTCATCGGCTGATTCGACAATGGCCGGGTGGTCTGCAGGAATACCGGCGTGCCGAGCGGGATCGACGTCGGGTCGACTGCGATCGAGCGCTCGGGCGTGAGCGGCACCCCCAATGCACCGACCGGTCCGTCGGCTCCGCCGCTGGGCACGCCTTCGCTGGACGGCACTTCCTTGAAGAACACGAAGCGCGGATTCACATCCAGCAGGGCATCCACGCGCAACCGGTTCGCCCGGGCCCATGCCTTGATTCCCTGCATCGTCGCCTGCGCCGGTGAAAGCTCGCCACGATCGATTAACCAACGGCCAATAGAACGATACGGCTGATTGTTGGTGCCGCTGTAACCGACCCGCATCACCGTGCCGTCGTCAAGCAATACCCGGCCGGAGCCTTGCACTTGCAGGAAAAACGCCTCGATCGGATCATCCACGTAGACAAGCTCGTTGCCGGCCAGCATGCCGGAGCGCATTAGCTGCGCACGCGGCGGCAACGCGGCGCCCGGGCGGGCTGCCCTCGGCCAGCGATACAACGGGTACAGATACGGCGCCCGCCGGTACCGGGACCCGTGCAACATCGGCTCGTAGTAGCCGGTGACAAGACCGTCGAGCGTGCCGTCGCTATTGGCCAGCACAAACGGCGTGAAGTACGTCTCGAAAAACGTGCGTGCGGCGGCCACGTCAAGATCATCCAGTTGCTGCGCCGCAACACAGGCG
The DNA here is from genome assembly GCF_037389205.1 of Mycetohabitans sp. B46. Taxonomy (NCBI): domain Bacteria; kingdom Pseudomonadati; phylum Pseudomonadota; class Betaproteobacteria; order Burkholderiales; family Burkholderiaceae; genus Mycetohabitans; species Mycetohabitans sp. B46. The sequence continues at coordinate 24,626 of NZ_JADBGL010000006.1, forward strand.
CGCTGCCAGTTCGCCAGGCTGCTCATGCGCGCACAGTTCTGCCGCAGCGCAGCGGTGGCACCGATCAGGCTATCCTCCTGCCAACCGGGCACCTGCTGCCAACTGACCGGCGTGAGCCGCGCATCGGCCAGCGCCTGCTGGCTCGGCGCAGCACTGGCCGGCGTGTGGCGCTGGGGCCGCACCGCCCCGTCGCCACCGCATGACGCAAGCAGCGCCGCCGTGACGATCGTCGCGACCAGCGCCGCGGCGCGGCCCCAGCGCCACACGCCGGCCGCATGCCGCTCCCTTGCGGCCACCTGCGTTGGCCCGCTGCCACGTGCGCCACCGTTACCATGCGAGCAACCGTTAAAATGCTCGCTCGTCTCCCAAGCCGCCATGTCCGAATTCTTCACCGCTTGCCCGTGGCTACTGCCCACGATTGAAATACTGCTGCCGATTGGATGGGTCGCGTACATCGTATGGTACGTGCGCCGCTCGCCGCGCAAGCGTGATTGACGCCCTGCGGCGCTGCGCCGGCCAGCCGCCGCAGCGATCCGCGCCGGAGCGCTCGCGGCGCCGCGCCGCCGGTGTGCGCGCTCAATGCAGCGTGCGTGGCATGCACAACGCGAATTCCGCTACCGGCACCTCGAAGCGCGTCGCGTCCTCGGCCACGCAAAAGTACTCGCCGCGCATCGTGCCCACCGGCGTCGCAATGACCGCCCAACTCGTATATTCGAATTGCTCGCCCGGCTGTAACAACGGCTGATGCCCGACGACCCCGAGCCCTTTGACCTCTTGCACTTTCGCGTCGCTGTCGGTGATGATCCAATGGCGCGCAATCAACTGCGAGGCGACCTGTCCCGTGTTGCGTATCGTCAACGTGTAGGCGAACGCATATTGCTGGCGCGCTGGGTCGGACTGGTCCGGCAGATAGGCCGCCTGTGCCGAGACGCTCAATTCGTACTGACTCATCCTGGATTCCGTTAAAGGTCGCGCAATACGGGCGCGCGCTTACCCGTGGCGCGGGTAAACAGGCGCCTGCGCATCGCATTTTCGTTGATGCGCCTGCGTGTCGCAACCTGCAATGCGATATGGCGGCTGACCCGATGTGGCCGACCGGACGTAGTTGACCCGACGTAGTCGATCCGACGCAGTTGACCCGGCGTGGCTGGCCTGACCTAACCGACGTGACGTCGCTAGCGTGACGCGATCTGCTGACACGTCGGCGCGGGCATCAGGGCGCCGCGCCTCAGCTGGGGTCGTGCCGGCACGCTAGAATAACGCTTTGCCTGCCATTCAGCGCCCGCCAACGAGTTTCAAGATGACTTTTCGCATCGCCCCAAGCATTCTTTCCGCCGACTTCGCCCGCCTCGGCGAAGAAGTGCGCAATGTGGTCGCCGCCGGCGCCGACTGGATCCACTTCGACGTGATGGACAACCATTACGTGCCCAACTTGACGATTGGCCCCATGGTCTGCGAAGCAATCCGCCCGCACGTGAATGTGCCGATCGACGTGCATTTGATGGTCCGTCCGGTGGACCGCCTCGTGCCGGACTTCGCGAAAGCGGGCGCGAACATAATCAGCTTCCATCCGGAGGCGTCCGACCATATCGATCGCACCCTGTCGCTAATCCGGGACCACGGTTGCAAGGCGGGACTGGTATTCAATCCCGCCACGTCGTTGAACTACCTGGACCATGTGATGGACCGCATCGACCTGGTGTTGATTATGTCGGTGAATCCCGGCTTTGGCGGACAGTCGTTTATTCCCGAGGCACTGAACAAGCTGCGCGAAGTGCGGCGACGCATCGACGCATATACAGCGCAGACGGGTCGCGAAATTCACTTGGAGGTGGACGGCGGCGTGAAGGCCGACAACATCGCACAGATCGCGGCCGCCGGCGCCGACACGTTTGTCGCGGGTTCGGCGATTTTCGGGCAGCCCGACTACCGACAGGTGATTAGCCAGATGCGCGCCGCACTCGGGCGGTGAACGCGCGATGACCGACACGAGCCTGACACCGGTCGCCGACGACGCTCGTCGCGGTGCGCCCACCATTGGACCGATCGAGGCCGCAATCGTCGATTTGGATGGCACGATGGTCGATACCGCCGGTGATTTTACGGCAGCGCTCAACGCGGTGCTCGGCGAGCTAGGCTTGCCGCCGATCAACCAAGCCGAAGTCGTCGCCTACGTCGGCAAGGGCTCCGAGCACCTCGTGCACAGCGTGCTGTCGGCACGCCTGCCGCCAGCCGAGGCCGAGCAACGGTTCGACGTGGCACTGGCTGGATACCAACGAGCATACGCGGGGGCCAATGGCCGCCACGCGCGGCTCTATCTGGATGTGATCCGCGGGCTGGACGCATTCGGGGCTGCGCGGATCAAGCTTGCATGCGTGACCAACAAACCGCTTCGATTTGCGCTCGAGTTGCTCGAGCAGTATGGGCTGCGGCCATATTTCGAGGTGGTACTTGGCGGCGACAGCCTGCCACGGAAAAAGCCGGACCCGTTACCGATGCTGGCCGCGTGCGACGCGCTCGGTGTGCCGCCCGCGCGGGCGGTCGCGATTGGCGACTCAGAAAACGACGCGCGCGCCGCGCGCGCCGCCGGGCTCGCGACATTGACCGTGCCATACGGCTACAACCATGGCCAACCTGTACAATTGATCGACTCGGATGGTATAGTGGGCTCGCTGCTGGAGGCGGCCCGTCGGGTAACGACACCGCACGCCGCGCAGTAGCATCCATCCCAGGGTATTCGCTACCATCGTCATGTTTCTGAACAGAAAACGCAGTCTTGGCAATATCGACCGGGGAGCCTGGCCCTGGCGCCGCTGGCACGCCTGAGCGCGATCCCGCGCCGAAGCCCGCTGCTTGCCGGGTTTCCGATTTCTCCCGTTTTTGTTTTCGTCGTCGCCCCTAGTATCGCGGCTGTGTCCGCGATACGCGCCGTGTAGCGCCGCCGCGTCCCAGTACGTCGGCTTCGGCACCTACGCTGCGGCCGGGCCGCGACATCGGCTCCATGCATGCCGCGCCGTGCACGGCGCGCCAACAGGACTTGCCAACATGACCGAGATCGAATTCCAGTCCCTTGCCAACGAAGGCTACAACCGCATTGCGCTGATTGCCGAGGCGCTCGCCGACCTCGATACGCCGCTGTCGCTGTATCTAAAGCTCGCTCAACCCGAACGAGGAGGCGCAAATTCGTTCCTGCTCGAGTCGGTGGTCGGCGGCGAACGCTTCGGCCGCTATTCATTCATCGGCCTGCCCGCCCGCACCTTGTTGCGCACGCGGCAAGCCGACGGCACCGGCATCACCGAAGTGGTGCGCGACGGCCAGGTCATCGAAACGCACGTAGGCGATCCGCTTGCATTCATCGCGCAGTTCCAGGCGCGCTTCAAAATTGCGCTCCGGCCTGGCATGCCCCGTTTCTGCGGCGGCCTGGCGGGCTACTTCGGCTACGACGCGGTGCGCTTCATCGAGAAGAAGCTCGCGCATTCAACGCCGAAGGACGATCTGGGCCTGCCGGACATCCAACTGCTGTTGACCGAAGAAGTGGCGGTGATCGACAACCTGGCCGGCAAGCTCTACCTGATCGTCTACGCCGATCCGGGTGCCCCGGAAGCGTACACGCGCGCCAAGCAGCGGCTGCGCGAATTGCGCAACCGGTTGCGCAGCCCGGCTCAGCCTCCGGTCACGTCGCCAACGGTGCGCACCGATACCTATCGCGAGTTCGCCAAGGATGACTATCTGGCCGCAGTGCGCAAGGCCAAGGAATACATCGCCGCCGGCGAATTGATGCAGGTGCAAGTGGGACAGCGGATGACGAAACCGTTTCGCGACAATCCCCTATCGCTGTATCGTGCGCTGCGCTCGCTGAACCCGTCGCCGTACATGTATTTCTACAACTTCGATGACTTCCACGTGGTCGGCGCGTCGCCTGAGATCCTGGTGCGGCAAGAAGCGCGTGGCGGCGAGCAGATCGTGACGATCCGGCCGCTGGCCGGCACGCGCACGCGCGGCAATACGCCGGAGCGCGACGCGCAGTTGGCGACGGAGCTGCTGAACGACCCGAAGGAGATCGCCGAGCATGTGATGCTGATCGATCTCGCGCGCAATGACGTCGGCCGCATCGCGCAAACGGGCTCCGTGGTGGTCACCGACAAGATGGTGATCGAAAAATACTCGCACGTGCAGCACATCGTCAGTTCGGTCGAGGGCAAGCTCAAGCCCGGCATGACACCCTTCGATGTGCTGCGCGCCACGTTCCCAGCCGGCACGCTGTCCGGCGCCCCGAAGGTCCGCGCGCTGGAGTTGATCGATGAACTCGAGCCGGTCAAGCGCGGCCTGTACGGCGGCGCGGTCGGCTACCTGTCATTTTCCGGCGAGATGGATCTGGCGATCACGATCCGCACCGGCGTGATCCACGGCGGCAACTTGTACACGCAGGCAGCCGCCGGCATCGTCGCCGATTCGGTGCCTGAAACGGAATGGCAAGAGACTGAGAACAAAGCGCGTGCAGTATTGCGCGCCGCCGAGCACGTGCAGGACGGCCTGGATGCGCAGTTCTGACAGGGCGGCTCTCCCATTGAGCGACGCGTGCCCGCCGCAAAGCAGATTGAGCGCGTTGTCGGCGCCGTACTGTGTCATTTGGGTCGACAGGCCCGCGCACGAAACGCTACAATGAGCCCGACCAACCCGGCCAGCGCGCCGGGCCGCTATTTCAGCCAGCGTAACCGATGTTTCGAACCACGTTGACCCGCACAGCCCAGTGGTGGCGCTTCCACTAGGAAGCGGCACGTCGTCGTGGTTCACCCACCGCACCTTGCCGCCGTATCCGGTGGCAGGTTTGCAACCCTGATAGTGCTACGGTACGGCGGCTCCAAGTTCAAGGAGATTGCCGATGCCGTTGACAGATTCAGCCGTCACCAACACGCCCGAACCGCTCGATGCGGGCTCCGTCGTCCCTGTTGTCGCTCGCACAGCCGCTGGCGTGAGCAACGCCCGCCCGCTGCACGCCTGTGTTCATGTTTTCTCCCGTTTGCGTCGGGCGCCTGCGGCGATCCCACGCCGGGCCGCACCGCGCGGGTCCGCGGGTCAGCGGCCTCAGCGTGTCGAATTTTCGTTCAATATCAGTCCATTGGGTGCCGTATGCTGCTGATGATCGATAACTATGACTCGTTCACTTACAACCTCGTCCAGTACTTCGGCGAGTTGGGCGAGCAGGTGCGGACCTACCGCAATGACGAGATCACCTGCGACGAGATCGCCGCGCTGGACCCGCAGCATATCTGCCTGTCGCCCGGACCGAGTAATCCGCAGCACGCCGGCGTGACGCTCGCGGTCATTCAACGCTTCGCCGGCCGCATCCCGATGCTCGGCATATGCTTGGGACACCAGGCGATCGGCGAGGCGTTCGGCGGCCGCATCGTGCGAGCCAAGACGATCATGCATGGCAAGGTCAGCGAAATCGAGACCGATCGGCGGGGGGTCTTCGCCGATCTGCCACACCGCTTCAAGGTCACGCGGTACCACTCGCTGGCCATCGAGCGCGACACGCTGCCCGACTGCCTGGAGGTCTGCGCATGGACCGACGATGGCGAAATCATGGGCGTGCGCCATAAAACGCTACCGATCGAGGGCGTGCAGTTCCACCCGGAATCGATCCTGTCCGAGCATGGCCATGCGCTGCTTGAAAATTTCATCGCGCAAAGCCGCACTGCGACACTCACCCGATGAACGCGTCCCATACTGGCGTGACGCCCCTGTCACCCTCGCTCACTGGCCTGACCCGCACGGAGGACCCGATGCCCATCACCCCCCAAGAAGCGCTGCAGCGGACCATCGAGCACCGCGAGATCTTCCATGACGAGATGCTGCACTTGATGCGGATGATCATGCGCGGAGAAATGTCGCCGGTCATGGCGGCCGCCATCATCACCGGGCTGCGCGTGAAGAAGGAAACGGTCGGAGAGATCGCCGCGGCGGCAACCGTCATGCGCGAGTTCGCCCACCACGTGCAGGTAGCCGACAACCGGCACTTTGTCGACATCGTGGGCACCGGCGGCGACGGCTCGCACACGTTCAATATCTCCACGGCGACGATGTTCGTGACCGCCGCCGCCGGCGCAAAGGTCGCCAAGCACGGCAATCGCGGCGTGTCGTCCAAGTCCGGCAGCGCCGACGTGCTCGAAGCACTCGGCGTCAATATCAACCTAACACCGGAGCAGGTGGCGCAGTCTATCGAGGCGACCGGCATGGGGTTCATGTTCGCGCCGAACCATCATCCGGCGATGAAGAACGTCGCGCCGATCCGCCGCGAAATGGGGGTACGCACGATCTTCAATATACTGGGACCCTTGACTAATCCAGCTGGGGCGCCGAACCAATTGCAGGGCGTGTTCCACGAGGATCTGGTCGGCATCCAGGTCCGGGTGATGCAACGGCTGGGCGCAAGCCACGTGCTGGTCGTCTACGGGCGCGACGGGATGGACGAGGTATCGCTCGGCGCGGCGACGCGGGTCGGCGAGTTGCGCGATGGCCAGGTGCACGAATACGAGATCCATCCCGAGGACTTTGGCCTGCAAATGGTGTCGAATCGCGCCCTAAAGGTCGCCAATGCAGACGAATCGAAAACGATGCTGCTCAGCGCACTGGACAATACGCCGGGCGTCGCCCGCGAGATCGTCGCGTTCAATGCCGGTACCGCGCTGTACGCGGCCAACGTCGTCACCTCGATCGGCGACGGGATCCGGCAAGCGCGTGAGGCAATCGCCAGTGGGGCTGCCCGTGCGAAGGTCGATGAACTGGTCCGTTTCACGCAGCAGTTGAGTCATTGAGCCAAGCAGAGCACCACCATGACTGATATTCTCGATCGCATCATTGCCATCAAGCGCGATGAGATTCGTGCCGCGCAGACGAGTGCGCCCCTGGCAGCGTTGCAACTGAGCGCCGACGCGCGGCACGGCGACCTGCGTGACTTCGTTGCTGCGTTGCGTGCCAAGCACGCGCTCGAACAGCCGGCGATCATCGCCGAGGTAAAAAAGGCCAGCCCCTCCAAGGGCGTGTTGCGCGAAGCCTTCGTGCCGGCCGACATCGCTCGCTCGTACGCACAGCACGGCGCTGCATGCTTGTCGGTACTCACGGACGTGCAATTTTTCCAGGGCAGCGCGCGCGACCTCCAGCAGGCTCGCGACGCGTGCACGCTGCCTGTGCTACGCAAAGACTTCATCATCGACCCGTACCAGGTGCTGGAGGCGCGTGCGATGGGTGCGGACTGCATCCTGCTGATCGCCGCCGCGCTGGAGCCGGCGCAGATGCGCGAGTTGGAAGCGTACGCGCATTCGCTGGGGCTCGCGGTGCTGGTGGAAGTGCACAACGCGGATGAGCTGGACGTGGCGCTGACGCTGAAGACACCGCTGATTGGCGTCAACAACCGCAACCTGCGCACGTTCGCCGTCACGCTAGACACCACGCTTGGGCTCCTCAGCAGCATTCCCGACGAACGTATCGTGGTCACCGAGTCGGGTATCCTGACGCGCGACGACGTGGACCGGATGCGCGCAGCCGGCGTGCATACCTTCCTGGTCGGCGAGGCGTTCATGCGCGCGGACCGCCCCGGTGCCGCGCTCGCCGATATGTTTTTCTGACCGCAGCATCCATGACGACGATGAGCATCGAACGGGAAATCAAGCTTGCGCTGCCAGCGTCGCGGGTCGAGGCGGCCCGCGCGCTGCTCGCCGAGTTGAGCGGACAGGCCGGCCAACCGGTCACGCTCGCCAACCTCTACTTCGATACGCCTGACGGCAGGCTCGCGCGTGCCGGCGGTGCGTTGCGATTGCGACGCACGCCCGATGGCTGGCTGCAGACCTTCAAGTTTGGCGGCGGCGCGTCGGGTGGCGTGCACAGCCGCCATGAATGGGAAATGGCGGTGGCCGGTGAAGCACTTGAACTCGACGCGCTGCTCGCCGCATGCGGCAACGCGCAAGCGCGCGCGCTCGTGCGCGACGCTGCGGCAACGCTTGTGCCACTGTTTCGCACCGACTTCACGCGCACACTATGGCCGCTTCACTGGACCGGTACACCCATCGAAGCCGCGCTGGACATGGGCGAAGTGCAGGCCGAGGTGGACGGCGCCATGCGGCGCGCGCCGATCTGCGAAATCGAGCTTGAATTGAAGGATGCGCCAAAGGCCAGCGCGCATGCAGCCCTCGACGCGCTCGCCGACGTTATCCAGCAACGCTTGCCGGGCACCACGTTAGAGGACGTCAGCAAGGCCGAACGCGGTTATCGGTTGCGCAGCGGCCAGTAAACCATCCGCTGTGGCCGAGCGCCCCACTCTTTTATCCGCCTTTATCGCGATCATGGCTTCCCGCACTAAAAACTCCACCACCACCGCCCCCGCATTGCGCGGCGCCCGCGAGCAGCAAACCGAGCACTGGCAGGCGTCGGCCGAACACCGGCAGGCGCCGACCGAACACGGGCAGGCATCGGCCGAACACCGGCAGGCGTCGGCCGAGCCCAGGCAATCGTCGTTGCTCGGCAACGCGTCGGCTGACGCTTGGCAACCGTCATTGTTCGACAATCCGCTGTCACCGCCGCGTGAGGGCGCGGCGTCACCATCGTCCCGGTCGGCCCCCCCCTCTTGCACGGCGCTCACCCTCGAGCAACAATTCGACAGCTTGCCACCGGCGTGGCGCACGCACCTGGCACCGTTCATTGGCAGTCCGGCATACACGCGCCTGTGCGAGTTCATCGATCACGAGCGCAGCAGCGGCAAGACGGTTTATCCGACGGACGTATTCCGCGCATTGCATCTGACGTCGCCAGACGACGTCAAGGTGGTCATCCTAGGTCAGGACCCCTATCACGGCGAGGACAACGGCGTGCCGCAGGCGCACGGACTGGCGTTTTCCGTGCCCCCCGGCGTCCGGCCTCCGCCGTCGTTACGCAATATTTTCAAGGAAATTGCCGCGACCTTCGACCATGCGGTGCCACGCCATGGCTGCTTGGATGACTGGGCCCGGCAAGGGGTGCTGCTGCTCAATACAGTATTGACCGTCGAGCGCAACCGGGCAGCCAGCCATGCAAAGCGTGGCTGGGAACAATGCACGGACACGCTGATCGAGCACCTTGCTACGCAGCACGAAGGCCTCGTGTTCATGCTGTGGGGCTCGCATGCGCAAGCCAAACGACAGTTACTACACGGCCGCGGCCACCGGATCCTCGAAGCGCCGCATCCGTCACCCCTGTCGGCGCACCGTGGCTTCCTCGGTTGCCGCCACTTCGCGCTCGCCAATGAGCATCTGCGCCAGGTTGGTCGCGAGCCGATCGATTGGCGCGTGCCGTAAGCCGATTGGGGGCCTGCCGGCAACTGCGCATCACACGGCGGCAATCGCCTCGCGCGCCGCCGCTAGGCCGCTTTGCTTGGATTGCTCACCGAGGTTCAGCCCTTCGGCGAAGATGAACGTAACGTCGGTCAGGCCGATAAAGGCGAGGAACATTTTCAGATAAGGCGTTTGCAAATCCGCCGGTGTGCCGAGATACTTGCCACCGCGCGCGGTCACGACATAGACCTTTTTGCCTGTGATCAGTCCTTGTGGGCCCTGCGCCGTATAGCGGAAGGTCACACCGGCACGCGCGACGTGGTCGAAATACGCCTTTAACTGGCTGGAGATACCAAAGTTGTACATCGGCGCGCCGATGACAATGATGTCGGCAGCCTTCAGCTCCGCCACCAACGCGTCGCTGCGGGCAATAATCGCCTGCTGCAGTGCATTGCGCTGTTCTGCCGGCGTGAAGAAGGCGCCGAGTACCGCCTCGTCCAGGTGCGGCAAGCTATCGGTCAACAGATCCCGCACGACGAGCGTGGCATTCGGATGCGACTGTTGCAGCTTCGCCGTCAATTCATTGGCCAACAGCGTGGATTGCGCGTCCTTGCGCGCAGCGGAATTGATTTGCAGAATCGTAGTCATCTTGGGGCTCCGTCAAGTTCAGTTCGAGCGTCATGCCCGGTTCAGGAGCCATCCTAGTTTTTTGGCGCAGTGCGAAAAAGGGCGTTGCACGACACAGATTGTTGCACTGGCGGAACAATCACCGGCCGGCATGCAACCACGCGTCGCGCGCACGCTTGGCCGACGCGGGACTGGGCCGCGCCGTAAGCGTGTAGTGCGCGACCTCCGGTGCATCCAGCTTGAGTCGTACGGTACGCAGCTCATCCCGACGAAACGCGTGCACCTGCACCACGTCGCCGGGCCGATAGCGGGCCAGCAGCGCATCGGGTCCGCTGCCGGGCACCCGCAACCCATCGATCGCCACTAACACGTCACCCGCGGACAAGCCGGCCTTTTGCGCCGCGCCACCGTCGCAGACGCTTGCGAGCGTGCAGTCACTGCCGGTACGCAAGCGCGCCCCCAACGATGGTTTGCCGTTCGTGTCGGCAGCAGCCAGTTCAACACCGAACGGCGCAAGCAGTGCATCCAGCGGCAAGTCGCGCGTGCCGTTCACCGCATCACGAAAGAGTCGGCTCAAGTCCGCGTCGCTCGCCTCGGCAAACAACGCCGGAATATCGGCCGCCTCAACGCCGGTTGGCCGCCCCGTATAGAAGTCGCGTCCGTAGCGTTGCCACAGCAGACGCATCACGTCATCGAGCGACTTGCGATGGCGCGTTTGTGCCCGAATCGACAAGTCGAACGCCAGCGCGATCAGCGACCCTTTCGTGTAGTAGCTGACGATCGCATTGCCCGCATTCTCATCCTGACGGTAGTACTTGATCCATGCGTCGAACGAGCTTTCGGCCACGGTTTGGCGCAATCTCCCAGCGCCGCGCCGCACGGAGCCGATTGTCTTGCCCAACTGCGCAAGGTATTCATCCTGTGAAATCAGCCCTGCTCGGACCAGCATGAGGCTTTCGTAGTACGACGTGAACCCCTCGAACAGCCAAAGCAGCGGCGTATAGTTCTCCTGTGTCAGATCGTACGGTGCAAACGCCGCCGGCTTGATCCGCTTCACGTTCCAGGTATGAAAGTACTCGTGACTGCACAGGCCAAGATACGAACGATAGCCATCCGTGGTCTGCGGCTTGCCCTTTGCCGGCAGATCAGCGCGCTTGCAGATTAGCGCGGTCGACGCGCGATGCTCGAGCCCACCGTATCCGTCGCCCACCGCCAGCGTCATGAACACGTACCGATCCATCGGCGCACGCTTCGTGCGTGGTTCAAACAGCGCAATCTGCGCTTCGCATATCCGCTTCAAGTCCGCGCACAGCCGCGGCATGTCCAGCGCCGGTACCCTGCCTGCGATCACGACATCGTGCGGCACACTGTGCGCATCGAAGCGGGCCAACTCAAACTCGCCGATCGTGACCGGATGGTCGATCAGTTCATCATAGTCCTGAGCAACGTACAGGCCGAATGCGTAACGACGCGTGCCGCGCGCCTCGCGCAACGCGGTCGCCACCCGCCAGCCGCGATAAGCGTTGCCTTCAGGACGCCGAATCTCTACCTCACACGGCCCCTGCTCGCGTCCGGCCACGGCCAGAAATACGCTGGTACCATTGAAAAAACCGACCGACTCGTCTAGATGCGCGGCGCGCACCGACAGGTCCCACGCGTAGACCTCGTAGGTCAGCGTCAACGGGCCATCCACGGCGGCCGTGCGCCACGTGTTCTTATTTAGCTTAGCGACGGCGACCTTGCGGCCGGCCTGGTTCATGGCCCTCAGCGTCACAATATTGCGCGCAAATTCGCGAACCAGATAACTGCCCGGTATCCAAACCGGCAGCATAAACTGCTGGCCTTCCGGATCCGGATCCGTCACCGTCAACGTGACCTCGAACACGTGAGCGGCCGGATGCTTCGGGATGATGGAATAACGAATCGGCTTCATCGGGATACGCAGGTAGGCGCCGGCCTGCTGGCCGGACAAATCGGGGTCACGGACCGCCAATCGGCAAACCGTCAATGCTGCGCGGACAGGGCCTTATCGAGCTGTTCGGCCGGCACTGCGCCGGGGAGCCGGCGTCCGTCGGCCAAGATGATCGTCGGCGTGCCACTTACGTTCAACTGCTGGCCCAGCGCCAGGTTTTTCTGCAGCGCGCTGGTGTCGCAATTGCCGGCCGCGCTCGGCGACTGATGATCAAGCATCCACGCTTGCCACGCCTTCGCGCGGTCCGCCGAACACCAGATCGCCTTGGCCTTCACGTCTGAGTCAGGCGAAAGCATCGGATACAGAAAGGTGTAGACGGTGATATTGTCGAATCCCTTCAGCGTCGTCTCCAGCCGTTTGCAGTATCCGCAATTCGGATCAGAGAACACCGCGAGCTTGCGCGCGCCATTACCCTTGACGACCTTGACGGCGTTGGCCAGGGGCAGGCTCGCGAAATCGACCTTGTTCAACTCGTCGTTGCGCGCTTGCGTCAGGTTCTTCCGCGTGCGAGTCTCCACCAGGTCACCCAGCACCAGGTAATCGGCATTAGCGTCGCTATAGACGATTTCCTTGCCGAGATTAATCTCGTACAGTCCAGCGATCGGCGACTTGGCCACACCCTTCACGCCCGCGTCGGAACCGAGCCGGCTCTGCACCGCGGCCTTCACCCTGTCCAGGCTCGTATCGGCGAATGCGGAATAGCTTGCCAACGCGGCGGCCAGCAGCGCGCCGGCCACCGAGGTCAGCGCGATCGTGCGAATTTGAAATGTCATCGTGGTTCCTTGCTTAATTGAGCAAACATGCGTCAGCCGAGCGCGGCCGACACCAGCCAGCGCTTGATGAAAGGCTGCGCGCCGACTATCGTCATCCCGACGTTGCGGATGCCGCGGGCCAGCCCGCCCGGCAGCGCAAACAACCGCTGCAGCCCATCGGTTGCGATGGTCAGCTTTTGAATGTCCTCGCGACGCGAACGCTCGTAACGTCTAAGCAGTGTCAGATCCCCGAGATCACGAAACGGTTCCTTCCGATTCACCACGTCCAGCAGCGCGGCAACATCGCGCAGTCCGAGGTTAACGCCTTGTCCCGCGAGCGGGTGGATCAGATGAGCCGCATCGCCGACGAGCGCCACGCGCGGCGCAATCAGCTGATCCACCGTCTGCAGCGCAAGCGGGAATCCTTGCGCGGAGGTCACGCCTTCGAGCGTGCCGACCTGACGCGCACTGGCACCGCCCGTGGCGGCCTCGATCCGTTCGGCTAGCGCCGGCAGGTCTAGTTGCAGCAACGCATCCGCGTGCTCGGTGCGGGCAGACCAGACCAGCGACACGTGCGAATCCGGCAACGGCAGCAACGCGAGGATCTCACCGTCGATGAACCACTGGAATGCGGTTTCGTGATGCGGCTTGCTGCACCGGAAGTTCGCCACGACGCCCGTTTGCCGATAGTCGCGCCGTTTCACCTTCGCGCCGATCTGCTCCCGCACCCACGAGTGCGCACCATCCGCGCCGACGACCAAATCGGCGGACAACACCCGCGCATCATCCAACGTCACGCTGACGGCTTCCGGTTGAGGGTGCAGCGCCCGTGCCCGCGATTCGCACCAGGTCAGTAGCGGCTGAAACCGCAATGCGGCGTCGAGCGCGCGTTCGATCAAGCTTGATTCGCCGATCCACGCCAACTGCGGAACCGCCGCTTGAAATGCAGAAAAATGCAGTTGTGCGTGTGCATCGCCGAACACACGCATGTCGTACACCGGGCACAACCGCGCTGAGTCAAGAGCTTGCCAGACTCGCAGCCGCTCCAGCAACGCCTGTGAACTGGACGATAGCGCATAGATACGCGTGTCGAACCGATGTTCGCTTGGCGCAGGCGCGCGCTGCGCGAGCAACGCGACGCGCAGGCCGGCCTGGGTCAGCGCGAGCGCGGCGGCCTTGCCGACCAGCCCGCCGCCGATCACGATGACTTGATGGTTCGAATGTGCGGAATTCATCGGCACATTATAGCGGCCGGGGCCGGCGAAATCCGGGCTGAAATACTGCGCGCAAGGGCCGCATTTCCGGTCAGCGCACAGGTACGCGATTGCACCAACGACATCAGAGACGCGGGACGCTTCGTCCAGCACACAAGTACACGGCACGTAACGATTAACCGATTAATACAAGCCACCGCTTGCGATGCAATTTTGGAATGAACAATCCCATCGCCGCATGAAGCCCTTGCCCGTCTGATAATACACCAATTATGGCGGATTATTAAAATACAGTTAAATCAGAAATTGTGCAGCTTCGTTTATATCCTTCCGGAATCGCGCAATTGGCGTCTCACCCGGAGCAAAATCGTTAAGGTGCAAACTCCAATTAATCATGCTGGTTGACGATATGCAAGTAAATAATGCCCTCGCGGATCGGCACATGACGCAACTCGCCGCATCAGATTCGGTAAGCGACAACCCATTCAGCGCAGAAGACCACAATCCATTTAGAGGTGCTGCCCTGCGGGCGCAGCAGCCAACCTCACCATGCAAACCCGTTACGCTTGAGCAGTTTTACCAGTTGTCGCTTGGGGAGAACTCCCAGGCACGTGATACGGCATCCTTTCAGCCAGTCAGTATCAAGAGAGTGCCCAGCTTCTCAAATTTAGACGAAGCCAAAGAAAAGGGCGACAAGTTTCTGCAAGCATTGAAGAATCCGCATGCCAATCCACTCGGCAAAAATAAGCTGAGTGCGCAGCCTCAGAATCGTAAGCAAAACGACGCGCAACTTTGGACACCGGAGCGCCGCGCTGCAGAGTGCAATACCGATGCATCGCGCTACGCGGCGCAAGTGCGAGCCTCCATATCAGCAACTCGCCCGGTGGCCCAGCCTACCCATAGTGCGGCGTCGCAGACGAGCCAACCGGCGAAGCAAAGTCCTGAATCAACACCGCCCCAAGTCCATCGCTCTTCGATAAAAGAGATATGGGACGCTGAACTCGATAAGAGCATACTGCAAGCCAAAGCATGGTTGGAAAATCAATTCAAGGATGTGGATCCCGCAGCGAGTGAAGCGCGCGGCCAAAAGCAGCCGCAGGTAAAACAGGGGATAACCCAGGCACCCGACACGCAAACGGAATTAATAAACGATCACGGCCTCCCCTCGTCTATTAAGCCATTTTCACATAATACCACTGGCTCGTCAGAGGCTATTGAGCATCAAAATCAATTCGCATCGAAGCCAAACATCCTTAAACGAGTCAAAAGTTTTTTCAAGAAAAAAAATAAACCCGAGTCCGCGAATGCAGATATTGAAACCGGCATACGCCGTCCGACGCGGCAAAATACGGAGAATAGCGACAGTACGGATAAAACCCGGCGTTCGTTTATCAGCATCGCCGCCAGCATGAGAAGCTTTGGCTCACGTGTCAGTCGACGATTCCGCAAGACGCGTCATCCAGTCGGCGCGTGATGCCCCGGACGGCGATGAGAGGCTCAGCCCGGACAGCACTATGCGTCGCACATCTCGTCGCCGTCGCGCTCGGCGCGCGCAAGCGCGCTAGTCACGTCATGTGAACTCACGTTCCCCACCCAGCGCAGCCGCGCAACAGGGAAGGCGGCGGCGTGCGAAAGCGTTACAATCTCCGTTTTACGGCCACAAGTAGGGACACAGGATCGCGTCCCTACACTGTGCTGGTTTGTCTCGTCCTCGACTCGCAGCTGCCCGGCGTGGAACCGGTCGCGACAAAGCATACGCACTGACGCGCCCCATACGCAGATTCATAAAGGTTTTCCATGAGCCTCAAATGCGGCATCGTCGGCTTGCCCAATGTCGGCAAGTCCACGCTCTTCAACGCGCTGACTAAGGCGGGCATCGCCGCCGAAAATTATCCGTTTTGCACGATCGAGCCGAATGTCGGCGTGGTCGAAGTGCCGGATCCGCGGCTCGACGCTTTGGCCCAGATCGTCAAGCCCGAACGCGTGCTTGCGGCAGTCGTCGAGTTCGTCGATATCGCCGGGCTCGTCGCTGGGGCGAGCAAGGGCGAAGGCCTGGGTAACCAGTTCCTCGCCAACATCCGCGAAACGGACGCGATCACGCACGTGGTTCGCTGCTTCGACGACGACAACGTGATTCACGTCGCCGGCAAGGTGGACCCGCTCGCGGACATCGAAGTGATCCATACTGAGTTGGCGCTGGCCGATCTAGCGACCGTCGAGAAGGCGCTTGCACGCTATTCGAAGGCGGCAAAATCGGGCAATGACAAGGAGGCAGTCAAGCTAGCCGCCGTGCTGGACAAGGTGCGCACACAGCTGGACCAGGCACGCCCGGTCCGTACGATGGAGCTGTCCGACGACGAGCGCGCGTTGATCAAGCCGTTCTGCCTGATTACGGCGAAGCCGACGATGTACGTGGCCAACGTGCGAGAGGACGGCTTCGAGAACAATCCGTACCTCGATGCGGTGCATAGCTACGCCGCGCAAGAAGGCTCGCCGGTCGTCGCCGTGTGCGCCGCCATCGAAGCGGAAATCGCCGAGTTGCCGGACGATGAAAAAGGCATTTTCCTGTCCGACATGGGCATGGACGAACCTGGGCTAAATCGCGTGATTCGGGCAGGCTTCAGATTACTGGGGCTGCAGACGTACTTCACCGCTGGCGTCAAGGAAGTCCGCGCGTGGACCATCCACGTCGGCGATACAGCGCCGCAAGCGGCCGGTGTCATCCATACGGATTTCGAGCGCGGGTTCATCCGCGCTCAGACGATCTCGTACGATGACTACATCGCCTGCAAAGGTGAGCAAGGCGCGAAGGAGGCGGGCAAGCTGCGCGCCGAAGGCAAGGAATACGTGGTCCAGGATGGGGATGTAATGAACTTCTTATTCAACGTCTAACTGTTCAACGTCTAACGCGCTGTTGCCGGCGCGCGCTCCAGTAGCGCTGCTTTCACAATACCATGCCGCTGGCCAGGTGCTGGCCACGCGCCGCCGACATCATCGAACGCCCGGCCATGCCAGCCTCGCCCATGGCGGGCACACGCGAGCGAAACGGTCCCCTCGCCAATGGCGAGATGTCCGCGGCTCGCTTCGTGACTCACGCATCGCCACCTGCGCTGTGCCACTGCAGTGCCCGACATGGTGCCGCGGCAAACTGTGCGAGTCAGCCGCCGCCATGTCCGTGCATTGCGCGCCGCCGCTACTCAGGCAACGGCAGCGGCACATCGGCCGCCGGCGCACCGGCGGCCGAGGCCTGCCGGCGCCCCACAGCCGCATCGGTGGCGCTCCATCCCCGCGTCAACGCCAGCGCCTGGCGCTCGAACAACCGTCGGTAGAAGCCACCCTCCACGCGAATCAACGCATCGTGGCTGCCTTCCTCGACAATCCGCCCCTTATCCATCACGAGCAGCCGGTCCAATGCTCGGACCGTCGATAGCCTGTGCGCAACGACCAGCGTCGTGCGCCCCATCATCAGTCGCTCCATCGCCCGCTGGATCAGCACCTCGCTCTCGCTGTCCAGGCTGGAGGTCGCCTCGTCCAGGATAAGGATCGGCGCATCGGCGAGGAAGGCGCGCGCGATCGCCACCCGCTGGCGCTCGCCGCCGGACAGCTTGACACCCCGCTCGCCGACCAACGTCTCGTAGCCGTCGGGCAGCGCGGTGATGAAGTCGTGGGCGCTGGCCAGCTTCGCCGCCCGCTCGATTTCCGCACGGCTTGCGCCGGGCTTCGCATACGCGATGTTGTCGGCCAGCGAGCGATGGAACAGCAGGGGCTCCTGCTGCACGATCGCGATCTGGCTGCGCAGCGACGCCTGCTGGACGGCAGCGATGTTCTGCCCGTCGATCGTGATCTGCCCACCGCTTACATCGTGCAGCCGCTGGATCAGCTTAATGAACGTCGTCTTGCCCGAGCCTGAATGGCCGACCAGGCCGACACGCTCGCCGGGGGCGATGCGCACAGAGAAATCCTCATACAGCGGTGTCGTGTGCGCGCCGTATCGGAACGTCACATGCTCAAAGCAAATCTCGCCCCGGCGGATCACGATACGCCTCGCGCCCGGTTTGTCGTCGATACCCAAGGGCTGCGCCTGCAACGACACCAGTTCCTCCATGTCGTTGACTGAGCGCTGCAGGTTGCGGATGTGCATGCCCACGTCGCGCAGATACCCCTGCAACATGAAGAACAGGGTCAGCGCAAAGGTGATGTCGCCCACGCTGGCCAAGTCGCGAATCCACAGCAGCAGGGCCACCCCGAGAATCGCAGCCTGCATCGCGACCAGCATGCCGCCCTGCACGCCACCGTTGAGCGTACCGCGGATCCAAGTACGGCGCGTGCGTTGTCGCCACTTGCCAATCACACGGGCAAGACGCGCGTCCTCGCGCTGCTCGGCGCCGAACGCCTTCACCACGGCATTGCAACTGACCGCGTCGGCCAACGCACCGCCCATCCGTGTGTCCCACGCATTTCCCAGCCGCGCGGCCGGCGCCACGTAGCCAAGCGACAGCACCACGGTGACCGCGACATACACGATTGATCCGATGCCGACCACGATGCCCATCACCGGCCACTGCACGCCGAGCAGCACGGTGGCGCCGACGAGCATGACGAGCGACGGCAACAGCGCGATCAGCAACGTGTCGTTGAGCAGGTCCAGCGCCCACATGCCGCGCGTGATTTTGCGCACCGTCGAGCCGGCAAAGCTGTTTGCATGCCAGTCGGCGGAGAAACGCTGCACGCGATAGAACGCGCTGGACGCAATTTCGCTCATCATCTTTAGCGTGAGCACGATGATGTTCAGGAAACCAAACTGGCGCATCAACATGCCACCTAACCCCAGCATCGCAAGGGTCCAGAAGGCCGAAACTGCCGCACTCCATGCGGCCTGCTTGCCCGCGGCGCCGCTCGCGCTGGTGGCGAGCGCGTCGATCAGGCGTCCCGCATAAAGCGGCGTCAGCACATCGGCGAGCGCCGACAGCAACGCCAGTGATGCGATCGCCGCGATCCGCCAGGGCTGCTTGCCCCAATGCGAAAAGGTGAAACCGAGAACAGCCTTGAAGGCTTGTCCGCCAAAGTCGATTTTTTTTCGAACCATTTGCCATGGCCCGCGACTCGCTGGTCGCAGGACTGCCCAAGAGAGAAACAGAAACGGACAGACGATGCGGGCCGGATCAAGCCGGCGACAAGCAGCGGATCTGTCGGGAAACCGCGCGGGTGCTCGGCAACCCGCGCCGGCAGCGCCTAACGGTGCTGTGGCGCCACGCGTGGGGCGGCGATCTGCGGTATTAACATCACTGCGCCTCCCGCGGTGTCGGTTGATCGGAGCAGGAAAGCAAAATAGGACATGCCCGAAACCGGATCGTAGCAGCAGCGCAATACAACTGCAAACTACGGCCATTCAGCTATCGTACCGTTCGCACGTCGGCCAAGCCACCACACTGCCGATGCGATCCGCCATCGGCGCCCGGAGCCGTACAATGGTGGTTTTGGGCAGCCGCGCATGCGCTTTGCGCCCGCGCCAAGCTGCTCCCTCCTCCAGCTTCGTCTTCGTTACGCAAACCCGATGGCTCAATACGTCTTTACTATGAACCGGGTCGGCAAGATCGTGCCGCCCAAGCGATATATCCTGAAGGACATCTCGCTGTCGTTTTTTCCCGGCGCAAAGATCGGCGTGCTCGGCCTGAATGGCTCGGGCAAATCGACCTTACTGAAAATCATGGCCGGGTTGGACAAGGACATCGAGGGTGACGCCACCCCGATGTCCAACATCCAGATTGGCTATCTGCCGCAGGAGCCGCAACTCAACCCGCAGCACACGGTCAAGCAAGCGGTCGAGGAAGGCCTCGGCGAGCTGTTCCACGCGCAGCAGCGGCTCGATGAAATCTACGCGGCCTATGCTGAGCCGGACGCCGACTTCGACGCGCTGGCCGCCGACCAGGCGAAGTACGAGGCGATTCTGGCCACCGCCGAAGGCGGCAGCGCTGAGCAGCAACTCGAGGTGGCCGCCGACGCGCTGCGACTGCCGCCATGGGACGCTCGGGTTGAGCACTTGTCCGGCGGCGAGAAACGCCGTGTCGCACTGTGCAAGCTGCTGCTACAAAAGCCCGACATGCTGCTGCTCGACGAGCCGACGAACCACCTCGACGCAGAATCGGTCGAGTGGCTCGAGCAGTTCCTGGTGCGCTTCCCGGGCACGGTCGTGGCCGTCACGCACGATCGCTACTTCCTGGATAACGCAGCGCAGTGGATTCTGGAGCTGGACCGAGGCCACGGCATCCCGTGGAAAGGCAATTACAGCAGTTGGTTGGACCAGAAGGAAACCCGCCTGAAGCAAGAAGAGGCGACGGAGTCCGCTCGTCAGAAGGCGATCCACAAGGAACTGGAGTGGGTACGCCAGAACCCGAAGGGCCGCCAGGCCAAGTCCAAGGCGCGTATCGCCCGCTTTGAGGAGCTGAACAGCGTCGAATATCAAAAGCGCAACGAGACACAGGAGATCTTCATCCCGGTGGGCGAGCGTCTCGGCAACGAAGTCATCGAATTTCAGAACGTGAGCAAGCGCTTCGGCGACCGCTTGCTAATCGACAATCTAAGCTTTTCGGTACCGCCCGGCGCGATCGTTGGCATCATCGGACCGAACGGTGCGGGCAAGTCGACGCTGTTCCGGATGATCACGGGCCGCGAGCAGCCGGACTGCGGCACCGTCAAGCTCGGACCCACGGTCAAGCTCGCCTATGTGGACCAAAGCCGTGATGCGCTGGCCGCCGACAAGACGGTATTCGAGGAAATTTCCGGCGGCGCGGACGTGCTGACGGTCGGCCGCTACGAAACACCGTCGCGCGCGTACATCGGCCGCTTCAATTTCCGCGGTGCCGACCAGCAAAAGCAGGTCGGGAACCTGTCGGGGGGAGAGCGCGGACGGCTGCACATGGCCAAGACGCTGATCGCCGGGGGCAACGTGCTGCTGCTAGACGAACCGTCAAACGACCTGGACGTCGAAACGTTGCGCGCGCTCGAGGATGCCCTGCTCGAATTCGCGGGATCGGTGATGGTCATTTCGCACGATCGCTGGTTCCTGGACCGGATTGCCACGCACATCCTCGCGTTCGAAGGCGATTCGCAGGTGGTGTTCTTCAATGGCAACTACCAGGAATATGAAGCCGACAAGCGGGCGCGGCTTGGCGACGAGGCAGCCGCACCGAAGCGGCTACGGTACAAGCCCATCACACGTTGACATCAGGTCGCGGGCCGCTTGTGCGGCTCAGGCCGGCAGCCCCAGTTGCCAATTGGCGCAGGCGTTGGCGCGTCGATGCGGCATCCGTGTGATGCACACCGCGCCAGCCGATCGCGTCGGCCGCCTGCGCGTTGTCCTGATTGCCATCGATGAAGGCGATTGCATCCGACAAGATTGCGCCCGACAAACGCGATGTCATTGAAGCGACGCAGAACCGGAAAGCGTGCCGATGCCCACGGGAACATGCGTTAGATTGCCGCGGTACGAGTCTCGAGCCACGCCTTCGCGTCGCCGCTCAGATGCTTGCCGACCCGCTCACGTACTTGCGCATGATAGGCGTTGAGCCAGGCCACTTCGTCTTCACGCAGCAATGACCGCTCGATGCAACGGGTATCGATCGGGCACAGCGTCAACGTCTCGAAGCAGAGGAACTCACCGAACTCGGTCGTGCGCGCTGGCTGACTCAACAGCAAGTTTTCGATGCGGATGCCCCACTGGCCGGGACGGTAGATACCAGGCTCGTTCGACGTGATCATGCCTTTTTCCATCGCCGTGTAGGACTCAGCCGGCGCGTAATGTGAAATCACCTGGGGTCCTTCATGCACGTTCAGGAAGTAGCCGACCCCATGGCCCGTGCCGTGCCCAAAATCCATGCATGCGTCCCAAATCGGCGCCCGTGCGATCGCGTCCAGCATCGGCGAGCGCACGCCACGCGGAAACGTCGTGCGCGACAACGCAATCATGCCCTTGAGCACCAGTGTGAAATCGCGCCGCTGCTCGACGCTGGTCCGGCCCACCGGCACGACGCGTGTGATATCGGTAGTGCCGCCCAGATACTGGCCGCCGGAGTCGATCAACAGCAGACCGTTGCCCTCGATCAGCGCATGCGACTGCGGCGTCGCGCGATAGTGCGGCATCGCACCATTGGCATTGAACGCAGCGATCGTCGGAAAGCTAAGGGACACGAAGCCGCAGCGGCGTGCTCGTGCGGCGGTAAGCTTTTCGTCGATCGTCAACTCGGTGATGCGCTCACGCCCGAGTGCCTGTTCAAACCACGCGAAGCATTCCGCAAGTGCGGCGCCGTCCTGCTCCATCGTCGCGCGCACATGGACGGCTTCCGCTTGCGTCTTGCGCGACTTTGCAAAGGTCGACGGATTCACCGCCTCGATGAGTTTCACACCGGGCTGCACGGCTTGCATCAACCCATACGTGACGCGGCACGGATCGATCAGCAACGTGCTATTCGGCTCAATCGCGGCCAGCGCCGCCGGCGCATCCCTGTAGGGGGCGATGCGCACGCCGTCCTGCGCCAGCCGCTCGCGCAACACCGCGTCGATCTTGCCGTCGGCCACGTACAGCGTCGCGTGCTGCGGCCCAATTAACGCGTGCGCGACAAAAACCGGGTTGTAGCTCACGTCGGCGCCGCGCAAGTTGAAAATCCATGCGATGTCATCCAGCGTAGAGACGAAATGCCAGTGCGCACCGTTGTCGCGCATTGCGCTGCGCACCTGGTCGAGCTTTTGCGCGCGGGCCACGGGCGCGTAGGCAGGATCGTGCTCGTACACCGGCGTCCCAGGCAGCGTCGGCCGGCCGGCCCAGATCAACTCGAGCAGATCCACGTCAGCGCGCAGTTGGACACCAGCCGCCTGCAGGGCGTCCTGCAGTACACGCGCAGCGGCCAGGCCCAGCGTGCTGCCATCCACGCCGACCTGCGCACCGGGTCCCAGGTGCGCGGCGAGCCAGTCCACATGGGGCTGCGTCTGTCCAGCCTGGATCCTCATCAACTCGATGCCGCTGTCGGCCAGCTCCGCAGCAGCCTGCACCCAGTAGCGGCTGTCGGTCCACAGCCCCGCAAAGTCCGGCGTCACGACCAACAGGCCAGCCGAGCCGGTGAAGCCAGACAGCCACGCACGGCCCTGCCAGCGTTGCGGCAAGTACTCGGATAAGTGCGGATCGGCGGATGGCACAATATACGCGGCCAGATCGGCACGCTTCATCGCATCGCGCAGCCGCGCTAGCCGCTCGGGGAAGGAGACCGCCTGATCGGCGGCGGGTTGTCGGGTGTTCATTGAGTTCACCGGCGAAAAGGATGTGAGCCAAGCGAGACGGTCACGGCCACGACCGTCATCGCGCCAAGCACGCACAGCGACCATTCGAGCATCTCGCCATCCTCGAACAGCCCGCTCGCGTTGCCGGCCAGTTTAACCGCGCCGGCAGCCAACGCGCCGACGATGAGCACGGGCCATGCCGCCGCGCGGCGTGCCGGATAGCGCCACCAGCCGAAGCCGCCAATCGCGGCGCCCAGCAGCAAGGTGCCAATCCAGCCCATCAGCGCATTGTGCCAAGTATCGTGGCATTCGTCTGACGAACATCCACGGCAGGCATTCCGGTTCGGTTCTGAATCGCGGGCCATTCGCGGGCCACTACCAGGCAACGGGCAGCCCCCAGGCAATTGACGGTCCTCTAGGCGACTGGCAGACCCGCCCAGGCACTGGCGGCCCCCTCCCAGGCAACGGGCGAACCCTTGCAGGCAAAGGATAGGCCGGCCGCAATGTGCTGCCTTCAGCGCGCCGGCAGCCGGGGTAGCCAACGGCCAAAAAAGCTATAATGATGCGCTACTTTTGACGGCAACCATGCACCTGCTCACCATCGGAATCAACCACCACACCGCGCCGGTCGCATTGCGCGAGCGCGTGGCGTTTCCGCTCGAGCAGATCAAGCCAGCCTTGCACACGCTCCAGGACGCGTGGGCGCGGCGCGATGAGGCGCACCTCGCGGCCCCCCGTGCCGCCACGCGTATCGCGCACGCACAGCAAGCACTGGCGGAGGCCGCGATACTGTCGACTTGCAACCGGACCGAAATCTACTGCGCGACTGACGACCGCGCCGCGCGCGAGCATGCAATCGCGTGGCTGTCGAGCTATCATCGGATCCCGGTCGAGGCGCTTGCACCGCATATCTACACGTTGCCGCAGTCTGAAGCAGTCCGCCATGCGATGCGAGTGGCATCGGGCCTGGACTCGATGGTGCTCGGCGAAACCCAGATCCTGGGCCAAATGAAGGACGCCGTGCGTACCGCGTCGGAAGCCGGTGCGCTCGGCACCTACCTGAACCAGTTGTTTCAACGCACGTTTGCGGTGGCCAAGGAAGTGCGCGGGCAGACGGAGATCGGTGCGCATTCGGTATCGATGGCCGCCGCGGCAGTGCGGCTGGCGCAGCGCATCTTCGAGAATATCGCCGGGCAACGCGTGTTGTTCATCGGTGCCGGCGAGATGATCGAGTTGTGTGCGACGCATTTCGCCGCGCAGAATCCGCGTGAGCTGATTGTTGCCAACCGCACCGTGGAGCGCGGCAGCAAGCTGGCCGAGCGCTTCGGCGGCAAGGCGATCATGCTCGCCGAGCTGCCGTCGCGGCTGCACGAGTTCGACATCGTCGTGTCGTGTACCGCGTCCACCCTGCCGCTCATCGGCCTGGGCGCAGTGGAACGCGCGGTCAAGGCACGCAAGCACCGGCCGATGTTCATGGTGGACCTAGCGGTGCCGCGCGACATCGAGCCCGAAGTGGCCGAGCTAGACGACGTGTTCCTTTATACGGTGGACGACCTCGGCTCGATCGTGCGGGAAAGCAATGCCATCCGGCAGGCCGCCGTCGCGCAGGCCGAGGCGATTATCGAGACACGCGTGCAAGCCTTCATGCACTGGCTCGAGCAACGCAGCATCGTGCCGGTGATCCGTCACATGCACACGCAAGCCGACCGGCTGCGCCGCGTGGAGTTGGAGCGCGCCCAGAAAATGCTGGCACGCGGCGACGATCCCGCCGCCGTGCTCGAGGCACTGTCGCAGGCACTGACCAACAAGTTCATCCACGGCCCAACGCATGCGCTGACCCACGCGGCCGGCGGCGATCGCGACAAGCTGGTCGACCTGATGTCCGGCTTCTATCAGCACGCCGGCTCCTCCGAGCGTTAGTGGCGCTCGACACCCGCCGGCACGCGCGTATCGTCGAGCGTGCCTTCGTTTTCCATTGAACGCGACCCCGTTCGCACCCTTTGCCAGATGCGCCGATGAAACCGAGTATGCAAGCCAAGCTGGAACAGCTTACCAAGCGACTGTCGGAGTTGAACGAACTGCTTTCGCGCGAAGATGTCACGTCCGATCTCGACCAGTACCGCAAGCTGACCCGCGAGCACGCGGAACTCGCGCCAGTGGTCGAGCAATATGCGCAGTGGAAAACCGCGCGCAACGATGAGGCGACCGCTCAGGAATTGCTAGCCGATCCCTCGATGCGGGATTTCGCGGAGGACGAGCTTAATGCGGCGCGCAGCCGAATGGAACAACTGGAGCGCGACTTGCAGAAAATGCTACTGCCCAAGGACCCGAACGACGAGCGCAACATCTTCGTGGAAATTCGCGCCGGCACCGGCGGCGACGAGAGCGCGCTATTCGCCGGCGATCTGCTGCGCATGTACCTGCGCTATGCGGAACGCCATCGCTGGCAGGTCGAGATGATGTCGGAAAGCGCGTCGGACCTGGGCGGCTATAAGGAAGTGATCGTTCGCATCATCGGCCAGGGCGCCTATTCGCGGCTCAAGTTCGAGTCAGGCGGGCATCGCGTGCAGCGGGTGCCGGCCACCGAGACGCAGGGGCGCATCCACACGTCGGCTTGCACGGTCGCCGTGATGCCAGAAGCGGACGAGATCGCCGAGATCGAGCTTAATCCAGCCGATTTGCGCATTGACACGTTCCGCGCGTCTGGCGCCGGCGGCCAGCACATCAACAAGACCGACTCGGCAGTGCGCATCACGCACCTCCCAACCGGCATCGTCGTGGAATGCCAGGACGATCGCTCGCAGCACAAAAACAAAGACCGCGCGATGAAGGTGCTGGCCGCCCGCATCAAGGATAAGCAATATCAGGAGCAGCATGCGAAGGAGGCCGCCACCCGCAAAAGCCTCGTGGGCTCGGGCGATCGCTCCGAGCGCATTCGCACCTACAACTTCCCGCAGGGCCGGCTGACCGACCACCGGATCAACGTGACGCTGTACAAGCTGGAACAGATGATGGACGGCGACCTAGACGCGCTCATCGACGCGCTTGTCTCGGAACACCAGGCCGAGCTGCTCGCCGCGATGGGCGAGACCGAGTAAGCGCATCATGACTTGCGTCGCGCAACTGCTGCGAACTTCGCCGCTGGCCCGGCTGGAAGCCCGGATTCTGCTCGCCCACGTGCTCAATTGGCCGCGTACCGCGCTGATCACGCGTGCTGACGACACGCTGCCGGACGCGTTGTCGGCGCGCTTTCTGGCGTTGCAGGCCCGGCGAGTCGAGGGCGAGCCGATCGCGCAACTGGTCGGTTCGCGCGAATTCTTCGGGCTCGACTTCGACGTGACGCCGCACGTGCTGATCCCACGTCCGGAGACGGAGCTGCTGGTTGAGTGCACGCTGGACGCGGTACGAGCCATCCCGTCCCCCCGCATACTCGATCTTGGCACGGGCAGCGGCGCCATCGCGATCGCGATCGCCCATACGCGCTCGGATGCGCAGGTCGTCGCCACGGATCGCTGCGCTGGCGCGCTGGACATCGCGCGGCGCAATGCGCGGCGCCTGCTCGGCGACGCGGCGCTTGCGCCGGCACTGCCGGCATCGACCGCGCGTCACGACCTCGCCACATCGGGCACACTCGGGCAGCCCCGTCTCGCACTGCGCCACGGCACTTGGTTCGACGCGCTTAGCGAGCCGCATCGCACCGCCCCGGCGCGCTTTGACGCCATCGTCAGCAATCCGCCCTATATCGCCGCGTCGGACCCGCATCTTCGCGAGGGCGACCTGCGCTTCGAGCCGCTAGACGCGCTGACCGACCACGCAGACGGGCTCAGCGCGATTCGCGCGATCGTCACCGGCTCCGTCGCGTGGCTGGCGCCGGGCGCCACACTCTGGCTGGAACACGGGTACGACCAGGCTGAAGCCGTGCGCGCGCTGCTCGTTGCGCACGGCTTTGACTCGGTACGCTCCGTGCGAGACCTGGCCGGCATCGAGCGCGTCACCTGCGGCAGCCGATAGCGGGCCGCAACGCCGGCCCGGGCAGACAAAATCCGCTATCATCTAATCCAAACCGCATTTAAAGCAAGGTCAGCTATGGATACCCAAGAGCGCATCAAGCAAATCGTCAGCGACCACCCGGTCGTGCTGTTCATGAAGGGCACCGCGCAGTTCCCAATGTGCGGCTTCTCCGGCCGAGCCATCCAGGTCCTGAAGGCGTGCGGCGTCGATTCGGTGCATACAGTCAATGTCCTCGAGGACGAGGCAGTGCGGCAAGGCATCAAGACGTTTTCGAACTGGCCCACGATCCCGCAGTTGTACGTGAACGGTGAATTCGTCGGTGGCTCGGACATCATGATGGAGATGTACCAGTCCGGAGAATTGCAGCAGCTGTTCGCGAATGCCGCATGACGCGCGGCCGTCGACACGACGGCTAATCGTCGCGATCACCGGCGCCACCGGCGCCACCTATGGCGCCGGCGTGCTGCGCGCGCTGCGTGAGTTGGACGGCGTCGAAAGCCATCTGGTCGTCTCCAGTGCCGGCTGGCTCAATGTACGGCACGAATTGGGCATCGAGCGCGCGGCGCTCGAACAGTTGGCGCATTACGTGCACAATCCGCGCGACATCGGCGCGACCCTCGCCAGCGGCTCGTTTCAGACGGACGGCATGATCGTGGCGCCATGCTCGATGAAAACGCTGGCCAGCATCGCGCATGGCCTGTCCGACAACCTCATTGCCCGGGCTGCTGATGTCACGCTGAAGGAGCGGCGCCGGCTTGTGCTGATGGTCCGCGAAACGCCGCTCAATCTCGCGCATCTGCGCAACATGACGGCCGTCACTGAGATGGGCGGCATTGTGTTCCCGCCGGTGCCAGCGTTCTACCACCGCCCCGCGACGATCGACGAATTGGTGGCCGATACCGTCGCGCGCGCGCTGGATATGTTCGACCTCGCGACAGCGCGCTCGCGGGCATGGACGGGACTGGCACCGGCGCGGGATTGACAACCGACACGACACAATCCGTTTCCCACTGTCACATTTATTAGACAGGCGCGCGCTCAGACCCCTGCGCGATGACGGCGTGCTGATCGTCGGCTCCGGGCAAATCACGCACAATTTACGGGCTGCGGACTTCTCAGCACGGCCCGGTGATGCCGATCCGCACGTGGCTAAATTCACCGGATGGTTTGCAGTGAAGATGGCCCTGCATGACCTGGGCGCCTTGCTCGACTACCGGCAGCAGGCGCCCTACGCGGCGTCGATGCATCCGAGCGACAAGCCTCTGCTGCCTGTGTGTGTCGCGCTGAGGCGGTTTCGCGCACGGTCGCCACATCGCGACGCATGACACAACGCATGGCATAATCGGCGCTCGTTTTTCCGACATACGCGGTCCGGCGCCGACGCCTGCCGCCCGCTCCCATCCTGCCACTGCCCACGCCGCGATGACTATCCAAGCATTGCACCCACTTTCCGTCGCCGCCCGCGAAAACACTGCCGCAACCCGTGAAGCTGCCTTGCCCACCACCGTCGTGCGAGCGCGCACACGCGTAGTCGTCAGCCGGAGCGCGGCCCGATGACCTCGTCCCTGTGCATCATGCAAATGGCGCTCGCCGCCATTCAGGACGTGCTGCTCGCGATCGCCGCAGGCTCGATACTGTGCAGCACGACGCTGGCCACCGTGTTCGCGTCGTCTCGCGACGCTGCACGGCTGCGGCTGCGTGGCTCGATCAAGCAAGCCATGCCCGGCATCCGATTGCCGGCCATCCTATGGTTTTCGTTGTGCGCGCTGGCCATCGCCCAGTTGGTGTCCCTGTGGCCGCAGGCCGCCACGATGAGCGGCTCGACACTGAGCGCCGCGCTGGGCATGCTGAGCATCGTGCTACGGCAGTCGCATGACGGCGCCGCGTGGCTGATCGGGGCGGCCGGTATCGCGGTGGCACTTGCCGCCTCGCGCGTGCATTTGCGCGGCGGCCAAGCACGAGGCAGCTCGTCACTCAGGCCGGGCAGCGCCCCGCCCCCTTGGCCGATACGCATCACGATGCTAGGCCTCGCGCTGTACGCGGCGGGCAAGGCCGCAGCCAGTCATGCAGCAGAGGCGGGC
Source organism: Mycetohabitans sp. B46 (assembly GCF_037389205.1). Lineage (NCBI taxonomy): Bacteria > Pseudomonadati > Pseudomonadota > Betaproteobacteria > Burkholderiales > Burkholderiaceae > Mycetohabitans > Mycetohabitans sp. B46. The sequence goes on from NZ_JADBGL010000006.1 coordinate 53,858, forward strand.
GACTTCAGCCTTACGCAGGCCGTGTACTGCGTCCATGTCGGAGCGAGCGCCGCATGGGCTGGCGGCGTGATCATTGCGGCATGCGTGTTGCCAACTTTCGCATTGCATACACGCGCCGACGGCGGGCGGCATCTGGCGTTTTGTGAACGACTGTCCCGCGCGTCGGCGATCGCCTTGACGTTGGTCGCGCTCTCGGGCCTATACAACGTCGCCTGGGTCTGCGCCAACGCGCCCGCCCCGCTGGTCGGCACATACTATGGCCGATGGCTTGGCGCCAAGCTCGTCATCGTGGCGACCGCCGCATTGCTCAGGATACTGAACCGTGCTGTATGGGTACCACGGCTGCGCGCTGCGCAACGCGTCCATGGCGGGGAAAGCAATACGTTGTCGCCGCGCTATTCAGTCACGGCCGCCCATCTTGGCAGAACACTCTGGGTCGAGTCAGCACTGCTGGCGGCTGCGCTGATTGCGGCGGCGACGCTATCGCATCTGCCGCCGGCGTAACGCCGTGCGGCGGCGCGAGCCGGCACGCGTGCCTCGGTGTCAATCCACGCCGATGCACGTGGCGGCACGCTGATACCGATGCCTCACGCTCAAATAACAACGCCCTCCAGGATTTCCTCGCGTTGTTCCCGCTCGTCCAGATACGCGGTGCGCCAGCCGCTAGACACCCCCCACTGATAGAACCCGAGCGAGGTCACCGCGACGGCCACCATGTCCCAGCCATAGGGGAGGTAGCCGAGCCCGCCGAACGGCTTGCTGCCGATGTACGACAGCACTGCCATCACCGGCAGGTAGGTGACCATCCACCAGGCTGAGCGCCAGTCCTTGGAGAATCCTTTCCAGCCTGCCTTGGCTTGGTAGTAGAAGAAGACCGGCAGCGCGACGACCATCAGCAAGATGATCTCGCCGGTCAGCGGCCATTTTGCCCAATACAGGATTAGCGACGCACAAACAAACGCAAACGGCGCAATCAAGCCCATGCCGGGAATGCGCAGCGGCCGTTCGATGTCCCCGCTCGTGCGGCGCAGCGCCATCAGGCTAATCGGCCCCGTCAGGTACGAGATCACCGTGGCAACCGAGATGACCGCGGCCAGCGAGCTCCAGCCGCGGAAAAAGAACAGGAAGATGAACGAGACGATCAGGTTGAACCACATCGCGGGCCGCGGCACCCCATAGAGCGGATGCACGCTGCTGAAAATCTTGGGCAACGTGTTGTTGCGCTCCATCGCGTAAATCATCCGGGTCGTCGTCGCCATGTAAGTGGTACCGGTGCCGCTGGGGCTCACGAACGCATCGACGTACAACAGCATCGCGAGCCAATTCAGGTTCAGCGCGAGCGCAAGCTCGGCAAACGGTGAACTGAAGTTCAGCTTGTCCCAGCCCTTGACGACATCCGCCGGATGGATGGCGCCAATATACGCGACCTGCAGCAGCACATAGATTACCAGCGCAATCAGGATCGAGCCGACCACGGCGAACGGCACGCTGCGGTCTGGATTGCGCGCCTCGCCCGCCAGGTTCACCGGACTCTGGAATCCATTGAAGGCGAAGACAATGCCGCTGGTAGCCACCGCGGTCAACACCGACGACCAGCCATAGGGCGCGAACTGCCCAGTCGCGCCGGTCGCGAAGTTATCCGTATGAAAGCCGGTCAGCACGAGGCCCAGAATGGTGGCGCCTGGGATCAGGAACTTGAAGATCGTGATTGCCGAATTCGCATGCGCGAACAGCTTGACGCCCCAATAGTTCAACAGGAAGTACACGATCACGAGCACAGCCGACAGCAGAAGCCCGGGTAAGGTCAGCTCGCCGTGCACGAACAGCGCATGGGCCCAATCATAAGGCCATGAACTCATATATTGGATCGATGCTTCTGCCTCAATCGGTATCACGGAGACGATCGCGATCCAGTTAGCCCACGCGCTGATGAAGCCGACTAGCGAACCATGGGAGTAGCGGGCATAGCGGACCATGCCGCCCGACTCGGGAAACATCGCACCGAGTTCCGCATAGGTCAGCGCGATCGCCAGAATCACCACCGCCCCAATGATCCATGCAATGATTGCCGCCGGCCCCGCAATTTTTGCCGCCTTCCAGGCCCCGAAGAGCCAGCCCGACCCGATGATTGAGCCCAAGCCGGTCAACATCAGCGCAAAGGGACTGATGTTTCGCTTGATCGAACTATCCACAACATCTCCTAGGAACATGAGCGCGCCTGACCGCTGTGCCGTTTCCGGCTGGCACGTCTCGTGAGTACGCGTCACGCGTCGGTTGCAACCGGCGCGAAGTTTAACGGTGGCACCTTTCAACTGGCCGATCAGTTGCGAATCGGCGAAACATGAGACGACCCGACGAGCACGGAATTGCCGCTGCATGCAGCATTAATCAAATGACAAATGATTAACATAAAACGCCAGACGCGGCGTTGAAAGCGAACTCTACGCCCATTTTTGATGGTGAGGCGGACGTTGCGGGAAACGGCAAAAAAGGACGAGATCCGAAGCGATCCCGGGCAGAGCGCATCCGGGAAACTACTGAGTTTGCGAAAAAGACATTGACCGGGTCTGATTTTCGCAATATAAATGTGCATGCAGGATTTCAAGCGGCGAGTGTTGGTGGTTATCCATCTGTAGTCTCCCACGACGGTACTTCGGTTGTTCCTCTCACCCTTCCTTGATTTTCGTGCGCTATCGGGCCTCGGCTCTTATTCATTTTTAAGGATTTGTTTTATGGAAACCGGAACCGTCAAGTGGTTCAACGACGCCAAAGGTTTTGGCTTCATTACGCCGGACGGCGGTGGTGAAGACCTGTTTGCGCATTTCTCCGAAATTCGCATGGATGGCTTCAAGTCCCTCCAGGAAAACCAAAAGGTTACGTACGAAGTGAAGATGGGCCCGAAGGGCAAGCAAGCGGCGAATATTCGCGCGGCATAAGCCCCTCCCGCCTGGCGCGATGCGCCCATGAAAAAACCCCGCTTTATGCGGGGTTTTTTATCCGGCGTGCGCGTCAATCAAACAGGCGCTGTGCGTGGATCCCCAGTCCGGTGGCAACGCTGGCCAGACGGTCACTGAAGACCTTTTCCGCCCGCGGAAACGCGTCGCCAATCGCCTCGGTCACGCAGCGCAACCCGGTTGAGCCCCCGGTGAAGTACACCGCCCCTAAATCAGCGGTCTGCACGCCGGCCTGGCGTAGCGTGTCACGCGCCGCGTTCGCAATCCGGCGGATCTCGTCCTGTGCCACCTCCAGCAGTTTCGGCTCGGAAAAAACCACCGTCAGCTCGGGCTCGATCTGGGACAAGTCGAGCGTCGCGTCACCGCCCGCGGCCACGTCGATCTTCGCGCGCTCGGCCAGCCCGGCCAGCGCATGGCCGAGACGCGCCTCGATGACGCGCATCAATCGGTCGTGGTAACGGGGCTGCGCATAAACGTACTTGGTCAGCCGCAGCTCGCCCACTCGCTTGGGTGCATAAACGGTGTTGATCAGGTGCCAAGTCGCGAGGTCGAAGTAAATCCGATTCGGCACCTCGCGTCCCTGTTCGTCCAGTGATTGATAGCCCAACTCACGCATGATCGCCACCAGTTCCACGCGCCGATCGAAATCGGTGCCGGCCACGTGCACGCCGTGGTGGCCAAGCACGTCCGCTTGCCGTTCGAGCTTTCGCGCCCGGTCCGGCCCGACCCGCACCAGCGAGAAGTCGGACGTACCGCCGCCGATATCGGCGACCAGCACCAGTTTCTCGGCATCGAGCCGCGACTCGTAGTCGAACGCCGCGGCGATCGGCTCGAACTGGAATTCGATGTGCCGAAAACCCACGGCATGGGCGACTGTTTTCAACTGGTCCTGCGCCAGACGATCGGCCCGCGGATCGTCGTCGACAAAGAATACGGGACGGCCCAACACCGCCCGCTCCATCGGCCGGCCGGCCGCGGCCTCCGCACACTGCTTCAGATGATGTAGGAACAGCGCGATCACATCCAGATAACGCACCGCGGTGCCGTCCCCTAATTCAGTGCTCTGCTCGGCCAGCGGCGAGCCCAGAATGCTCTTCATCGAGCGCATCAGCCGTCCGTCATAGCCATCGATATAGGATTCGATCGCAGCCCGGCCGAACACATGAATGTCCTCGTCCAGATTGAAGAACACAGCCGTGGGCAGGGTGGCATGGTCACCCTCAACCGAGGCCAGCCGGACGCCATGCGGCGCAGCGTCCCGTGCCGGCAGCGCGACGGCAGAATTAGACGTGCCAAAATCGATTGCACAATAGTTCATTCGATGCTCCTGGGATGGCCAGCTGCGAACTCACGGTCGACACCGTCAACTCGGAAAGGGACAGGTTTTTAGCACGAAGCGGCGACGCAGGCAAAGCCTCTGTGGCTGCACGGCGATTGCCCGGCACCACATTGGCCCCATTCTTGCTTAGCCTACCGGCCATAGTTCCCCCCAATCCGAATTGTTCGTCAATCCTCGTGCGCCGCTGATGCCGCTCCCGACGCTCCCGACGCTCCCGACGCGATCATACGCACCGACGTGCCAGCGCGACTGGATCGGCTGCCATGGGGGCGCTTCCATATGATCGTGCTCGCACTCGACGTAACATGGCTGCTGGACGGCCTGGAAGTCACGCTGGCCAGCTCGGTGGCCAGCGCGCTACGCGCCAGCCCTGTGCTGCATTTGTCCAATACGGATATCGGCTTGGCCAGCAGCGCCTACATCGTCGGCGCGGTCACCGGCGCACTCGGCTTTGGCTGAGCAACCGACCGGCTCGGTCGCCGTCGCCTGTTCTTCATCACGCTGTTCCTGTATGTCGCGGCGACTACCGCCACCGCGTTCTCATGGAACCTGGCGAGCTTCGTGCTGTTCCGCTTCCTGACCGGAGCCGGCATCGATGGGCAAATACACAGCGATCAACTCGACCATCCAGGCGTCCACGCCGGCACGCGTGCGCGGCTGGGCCGACCTGGCAATTAACGGCACGTTCTGGCTCGGCGCAGGACTGGGCGCGGCGGGCTCGATCGTGCTGCTAGACCTCGCGCTGCTGCCGCCGGACTATGGGTGGCGCCTATGCTTTTTTATCGGTGCCGTACTTGGGTTGCTAGTCTTGCTCATGCGGATGTGGATTCCGGAGAGCCCGCGCTGGCTGCTGACGCATGGTCGGCCCGACGAAGCTCATGCGATCGTCGCGGCGATCGAGCAACGGTTCGTCGCCACGGCGTCATGCTCAATTGCGAGGGCTTGCCGACATTGCGCTTGACAGTGCGCTCCCACACGCCACTGCGCGAAATCTGCCACGCGCTACTCGTACGGCACCGGCGCCGCTCGCTGGTCGGGCTAACGCTGATGGCTGCCCAGGCATTCTTCTATAACGAAATCTTTTCACCTATGCGCTGGTATTGACCGAATTCTATGGCGTGCCGAGCAATACGGTGGGCTGGTACCTGCTGCCCGTTCGCCGCCGGCAATTTCGTCGGCCCGCTTCTACTCGGTCGGTTCTTCGACGTGTGGGGACGCCGGACCATGATCGTCGCCACCTATGCGATATCCGGCGTGCTGCTTGCCGCGAGCGGCTACTACTTCGCGTGCGGCATGCTCACCAGTACATCGATGATCCTGTCCTGAAGCGTGATCTTTTTCTTCGCGTCCGCGGCCGCCAGTTCAGCATACCTGACCGTCAGCGAGACGTTCCCGCTCGAGGTGCGCGCGTTGGCCATCGCGGTGTTCTACGCGTTCAACACGGCGCTTGGCGGCATCATTGGGCCCGTGCTGCTCGGTCGCCTAATCGATACGCACGAGCGCGCAACGGTATTTGGCGGCTATCTGATCGGCGCCGCCGCGATGCTCGCCGCAGCCGCCGTTGCGGCGCGCTGGGGCGTGGCAGCCGAGCGCCAGTCGCTCGAGCACATCGCGGCGCCTTGTCCGCGGCAACCGACGACTGAGCCGAGGCCAACGATGACGGAATCAAAACGGTTTGTTCCATGCACCGGCAAACGCAAACTCGCTGAGCGCCGCGCGTTGGCGGGGCGCCCGTTCACGCGCCTGCAGCGCCTCATCCAGCAGCGTGGGATCATCCGGATGCCCAACCGCAATCATCGCAATCGGCAGCACGTCATCGGGAGTCTGAAAGGCTTGCTTGAAGGCGTTGACGTCAAAGCCGCTCATCTGATGCGCGCACAGGCCCAACGCATGTGCCTGCAGCACCAGCGCCATCGCCGCCGCGCCGGTGTCGTACTGCGCGCAGGGGTTCGTGTCGCCCTTTGGCGTGGTGGTCTTGGCCAGCACGGCGATCAGCACCGGCACCGGCTTGCTCCAGCCCTGGTTGAACGGCACGAGCGTGGCAAAGGCACGGCCATAGGCGGGGGCATCAGCATGCTTGTCGAAGACGACAAAACGCCAGGGCTGCAAATTATACGACGACGGCGCCCAGCGCGCCGCCTCGAGAATTTGGTGCTGCATGTCGCGCGTCACCGGCTTGTCGGCATAGGCACGCGGGCTCCAGCGCCCGGCGAGCAGCGGGTGGATATCGACTTCGGTCGGAGCGGGCTTTTGGGTCATTGTCGGGTCTCGCCGTGAATCGTCACCAGAGTAGGAAGAACCCCAAGCATACCGAAAAGCGGGCCGGTCGTTACTGCGCAGTGCCGCACCCATTGAGCATTAAAGAAAGCGATCGCCGATCCATTTCACGACTGTTTCATCTGCGCCTGTCCCATTGGTTCGACCGCAACACCATATTAACGACCGGTAACATAAAGTTGCAATCCTAGTGACTGAGCGGTAACATATCAACGCACAGTATTGTGCTGCCGGGCATCTCGTATCAGTGCAGCGCAGAAATGAGTCATGAGCCGCAGCAATCAACCCTTCCCGCACGGGCGCACACCGTCCGCCGGCACGCATCGCCGCACCCCAATAGCAGGCGCCAACGCGCAGCAACAATTGCTCGACGCGGCGGCGCGGCTGTTCTACGCTCAAGGCATACGTGCAGTGGGCATCGACGCAGTCGTCGAGCAAGCAGGCGTCAACAAAATGAGCCTGTACCGCCAGTTTGCGTCGAAAGATGAGCTTGTAGTCGCGTACCTGAACCGGATGGACGCCGAATATTGGCAACGGTTCGAGTGCAGTATCGCGCAACATCCCGGGCAGCCGGCACGCCAATTGAAGCAGTTCTTTGAAGATCTGAGTGCGCGCGCGTGCCGCCCTGACTACCGGGGTTGTCCGTTTGTCAACGTATCATGTGAGTTTTCAGACCGCGACCACCCGGCGCGCCAGATCGTCGCGCGTAACAAGACAGCATTGCTCGAACGGCTGACCGATCTGGCACGACAAGCCGGCGCACGCGAGCCTGCACGGCTCGGCGCATCGCTTGCGTTGCTCGTTGAAGGCGTCTACACCGCCAGCCAGACCTTCGATCCGCGCTGCGACATAATCCACTCGGCACCGGCCCTGGCCGTCCAGTTGATCGACGCGGCCACCGCGCCCTTTGATGCCGATGCACGATGAACACCAGGGCCGCGCCGCCGTCATCGGCGCCACGGTGCAATGGCTCGAACGAGCCGTCATTGGCCTGAATCTGTGCCCTTTCGCGAAGGCCGTCCACGTTAAGCAGCAGATCCGCTACACGGTCAGCGACGCCTGCACCGCCGCCGACGTGCTAGCCGCACTCGATGCCGAGCTGCAAACGCTGGTCGACGCGGATCCGCAATCGATCGATACGACGTTGCTGATATTGCCGGACGCATTTGCCGACTTCTACGCATTCAACGACTTCCTGCCACGCGCGGACAAGCTTTTGCGTCGGCGCGCGCTGGAAGGCATCGTGCAGATCGCGAGCTTTCACCCACTGTTCCAATTCGCCGGCACCGGCGAGCACGACATCGAGAACTATACGAACCGTGCGCCGTATCCGATCCTGCATCTGCTGCGGGAAGCCAGCGTGACGCGGGCGGTTGATGCGTTTCCGGATGCAGCGCAAATCTACGAACGCAACGAGCAAACGATGCGCGCACTCGGTCACGCGGGCTGGCGCCGCCTGCTGGAAGCGCACGACGAGCAACGTTGATCACGCCGGATCGGCGATCCGCTGCTCGCTCTCGCGGGCCAGCGCCGGGATGAAGAAACGTTGCGCGAGTTCTTCCAGCCCGAGTTCGGCCAACATCGCCGTCAGTCGCTCGGACGGCTTGCGGCGTGGCAGATTTTTGTACGTGGCAATAATCAGTTCGTTTTTCAGCGAGTGTTCCCAACCGACCAGCTCGGTCACGCTAACGTGATACCCATGCGCCTCCAACTGCAGGCAGCGCAGCACGTTGGTTAACTGGCTGCCGAATTCACGCGTGTGCAGCGGATGACGCCATAGCTCACTCAGCGCGGTGCGTCCGAGCGCCTTCGCCTTGTTGCGCCTCAATACGGCCGCCACCTCCGCCTGGCAGCATGGCACCAGCACGATATGGCGAGCCTGCTTGGCCAGCGCAAAGCGGATCGCATCGTCGGTCGCTGTATTGCAAGCATGCAGCGCAGTGACGATGTCCACCGCTGACGGCAGTTGGTCCGATGAGATCGATTCCGCTACGGATAATTTTAGGAACGCCATACCAGAAAACCCGAGCCGGGCGGCCAGGTCAGCAGCTTGGGTCACCAGTTCATCGCGCGCCTCGATACCATACAGGCGCGAGTTGTCGCCCAGGTTCTTGAAAAACAGATCGTACAGGATGAAACCGAGGTACGACTTGCCGGCACCGTGATCGACCAGCGTCACGTCGCGGCCCTGCTGCTTCAACTCAGCGAGCAGTGGTTCGATAAATTGGTACAGGTGGTAGATCTGCTTAAGCTTGCGCCGGCTGTCCTGGTTAAGCTTGCCCTCGCGCGTCAGGATATGAAGTGCCTTGAGCAATTCGATGGATTGGCCGGGGCGGACGTCGTACTTCTCGGACATGGCAGGTCGAAACACAGGTTCAAGCGCCACGCCGGCAAGCGCGGTGGCGCACAGTTGTCACCAGTAGGCCGGCGGCACGGATTGTGCTGCCGGCCTACTGGTGACAGTGTACCGAAAAGCCCACGGCACCGCCGAGATACATCGCCGTCGGCAGCCATCATGCCATCCTGCCGAAACTGGCCCGCTTATGCGTAAGCTGCAGTGGGCGGCGCTTCGATGCCCTGCCGGGCGCGCGATCAAACGATGCCGGAGCCGCAGCCATGCACAAGGCTTCCGGCACACTAGGGCGGGATTGCCGAAACCGCTGGTGCAACGAACAACACCGTAGCACGAGCCGGATGTTACGTAGTTAAGATAACCGAGACAAGGACAAGCCGTTCAGGCGCGGCACCGCAGACGGACTGCGGCGCAGGGACGACAGCATTGCCGGGCACAGAGCGCATCATGGAACAACAACGCAAAAGCAGTGAAAGGGATCACACCCCACCGATGCACAGGTACTTGATCTCGAGATACTCGTCGATCCCATACTTGGAGCCTTCGCGCCCCAGCCCTGACTGCTTCACACCGCCGAACGGGCCGATCTCATTCGATATCAAGCCCGTATTGATCCCCACCATGCCGTACTCGAGCGCTTCCGCCACGCGCCACACGCGCCCCAGATCTCGGCTGTAGAAGTACGCAGCCAGCCCGAATTCTGTTTCGTTGGCCAGACGGATCACTTCATCATCGGTACTGAACCGGAATAGCGGCGCGACGGGTCCAAACGTTTCCTCGCGCGCGATGCGCATTGCCTGGGTCACGTCGGCCAATACCGTCGGCTCGAAGAAAGTGCCGCCCAACGCGTGCCGCTTGCCGCCTGAGAGCACGCGCGCGCCGTGGGAGCGCGCGTCGGCGATGTGCGACTCAACCTTGTCCACCGCGGCCTGGTTGATCAACGGTCCCTGCGTGACTCCCGCGTCGAACCCGTTGCCCACCTTGAGCCGGCTCACCGCATCGGCAAGCTTGCGCGAGAATGCATCGTACACCGAGTCGTGCACGTAGAAGCGGTTCGTGCACACGCAGGTCTGGCCCGTATTGCGGTACTTCGAGGCGACCGCACCCTCCACGGCCGCGTCCAGATCCGCATCGTCGAATACGATAAACGGCGCATTGCCGCCCAACTCCAGCGACAGCTTCTTGATCGTCGGCGCACACTGGGCCGCGAGCAGCCGCCCGACCGGCGTCGAGCCCGTGAACGACAGCTTGCGCACAACCGGATTGGACGTCATTTCCGCGCCGATCATCTTCGGATCGCCCGTGACCACGCTGAACACACCCGCCGGCACGCCGGCACGCTCGGCCAGGGCTGCCAGCGCGAGCGCCGACAGCGGCGTAGCTTCCGCCGGCTTGAGCACGATCGTACAGCCGGCCGCCAACGCGGGGCCCACCTTGCGGGTAACCATCGCCGCCGGGAAATTCCAAGGGGTGATCGCCGCACATACGCCCACCGGCTCCTTCAGCACGACGAGCCGCTTATCACCGGTGGGGCTCGCCAACGTGTCGCCGCTCACTCGCTTGGCCTCTTCCGCAAACCACTCGAGGAACGATGCCGCATAGCCAATCTCGCCTTTCGCCTCGGCAAACGGCTTGCCCTGTTCGGCCGTCATGATCGTGGCCAGGTCGTGCGCATTGGCCAGCATTAAATCGTGCCAGCGACGCAGTACCGCGGCACGCTCTTGACCCGTCTTCGCACGCCACGCGCGTTGTGCAAGCTGCGCCGCGTCGATCGCGCGACGTGTCTCGGCCACGCCCATCGCCGGAACGGCCGCTAGCGTGCGGCCCGTCGCCGGATCGATCACGGCGAACGTGCGCCCGTCGTCCGCGCCAACCCATGTGCCGTTGACGTAGGCCAGATCGCGCAGCAGCGACGAATCCGTCAACGATAACGCCTGATTGTCCGATCCCATGCTCCCTGCTCCTATGCTTGCGCGACGGTGCCGTGCGTCAGCGCGTGTTCAAGTATGTCCAGCCCCTCGTCCAGCACTGCCGATTCGATCATCAGCGGGAAAAGGAAGCGGATTACATTACCATGTACGCCGCATACGAGCAGCAACAGGAATGGACGGCGATAGAGTTGGACAACTACTCAAGGAGCGACCATGACTTCATTCGATACCGTCGGCGATCTGTCGAACTTCTGGATGCCGTTCACCGCCAATCGGCAGTTTAAGGCCGCGCCGCGCCTGCTGACGTCGGCCAAGGGCATGTACTACACGGCCAGCGATGGCCGCGAGATACTCGATGGCGTGGCCGGCCTGTGGTGCGTGAATGCGGGCCACGCGCGCGAGGAGATCGTCTCTGCCATACAGCAATCGGCCGGCACGCTCGACTATGCGCCGCCGTTCCAAATGGGTCATCCACTCGCTTTCCAGGCGGCAGCCAAAGTGGCCCGCATCATGCCGAGCGGGCTGGACCGCGTCTTCTTCACCAATTCGGGATCCGAGTCGGTCGATACCGCGCTGAAAATCGCGCTCGCCTACCACCGGGCGCGCGGCGACGGGCAACGCACTCGGCTGATCGGCCGCGAGCGCGGCTACCATGGAGTCGGTTTCGGCGGCACCTCGGTAGGCGGCATCGTCGCTAACCGCAAGACATTCTCCGGCGCGCTACTGCCCGCGGTCGACCATCTACCGCACACGCATGATCCAGCAAGGAACGCGTTTTCCCGCGGGCAGCCCGAACATGGCGCGCATCGGGCTGACGAACTCGAGCGGCTGGTCGCGCTGCACGACGCCTCGACGATCGCAGCCGTGATCGTTGAACCGGTGGCCGGCGCGACCGGCGTGCTGATTCCACCAAAAGGCTACCTGCAGCGGCTGCGGGAAATCTGCTCCAGGCACGGCATTCTGCTGATCTTTGACGAGGTCATCACCGCTTTCGGGCGGCTCGGCCGCGCGACGGCCGCTGAGTTCTTCGGCGTCAAGCCAGACTTGATTACGATGGCCAAGGCGATCAATAACGCCGCCGCGCCGATGGGTGCAGTAGCCGCGGACAGGAGGATTTACGATACGATCGTGAACGCCAGCGCGCCGGGTGCCATCGAACTGTTTCATGGCTATACGTACTCAGCTCACCCGATCGCGGCGGCGGCGGCAGTCGCAACGCAGGACCTGTATCAGCGCGAAAGATTGTTTGAGCGGACGGCAAAGATCGCGCCTTTCTTCGAGAACGCGATCCACACGCTGCGCGATGCGCCGTACGTCAAGGATGTGCGCAACCTAGGGTTGGTCGGTGGCGTGGAGCTGGAATCGCGCGACGGCGCGTTCGGTATGCGTGCCTACGAAGCGTTCGTCAAGTGTTTCGAACTTGGCGTGTTAGTCCGCTATACCGGGGACACGCTCGCGTTCTCGCCACCGCTGATCATCTCCGAACAACAAGTCACGCAAATCTTCGACACGGTGCGCAACGCGTTACAGACGCTGAAATAACGACACCGGCCACGGATATCAGCGACCGCACTAGTTGCCCCACAATCTGCAGAAGGCTTGACGCTGCTGGAGGCAGTTGGAGGCACCTGGAGGCATGCGAGCCGCTGGCCGCGGTCTTGGACAAGGGATTCGTCAAGGTGTACCTTGCGTTGAAGAAAACAGCGTACGAAGTGTTCTTCTACTTGATTAGTTCGTGGAAATACAAGCACTGGCTGTTGCACGTATAAAGGACACCCGACGACGCTCTCGCCCGATATTATCTTTTCAGCCACTCGCCCCCTCACTTCCGACACCCATAGTGTCGGCGCGTTGCGTTTTTCTCGCTTCTCTTTCGCATGCGTGCCGGTCCCGGCGGGTGGGCCTCGCTATAGTCTGAAAGCGCCGGGCATCCCAAGCCGGCAGAGACGGCGGGGATCAATCGACTGACCCGTCCGATACCTATTCGCTGTTGCTGCAGCCTCGATTGCGACATGCCAACCGACGATTTGACAAGACCCATCACTTCCGCGTTATGCCGCGGATATGGTTGTCCATACAACAAAAACAATGCAGCGATACGGGGTAGCCATGTCGCTATCTAACAGCAGTCCATTCACTATTTCTCGACAACTCGTCTACTGGACGCGCGAGCCACGTCGGGACCTGCAACAACACTTATCCCAACGTAACTGGCTCGTGTCGGTCGTCGATGATGGGCATGCCGCCAGGCACACACTGCAGCATGTCGTTCAGGCAGGCGGGATCCTCGACCTGAGCACGGTGTCCGACACCGCATTGCTCGACGCGCTGGCGCTCTGCCAGGCGGCATCGGACGTAGCCTGGATCGGGCTAGTCGAGCCGCGGCAGCTCAGTCTTGCGGCAGTCAGAGCGGTGCTGCGTGACTATTGCTTTGATTATGTAACGCTTCCCGCGTCGCAGGAGCGCATTGCCGATGCAGTCGGGCACGCGTACGGCATGCTCATGCTACGCGCCCCTCAAGGCTCGTCACGCTCGCGCGAAGGCCGGATGATCGGTACTTGTGAGGCGATGCTGAAGCTGTTCGACAAGATCCCGAGGATCGCGCGCACCGACGCGCCGGTGCTCATTTCCGGCGAATCGGGCACCGGCAAGGAGCTGACCGCGATCGCGATCCACGAGCGCTCGCCGCGTGCAAACCGACCGTTCGTCGCGATCAACTGCGGAGCCATTCCGCCTCATCTGGTCCAGTCCGAATTGTTCGGCTACGAACGCGGCGCGTTCACCGGAGCGGTGTCGCGCAAGGTCGGCCGGACCGAAACGGCCCACCACGGCACGCTGTTTCTCGACGAGATCGCGGACCTGCCGCTGGAGAGCCAGACCAGCCTGTTGCGCTTCCTGCAAGAGCGCACGATCCAGCGCCTGGGCGGGCGTGACACGATCCACGTCGACGTGCGGGTCATTTCAGCCACGCATGCGAACCTGGAGGAGGCGGTCAATGCCGGGCGTTTTCGCGCCGACCTCTACCATCGGCTATGCGTGCTGCGCGTAGAGCAACCCGCGTTGCGCACGCGCGGCAAGGACATCGAGGTGCTCGCGCAATGCATGTTTGAACGATACCAATCCGACGCGCCGCACGTGAAGGGTTTTTCCCCGTCGGCCATGGCCGCCATGCGTCGTTATCCGTGGCCCGGAAACGTGCGCGAGTTAATCAACCGCGTACGGCGCGCCTTGGTGATGACGGATGGCACCATCCTGACGGCTCGCGATCTAGAACTCGAACAATGGGTGCCACCGGACGCCGTGCCGATCATCAAGCCGCCCGTGATCGTCAATGACCATTTGATCGACCAGGCGCTGAAGCGACACCACGGCCGGCAAACCGAAGCGGCACGAGAGTTGGGTATTTCCCGCTCCACGCTGTACCGCCGACTGCGCACCCAGCGCTTGGCGGAAATGACCACGGACGCCGGCTGAAGTTGACGATTACTTCGGCGTGCGCAGCCGCCGCCCAGCCGGGCACGGTGGTATGACTCAACGCGGTGGTACAGTCGTCGAGCGTCTTTTACTGATCCGTCCATGTCTTCGCCCGCTGCCCGGGAAGCGTGCCGCCGAGCGCTTCAACCAGATAATCGACAAACGTAGCGATCCGCCACGAAATCGCCGTGTTCCGGTCATAGCAAGGAGAACCCGACATGCCGTTTCTCACTCGCGGCAGCGATCACCACCGCCCAGCACCTTATATAAAGTCATTCGGTTGTTAAGCCGATTCAAGCGGTTCAGTGCATCGGCGCTCTGCGCGTCACGCAACCGTTGCTGCTGATCGAGCCACGGCTGTATGCTGGTCGCACCCGCGACGAAGCGGGCCCGCGCAAGTGCTTCCGCACGCTGCGCCTGAGCGAGCGACAGCGTGCGCTGTTCACTTTCTTGTTCGAGCTGCACGCGTGCGGACAGCGCGTTCTCGACCTCGCCGAGCGCCGTGTACAGCTGCTGGCGGAAATTGACGACGGCTTCCTCATATTGTGTCTGCGACACTTTGATTTGCAGCTGCATCGTGTTCCGCTGAATGAAGGGCAGCGCGAGCCCAAGTCCGAGCGTTGCGATGGGATTCGATAGCGCGCGCTCGAGGCTCATACTTGATGAGCCAATCGAACTGGTCAACGTGAGCGACGGGTAGAAGTGAGTGCGCGTGATATCAACGTTCGCGAGCAAACTGCGCAATCGGAATTCCGCCGCGCGCAAGTCAGGACGCCGCGCGAGCAGGTCGGCAGGCAAGCCCGCTGGCACTGCCGGCAACGGCCGGTCTGGCAGCGCAGCTGGTTCGGCGGCCCGCACTTGCGGCGGACGGTCGAACAGGATCGCAAGCGCGTGACGGTTCTCGGTACGCTGCTGAATCCGTTGTTTTTGCATCGCGCGCTGCATGGACAGGCTCTGCTCGGCTTGCGCGACATCGAGCCCGGAAACCGCGCCGGCCGCATGACGCGCCCGCACCAGCGCGAGCGTGCGCCGCGCATACGCGATGTTCGCATTGCCAAGCGCGATCTGCTGGTTCAGATAACCGATCTGCCAGTACAACGCGGCCGTCGTGCCGATCAGTGTGAGCCGTGCTGTCTCGCGGTCGGCCTGCGTCGCGTCGGCCTCCCAACGCGCCGCATCACGCTGCGCGGCGAGCTTGCCCCACAGGTCGAGTTCGTAGTTGAGTGAGCCGGATACGCTGCTCGCGCGTAATGTCTGGTGCGAATCAAGCGTGCGCGAGACGCGGCCGTTGCCGCCGAGCGTCACGGTTGGTGTCAGGTTGGTCGCGACAAGATTGGCCCGCAGCTGTGCGCGATAGACGCGGATCGCAGCGGCGGCGAGATCGTTGTTCACGGCAAGCGCGTCGGCAATCAGCCGATCGAGCACCGGGTCACCGAAGCTGCGCCACCAGTCGGCCGGAATAGGCGCTGCTGCGCAAGGCTCAGATGGGTTGGAGACAGCGCAGGGATGCGTCTGCGCTGTCGCGCCGCTCGCGTCGTACGCTGTCCAATGGGCAGGCAGGCCCACTGCAGGCAACGGCTGGCGGCGCGCGTTCGTGCAACCAGCAAACAACGCGGCAGCGCATGCGAGCACGAGCAGGCGGTGGAGAACAGTCGCAATGCGGATCATCATGGCGTCATCTCAATCGCGCGCGAGCGCATCGATCGGATCGAGCCGTGCAGCGTTGCGAGCAGGCATGAAACCGAAAACGATGCCGATCAGCGTCGAACACAAGAACGCGGTGACAATGGAGGCGACAGAGAACACCATTTTCCATTGGGCGACAAACAGCGGGAAAACAAAACTTGTGCCAAACGACAACACGATGCCAATTGCGCCGCCCATCAGGCATACCACAACCGCCTCGATGAGGAACTGCTGCATGATATCGCTTTGCCGCGCGCCGACGGCCATCCGGATGCCGATCTCGCGCGTTCGCTCGATCACCGACACGAGCATGATATTCATCACGCCAATCCCGCCGACCACGAGTGAGATCACCGCGACCAGCGACAACAGCAGCGTCAGCATTTGGCCGGTCTTTTCAGCCGTTTTGACCACGTTATCCACGTTGTAAGTGAAAAAGTCCTTGCGGCCGTGGCGCTGCGTCATCAGCTTCACGAGATTGTTTTCGGCTGCCGTGCTCGGCTGTCCATCGCGCACCCGCACCGTGATGCTGTCAAAATGGCGCTGACCAAACAGCCGGCCACTCGCTGTCGTGTAGGGCACCCATACGTTTAGGTTCTTTACCTCACCGAACGCGCTCTTCTTGTCCGCCGTCACACCAATTACCACACACGGCAGGTTGCCGATGAGCACTACCTCGCCGAGTGGATTCGAGTTTGCGCCGAACAGCTTGCGACGTGTGTTCTGGTCGATCACCGCCACTTGCGCCTGACGGCGTACCTCGTCAGGACCGAAACCCATCCCTTGGGTGAAGCGTATCCCCCGTACCTGGAAGTAATGCTCGCCGATACCACTCACTAACGCGTTGATGTCGATGTTTCGGTAGCGTAGTAACAGGCTGCGCGACGTCTCGGGTGTCACGCTGTCAAGATAGGGCTGCTCAGCGAGTGCGGCCACATCAACGGGCACAAGCGTTTCGATCGTGCTCGCCTGGCTGTCGCCCCAGTCGCGGCCCGGGAAGATGTTGATCGTGTTCGTGCCAATACTGGCGATCTCATCGAGTATGTAGCGCTTCGCGCCTTCGCCAATCGCGACAATTGATACAACCGATGTGATACCGATGATAATACCGAGCATTGTCAGACCCGTGCGCAGCCGATGCGACATGAGCGCGAGCCATGCCATCCGAAATGCCTCGGCAAAGCGTCCGGCGCTCGCCAGCCAGTGGCGCGCACGTAGCGTAGGCGTGGCAGCCCGCGTGTCCACCGCGGAAACGGGTGTGCCGCATGCGATTGGTGCGTTTGCCTGTGCAGTTACGTGGTCGATAACGGCAAATGATCTGTCGGCGCAGGCGGATGCGGCCAATGCAGCGTCGGCGGCTACCGTATCCGCGGCCGAAACGCTGACATCGGCCGCCGGGCATAGCGTGTTCGTCCGGTCCGCGACGATCTTGCCGTCGCGGATCTCGATGATCCGGCGCGCGTGCGCGGCGACATGCTCATCGTGCGTGACGATGATCACCGTATGGCCGAGCGCGTTCAGCTCACGCAGAAGCCGAATCACCTCCTGACCACTCTTCGAATCAAGTGCCCCTGTCGGCTCATCGGCGAGGATCACTTCGCCGCCGTTCATCAGCGCGCGTGCGATGCTGACGCGCTGCTGCTGTCCGCCGGATAGCTGGCTCGGACGGTGCCCGGCGCGCTGCGCGAGACCGAGCCGCGCCAATAGATGCTCAGCGCGCGCTCGCCGCACAGGCTGCGCACTGCCCGCATAGATTGCCGGCATTTCGACGTTCTCTGCCGCGCTCAGGTGCGGCAGCAGGTGGTAGCGCTGGAAAATGAAGCCGAAGCGCTCGCGCCGCAGTTGTGCAAGCTCGTCCCCGTCGAGTTCGCGTGTCTCGCGGCCATCGACCCGGTAGCTGCCGATGCTCGGATGATCCAGGCAGCCCAGAATATTCATCAGCGTCGACTTGCCGGAACCTGACGCGCCGATGATCGCAACGATCTCTCCCGCGCCGATCGACAGGTTGACGTCTTTCAGCACGACCACATCCCGGTCGCCGGCGGGAAAGTGCCGCGTGACGTTGATGAGCTGTAGCAGCGGTCGGGGCATCGTCAGCGTGCTGAGCTGGTGAAAGCATCGGACGCGTCGCTGATCACGACGCGTTCGCCGGCCTTGAGTCCATCGCGGACCTCGACCTTGACGTTGTTGTTCAGCCCGGTGCTGACTTGACGCGTGACGATCCTGCCATCGGCATCGAGCACGCGTACCGCGTACCGTCCATCCGGCGCTTTCGCGCCAAGCGCGGAAACCGGGATACTAAGCACTTGCCGCGCGACGCCGAGCAGCACGCTGACCTGCGCAGTCATCGAGATGCGCAGCCGGTGACCGGGATTGGGCACTTCAAACAACGCGTTGTAGAACACAGCGGTATTGAGCTTGGACGAGCCACCGAACGAATTTTGTTGCATATCGAGGAAATTCTGTGGCGCGGGCTCGATCGCGCGCAACTTGCCATAATAGCGTTTGTCCGGTTCGCCGAGTATCGTGAAATATGCGGCCTGGCCTGGGTGCAGGCGAATCACGTCAGCTTCCGATACCTGTGCCTTCACCGTCATCGTGTCGAGGTCGGCGAGCTTCAGGATCACCGGTGCCTGCTGCTGAGCGATCACAGTCTGGCCTTCCTGCGTAACAATCGCGACCACTTCCCCATCCATCGGCGCGACGATCCGCGTGTAGTCGAGGTTGGCCCGTGCGGTCTCGGTCTGAATGCGGGCCGAGCGGATCTGCGCGTCGAGCGACGCGAGATTCGCACGCTGCACATCAAGCGCCACTCTCGCCTCTTCGCAATCCCGCCGCGAGGTTGCGTCATCCCGCAGCATTTGCTGCTGGCGGCGGAATTCGAGTTCAGCCTGCCGAAGCTGCGCAGCCGTTGCACGTCTCTGTGCAACGCGGTTCTGCTCATTGGTTTCCGCCTGACGCAGCGCGTTCTGCAAGAGAACCGGGTCGATCTGCGCGAGCCATTGTCCCGTCTTGACCTTGTCGCCAAGCTTGACCTTCAGCGACTTGAGTTGGCCAGAGACCTGTGCGCCGACATCAACCTGCTTGAATGCCTGTAGCATGCCCGTCGCGAGCACCGCGTTCTCGAGATCGCCACGTTCGACGCTCGTGGTCAAGTAATGCACATGCTTATCCCGAGAAAAGACATATAACGAAAGCGTGACAATCAGAGCGACAGCGATAACGCCGGCTATCGCGGTACGCCAACGGCGGATCTTCATAAATGGCAAAGCAGTTAGAGCAAATGCAAGCGCATAGAGGCAACCAAAAATGAGCCATGATACCGAAAAGTATTCGATGCCATCTTTCAAGGTGTTGTATCTTCACTGCATTGCGGCATGTCGTATCGTTGTGATGCGATGCATGCAACAATACTTTCAGTTTTCGCACTTGCCTCCATAACTAATGAACAATGGAAAGGGGGCGGACAAAACTTTCACCTACCTTCTTTGCAAAAATCTCATTCCTCTATTACACTGAAATTGCCTACGCTGAATGGCATAGGTGTAGCCGCTTGCCTACTCGAGTAGCGGCTTTCTTTCCACACTACGGGATCAAGGAGATTCTCATGAATAAGCAGCAAGACGTGACACGTGAAGTGTCGGACCTCCTGTTGGATGATGAATCGCTGATGGAACTGTGTGCCTCTGAATCGACGCTGGGCGGTTCGGGACAATACAAAGAAGCTGGCGTTGGCCGTTTTTTCTGATCTACTACACTAATCCTGCCCATGTTGGCTTGAACGACATAGGCCGATCAGCCGCTTACCTACTCGGGTAGCGACTTCCTTTCAGCTACAGGATCAAGGAGATTCTCATGAATAAGCAGCAAGACGTGACGCGTGAAGTGTCGGACCTCCTGTTGGATGATGAATCGCTGATGGAACTGTGCGCCTCTGAATCGACGCTGGGCGGTTCGGGAAAATACAAAGAAGCCGGCATTGGCCGCTTCTTGGATTAAGTGTAGCTTGATATAAAACAACGCTAAGCAAATACCTTGAAGTACTGCTTCGAATGGATCTCAGGATTGCGTAAATCTTAGATGTATTGTGAGGCATACTAAGGTTTTGCTTAGTGTCTCCCTGTAGCCACGATACAGAACAATCATAAAAAAATGCCGCATCATTTGATGCCCAATGTGTTTGGCGCCTGTTTCGCTAAGCAAATTATCTTGCTCGATGTGGTGCGCGATCGGTACGCGGTTTTAACCGAGAGGCAATCTGCGGCATTGGCTTCACAGCTTGGGCTGGATGTTGAGCGCTTTTCTCAGGCTGGCACAACTCAGTATTCAGCCATTGTGGAAGAATTAAAGCGTGCCAATTGGATTAGTGCCGCCTCGTTTCCTGAAGCTGACGCTAAACTGAACACGTTGAGCCCCTCGCCGCAAACAGGGGGGATGTCGGCCAATGGTTGGAAGTTACCTGACGATGCCTTTGCGCATCGACCTGCTTGGATAAACATCGCCAAAGCCGCGCTCATCTTGAGATCCGTACACCGATGCGCCGCGCGGCACGGATTAGCCGGATTGTTGCAGTTATGCAATCAAGCCCACCGTGAGGCCGAAGCAGGCTTGTGTGTCGGCCAGCCGGATGATTACGCGCCCTTTGTGAACACGCTCAATTGGGCCTGCCTGTTTTATCCCCGGCCAACCAAGTGTTTGGAGTGGTCCGTCGCGCTGACTGTGCTGTGCGCGCGTGCCGGCTTGGCATTGAAATTGGTGATCGGCGTGCAATCTTTTCCGTTTTATGCCCACGCTTGGTCGGAAGCCGGAGAGGTGGTGATTGGCGATAGCCCACTCAGACGCAAGGAGCTATCCGTTATTCTGGAATGCCCCCATCCTCTGCTAGCACTACCCCTATGACCCTACTCGGCATCGCCTATCCGAAGACGCAGGATTATTTAGCACAAAAACGGGATTGGAGGTTCGTACGTGACCCATCCAACCAGATTGCAGGTGCACTTTGGCATCAACAAGACAGGGCCGACACGCGTGCCCTATGTGGGCAATCTGGCACACACTTCTACTGTTTTTATGGTTCAGCATTTTCGAAGCTGGACCAGAGCGAAATTAAGGAAGTCGACTTGCAGGCAATTGCGGCAGTAGGTCCTGCGCGTCTCATGGCTCGATTCTGGGGTAAATATTTATTTATCTGCTTTGACCTGACTGCCAAAAAGTTGATCTGCTGCAGCGATCCAAGTAACCAATGGCCTGTATATTGGGCATGGTCCAGCCGTCACGGTTTGCTTTTTTCGGATACGATCACGTGCCTGCATCAAACCTTGGTGGAGAGCGGCGAGCGTCCGGCATGGAATAAAAATTTTTTTACGACATGGTTACGCACGGGTACCGTACAAAATGGTGAGCTGCCGTTTGATCGTATCCAAGAAATTCCGGCAGGCTGCGCTGTCTCCTATATCGATGATGGTCAACCGCAAATCGTGACGGTTTGGGATCCCCTCAAGCACGCAGTAGAAGATGATACCCAAACCCCATTCGGCATTTTAAAAAATTATCTTAACCGGTTTGTATCGTTGACCGATCGGCCCGTGCTAGAACTCTCCGGAGGTCTGGAATCCAGCTCCGTGCTGCTGGCAATGCGCGCCGCCTCTGCTGACCATCCGCTGTCTTGCGCGCATTATTACCATGCCGGTGTCGCTTCATCCAACGAGCTGGAACATGCGCGTCACGTTGCACAAAGCGTACAGGCTCATCTCCATGAGGTGGATACGAGGGTATTATCGTTTGCCCCTGTTCAGTCTGTTCCGCGGGTGGCTAAACCACATATCCGATATTGCCTGCTTGCGTTTAATCAGTATTTTGCAAGCCAACTCGAGAAAGGAGAGCATACTCAGTTGATCAGCGGGCATGGAGGGGATTCGCTCTTTTTGGCGCCTCCGCCTTTCAGCGCGCTTGCCGATGCGGCACTTACATGGCAATGGCGGCGATTAATGCGTGTGGCGATGGACCTGGCGCTCATTCACAGAGCGCCTCTGATTCAAGTGGCAACGGGCGCGGCCCGATCGTTACTTTCTTCAGATCCTTTTGAAAATAACGGCAGCACACTCGATCTTCTATCTGAAGAAACACAGCACGAATCGTTCGATCAACGAGCCCATCTGCATCCGTTTCTCCAGCAAAATAAGGTTCGGTTACCCGGCCAGCTATATCAGCTAGCTTTGGCTTTTTTGACGCTCGATGACATTCGATCGCCCGCCTATCCATTTACTCAACCCACGCATTATCCGTTTCTTTGTCAGCCAATGGTCGAGCTCGCATTGTCAATACCAAGCTATGGTCATTTCGAAGGGGCGCATAATCGTATTGTTCTGAGAAAGTCCGTCTCGGAGGCCACAGGTTATACGAACCTATGGCGACGAAACAAAGGCGAAACATCAGGTATCGATTTGTTGGGCATTCGCGACCACAAGGATCATATGATGGCGCTCTGTCTCGAGGGATTTTTGGCCAAGAAGGGCTATGTCGACGTAAAGCGCACACACGCTGCGATTCAGCATAGCAGTAAGGGACACAGCAAATATTTTATGGGCCTCCTTCACCTCTATGCCGCCGAACTGTTTGTTCAAGGATGGCAATGACTAGCGAGTGAAGCGTGATGCAGCACGGTCTTTTCAAAACAGTTTCCTTTTTGCTGCATTGCTTGTGGACGCGTGAATGGAAAACACGTTTTCAGATCATCGCAGCCATCGGCTGTACCGGATGCTCGGTCGGGCTGACCATTATCACACCGATGTTGCTCAAGTGGCTCATCGACGGTTTATCCGACGCGGCGCTCTCGGCAGTGAGCGTCTATCCGCTCTGTGTAGCTTACGGCGGCGCGTGGTTTCTGTCACAAGCGATGAACCGTTGCGAGCAATATTTATTCGTGTTGGTCAATGAGCGTATCAAGCGCACGATTACGCTGAATTACGTTAGTCGAGTGCTCGGTCAGCCTGCTGCGGCATTGAGTGCTCATCAAACGGGCGCCTCCGTTAGCGAACTCTCGCGCGTACAAGACAGTGCGATGCGCGCGATTATCGGGCTCTTTTGGAGCCTCGCACCGATTTGCGTCGAAATCGCGGTCGTTGGCATCGTCGTATTCTCGTTGTTTGGCCTCGTTTATGCGGCTGTCTTGCTGGGAGTTCTAACTCTTTATCTTTACTTTAGCGTATCAACGGCGAAGCGCTGTGAAGTACTGCAACGCAAGAAAAACCGGGCGTCGGATCGTGCCTCTACGCGGCTGGTCGATACGCTAACGCATGCCGATACGGTCAAAGCGTTTTCAAATGAAGCCAGCGAATTAACCCGGCTTGACCGTGTGTTAAAAATGCGTGCCTGGGCGAGTGTCCATATCACGCGCAAGATGGAAATAGTTGGCGCCGCTCAATTACTGATTGTCGGTATCGGGCTGACCACGCTCACGGCTTTGGCGGGACAAGATATCCTGGCACACCGGCTCACCATAGGCGATTTCGTACTGTTGAACAGTTACCTGCTGCGATTTACTTTGCCGCTCAGCACGTTCGGCTATGTGGTGCGGGAAGTCCAAATAGGTTTGTTCAATCTATCGGAATTGCTGCACACCATCCGTGTCAGATGGCAATTCGAACCCCTGGGTCAGCCTCTGTTTGTACAGGCGCCGTCGATCGAATTTCGCAACGCCAGTTTTCGCCATCCGTGCGGTAGACGAGTACTGCGCCATGCGAATTTTTCGATTCCTGCTGGTGCATTTTGTGCGCTGGTAGGACCGAGCGGCGGGGGGAAATCCACGCTCATCAAGCTGTTATTGCGCCTATATAAGCTCGATGAAGGGCAAATCCTCATCGAGGGTCAACCGATCGAATCGTTTTCCGAATCGCAGTTGCGTCAGTCGATCAGCTATGTGACACAAGACGCACATTTGCTGGATCGCTCGATACGCGAAAACATCTGCTTTGCCTGTCCGCAAGCCTCCGATTCGGAGCTTGAACAAGTTATCCATTCCTGTGCACTGACACCCGTCATTGCTGCGGCGAGCCAGGGCCTGGACACGTCGATTGGCGAGCGAGGCAACAAATTGTCGGGCGGTGAGCGACAACGTGTGGGACTGGCCCGCGCTTTATTGCGCAATAGTGCTTTGCTACTGCTGGACGAACCGACTGCCGCGCTCGATGCCCACACCGAGGCCGATATCTTCAAGCATCTCTATGAGCGTTATCGTCACACCACGCGGCTCGTGATTGCACACCGGCTTTCTGCCATTCAGCATGCGGACTTGATTTTAGTCATGCAAGAGGGTGTGATCGTGGAGACGGGTACGCATAGTAGTTTGCTAAGGCAGCAAGGCGTTTATGCCAATCTTTGGCATAAGCAGACCCACTTATCGACAGAACAATTTGACTTATCCGCAGCACGATAAAAACGGGAAGCGGAATCCCGCACACAGCCATCCGCATGAGCTTCTCCTGTCTGGCGACAATTACTTTTGCCGGTGGCACCAACTAGATTTGCCGGTGTGCGGCGGCTGAACTGTTGAGGTGGCGGCCGTCGCTATCATGCGGCTCCTTCCGGAGCCAGCATGAAAAAAGACGGAGAAATCAAATTGTTGCGAGAAGAACGGCGGAAAGGAGCGAGCCAGAAGCTGGCAGCAGCGCGAACAGGTATGAATGAGCGTACGGTCCGTAAGTACGAGCGTGCTGGCACGTTACCGAGTCAAATGAAGAAGCCGCGCCTGCATCGCACGCGGGAGAATCCGTTTAGCGTCGATTGGCCGTAGGTTGAGGACCATCTCAAGCGAGATCCGGCATTGCAGGCCAAGACCCTATTTGTGCTGCTGTGCCAGGCGTTTCCGGGGCGATATTAGGAAGGCCAGCTGCGCACGTTGCAGCGGCACATTCAAGCGTGGCGCGTTCGTCACGGCCCGGAACAAGAAGTCATGTTTGCACAGGAGCATGTGCCCGGGCGCATGGTTCAATCCGATTTCACTTCAATGAATAGGCTGAGAGTAACGATCTCGGGCACAGCATTCCCTCATTTGCTGTACCACCTGGTGCTAACTTACTCAAACGTGGAGGCCGTGCGCATTTGCTTCTCCGAGAGCTTTGAGGCGCTGGCTGAAGGGCTTGAAGCATGCCTGTGGCAGATCGGCGGTGTTCCACAATGGCATCGCACCGACAATCTGACTGCGGCCGTACGCGAGCTGGATCGCGAAGGAATGCATGAGTTCACGCAGAACTATCGTGCATTGCTTGCTCATTACGGCATGCAGCCATCCGCGAACACGGCTGGATGCGCTAACCAAAACGGCGACGTCGAGCAATCGCACTTCCGATTCAAAGAGGCCGTGGACCAGGCGCTACGGGTTCGCGGCACGCGAGACTTCGCAACGCGCAGCGACTACGAACACTTCCTTGGCGAACTTGTTCGGCAGCGCAATCTCACGCGCTCGCAACGATTCGAGGCGGACCGAGCGGCGCTTAGAGCGCTGCCCGCAGCGCCGCTGGACTTCACGCGCGAGGTCACGGTGCGCGTTTCTCGTTTCAGCTTGGCTCGGGTTCTCAACCATTACTACTCGGTGCCGTCACGATTGATCGGCGCCACGCTGAAGGCACGCATCCGCTCGGAGAACTTGGATCTTTACCACGGGACGGCACATGTTCTTACTCTACCGCGCTTGAGCGGGCGCAACCAGCGGCGAATCGACTACCGACATCTGATCTGGTCACTGGTGAGAAAGCCCGGCGCGTTCGCGGCTTACTGCTACAGAGACGAGTTGTTTCCAACGACCACGTTCCGCCGGGCCTACGACGCACTGCTTGCCACAACGCCGACGAAGGCGGACCAGGAATACCTTCGCCTGTTGCATTTAGCTGCGAGCACATCCGAGGCGGAAATCGACGAAGCAATCGGCCGCTTGTTGCATGACGGGCGCATACCGACGCTCGATGTCGTGCGCAAACTCGTCGCAAGCCCTACGCCGACACCGGTGCCGAAGATCGGCAAGGCCGCCATCAACTTGCGCGACTACGACGCCCTAATCCCGTCGCGGAGTAATCATGCATAACGCCCGTGAAGAATTGCTGGTGTCACTTCGTGCGCTCAATCTCGGCGCCATGGCGGCAGCTGTGGAAGACACGGCACTGCGAGCGGCAAAGGAAGGACTGACTCACGAGGCGTTTCTTCTCGAGCTGGCTCGTATCGAACGTGCAGCGAAGGCGTCGCGCCGAATCGAGCGACTACTGAGGCAATCCGAACTGCTGCCCGGCAAGAGCTTCCGCACGTTAAAACTGGGAAGATTCGATCCGGCCACTCGCCTGCAGATCGAGCGGCTGCGCAGCGCCAGCTTCCTCAAGGATGCCACCAATGTGATCGCGCTCGGCCGACCTGGTGCCGGGAAAAGCCATCTTGCCTACGCATTGGGGCACGCGCTCGTCGAGCAAGGGTTCCCGGTCCTGTTCACACCCACGGGGGCCTTGGTGCAGCGGCTACTGGCAGCAAAGCGCGATCTACGTTTGCCGCAGGAGCTAGCAAAGCTGGATCGCTTCGAGTGCCTCATTCTGGACGACATCGGCTACGTCCAGCATAACCGAGATGAAATGGAAGTGCTGTTCACGTTGCTCGCTGAGCGCTACGAGCGCAAGAGCATCGTCATCACGAAAAACCTCGTATTCTCAGAGTGGGAGCGCATCTTTAAGGACCCAATGACCACGCTCGCGGCCATCGACCGCGTCGTCCATCACAGTGTCATCCTCGACTTGATGGGCGTTGAAAGTTATCGGGCAGAGGCTGCCGGCGTCAAGCCGACGGCGCCAGCCCCGGTAGCAGCATAGGGCGGCTTTTTTAGTTGACGCCAGACACGGCGCGAGAGTTCAGCGATAGTCTGCGGTTCGCTAATGATTTCGTGCATTAAACGCCGCCGTGCTTCGGAGAGTACGGTGAACATCCACTGCGGGTCCTCGAACGACAAAGTAATTTTCTCGGGGAACACCTTACCAGCATCGGCGCGGCGCGCTGCCCCCCGGCACGCTCGACATGCCAGCCGATACGGCCCTGCTTCGCCCAGTAGACAAGCTTGGCAAGTGTGCGTCAACCTTTTCCCTTCGTCTCGCCAAGGTGAGCGTTATCGCATCGCCAACTCAGCCGGGCTCTGAACCAATCGCCGATCGACCGGTGACGGGGGCACTACCTGCATGGTCAGCCGCCTTCCGTCGGCTGGGATGGTAACGGCGGCTGCTTCTGTTGTCGGCAGGTCATACAGCACCGACCGGCATTAAGTGTGCTAGTGCCAATTGCCCCTTGGGGGCGCGCTACGCGGCCTCCGCCTTGTCAGCAAAAGTCATTTTGTAGAACAAAGCAGGTTTTGTAGAACAAAAAAAGCGGGCCCCATTTGCTGGGACCCGCGTCAGTATTGGTGCCGGCTGCAGGACTCGAACCCGCCACCTGATGATTACAAATCAACTGCTCTACCAGATGAGCTAAGCCGGCGTAGCAACGCAGTATACTACAGTCTTGGTCTGCGGCAAAAGATCACTTGATCACTTTCAAATGCTTGCGACTACTGTCCTTCGGACCCTCGCCCCCGGCACCGTCAGCATCGGGCCCTTGCACAGTTTGACCCGCTGCATGCTGGCCGCGCTGCACATCACGGCCGACCACAACCGGCCCGCTCTGTCCCGCCTGCTGCAATGCACGCTCCCGCAGGATGCGCTGCTTTTCCTGAGGCGTCATATCGTAAAATTCGTCCGCTGCAAGGGCCTCGAACTCGGGTGCGCCTTCAACCGGCTCCTCTGGAATCCCTTCGACCGGGAACACCATTCCCTGCCCGTTCTCGCGCGCATAAATCGCCAAGACGTTGGCCACCGGTACTTCGATCTTGTGCGATTTGCCGGAGAAGCGCGCGAGAAATTCGATCACGTCGTTGCCCATTTGCAACTGGCTGGTCGCATCGAAACTGATGTTAAGCACGATTTCGCCGTCACGTACGAACTGTCGCGGTACGCGCGTGCAGTTGTCGACTTTTACCGCGATATGCGGCGTCAATCCATTGTCCGTGCACCACTCATAGAGTGCGCGCAATAAATAGGGCTTGGTGGAAATCTCTTGCATTATTGTTCCTCGACCTGCCGACGAGTCTCACCCGGCACGCGGGCGTCACATCGGCAAGCAGTTACGGCTGGGGACGCAAGCCCGCCGCCGCTTAACGACGCATCACCTTCTCGGATGGCGTCAACGCCTCGATATAAGCCGGCCGGCTAAAAATGCGCTCAGCATATTTCATTAGCGGCGCCGCGTTTTTGGACAGCTCGATGCCATAGTGGTCTAGGCGCCACAACAGCGGCGCGATCGCCACGTCAAGCATCGAGAACTCTTCGCCCAGCATATATTTGTTCTTGACGAAGATCGGCGCCAGTTGCGTCAGCCGGTCACGAATCGCCGCACGCGCGCGCTCGTGGGCTTTCTCGGCCGCCTTGCCCTTCTCGTTCTCGAGCGTGCCAACGTGCACAAACAGCTCTTTCTCAAAATTGAGCAGGAACAGCCGTGCACGGGCACGCTGGACCGGATCAGCAGGCATCAATTGCGGATGCGGAAAGCGCTCGTCGATATACTCGTTGATGATGTTCGACTCGTATAAGATCAGGTCACGCTCCACGAGGATCGGCACCTGCCCGTACGGGTTCATCACCGAGATGTCCTCCGGTTTGTTGAACAGGTCGACATCGCGGATCTCGAAGTCCATGCCCTTTTCGAACAGCACCAGCCGGCAACGCTGGGAGAATGGGCAAGTGGTACCGGAATACAAAACCATCATTTCTACTTTCCTCAAAAAACCGAAGGGCCAGCGCTGAGAAGACCGCCCCATGCCGGTCTTCTTCGCTGCCAGCCCCACACCGCTAACGGCGTGTTTACTTGATATCTTTCCAGTACGCGGCGTTAAGCCTCCAGGCGCACAGCGTCAGCACGCCGAGAAACAGCAGCACCCACACGCCTACGCGCTCGCGCGTCTTGCGTGCCGGCTCTGACATCCAGGCGAGGTAGGAGACAAGGTCGGCGACAGACGAATCATAGTCTATCGGCGCAAGCGTCCCGTTGGTCACCTGGGTAAAGCCATTAAACTGGTGTGTCACCTCACCGTCCTCACCTTTTCGTTCAGTGAATTTCGCGTCGCGCACGCCCTGCAATTGCCACAGTACATGGGGCATGCCGACATTCGGGAACGCGAGATTGTTCCACCCGGTCGGCCGCGTCGGGTCGCGATAGAACGTGCGCAAGTACGTGTATAGCCAATCCACGCCTCGCGCGCGCGCCTCGAGCGACAAGTCCGGCGGCGCGACGCCGAACCACTCCTGCGCATCGGCCGGACGCATCGCAACAGTCATCGTGTCACCCACCTTGCCGCCGCTGAATAGCAGGTTTTCCTCGATTTTCTTCTGCGAGATGCCGATCGACTGCAGCTTGCTGTAGCGCAGCATGCTCGCGCTGTGGCAGTTCAAACAGTAGTTCACAAACAACTGCGCGCCACGTTGCAGCGACGCGAGGTTGTTAGTGCGGTCCGGCGCGCGATCGAGGACGATATCCTCCTCGGCACGGGCCACGCCCAGCGTGGCAGCCAGTGTCACCGCCAGCAGCGCAAGTATCGAAAGCCATTTCTTCATCGGTATTCTCCGTTCACGTCCGGTTCCCGCGTTCAATACGGCTTGAAGGTCACGCGCTCGGGCGGCTGCTTGAATGCGCCCAGGCGGGTCCAGAACGGCATCCCGAGGAAGAATGCGAAATACGCTAGCGTACAGGCCTGCGCGATCACGGTCGCGGC
The DNA here is from genome assembly GCF_037389205.1 of Mycetohabitans sp. B46. Taxonomy (NCBI): domain Bacteria; kingdom Pseudomonadati; phylum Pseudomonadota; class Betaproteobacteria; order Burkholderiales; family Burkholderiaceae; genus Mycetohabitans; species Mycetohabitans sp. B46. The sequence continues at coordinate 83,697 of NZ_JADBGL010000006.1, forward strand.
CGGTGATGGAGGCCGAGTGCCAAGAAAGGCCAGTGTCAGGAAGACGACGACGAAAATCCCATAGAAGAATCGATGAAAGCCCGGACGATAGCGGATGGACTTGACCGGGCTACGATCGAGCCACGGCAGGAAAAACAGCGTGAGGACGGCGCCACCCATGACGATGACGCCCCAGAACTTGGCCTGAGTGCTGACCATTGCGAGGATCACGAGCACGGCAGCCACCACCGAGCCTATCTTCTTTGCCCCCCCGCGGGCCTTAATCAAGCCGAGCACGCCGAGCAACCCGACCACGATCATCAACACGATCTTGAAGTCGTCCGTTGTCGCACGCAGCATCGCGTAGAACGCGGTGAAGTACCAAACCGGCGCAATTTCGGTCGGTGTCTTGAGCGGGTCGGACGGCACGAAGTTGTTCGCCTCGAGGAAATAGCCGCCCATCTCCGGTGCGAAGAAGATGATCGCGCAGAATACGAGCAAGAAGACACAGACGCCGAAGAAGTCGTGCACCGAGTAGTACGGATGGAAGGGGATGCCATCCAGCGGAATGCCGTTTGCGTCTTTCTTTGCCTTGATCTCGATGCCGTCGGGGTTGTTCGAGCCGACTTCGTGCAGCGCGACGATGTGAGCAACGACTAGGCCGATCAGCACCAGCGGGATCGCGATCACGTGAAACGCAAAGAAGCGGTTCAACGTGACATCCGACACGACGTAGTCGCCACGGATCCACAGCGCCAAGTCTGGGCCGATGAACGGAATCGCGGAGAACAGGTTCACGATGACCTGTGCACCCCAAAACGACATCTGGCCCCACGGCAATAAGTAGCCAAAGAACGCTTCGGCCATCAGGCACAGGAAGATCAGGCAGCCGAAGATCCACACCAGTTCGCGTGGCTTGCGATAGGAGCCGTACAACAGCCCCCGGAACATGTGTAGATAGATGACGACGAAAAACATCGATGCGCCGGTCGAATGCATGTACCGAATCAGCCAGCCCCACGGCACTTCGCGCATGATGTACTCGACCGACGCAAACGCCAACTGCGAGTCAGGCTTGTAGTTCATCACCAGGAAAATGCCGGTGACGATCTGGATCACCAGCACGAGCAGGGCCAGTGAGCCGAAGAAATACCAGAAGTTAAAGTTTTTGGGTGCGTAGTACTCGGATACGTGCGCCTTCCACGTCGAACTTAGTGGAAAACGGCGATCGATCCAGCCGAGCAGGCCCGTGCTTTCATCAGAATTGTCCGTCGTCGCCATCTACGCCTCTCCCTTCTCGTCCTGTCCAATCACGAGCTGCGTGGCCGTCTTGAACATGAACGGCGGTACATCAAGGTTTTGCGGTGCGGGCTTGTTCTTGAATACGCGGCCGGCCAAGTCAAAAGTTGAGCCATGACACGGACAAAACCAACCGCCCGGCCAGTTGGCCGGCAGGTTCGGCTGGGGACCCGGCGAAAAGCGCGGGCTCGGTGAGCACCCCAAGTGCGTGCAGATGCCCACGAGCACGAGGATGTTCTTGTGCTCGGCACGGGAGCGGTATTCGTTCTGGCAATACTCGGGAAACGGGATCGAAAATGGATTTTGGGTATGCGGATCGGCGACCTCGCCGTCAGCCTTAGTGACCTCGGCCAGCATCTGCTCAGTACGATTGATGATCCACACAGGCTTGCCACGCCATGCAACAGTCATCATCTCGCCGGGCTTCAGGGTACTGATGTCCACCTCAACCGGCGCACCTGCGGCCCTGGCCTTTTCGGACGGTGCCAGCGATGCAGCAAACGGCACCAGGGTTGTCATGCCTCCCATTCCACCTGCTACTGACGTCGCTATCAGCCAGGTACGGCGGCTGCCATCGACGCGATTGTCTTCCTTGTCTCGCATCACACGCCCCACTTCTTGGTTGGACTCCAGTCTTCCTTCGGCTACCCACTCATAGTGTGCGGGAATGCAGCCGCCATTTACAAGTCTAGGTTGCGGCCCGCCGCGTAAAAGCTTGCTACGCAAGGGTTTGGCGACACCGATTCGTATAGCATGGCAACTTATATTAAGCAAATACTTAACAAAAATTGCTAAATCGACGTCACACGGGACCCGCGCGGGCGCTGCGACTGGCGGGCGCACCCCGCTGTGGGGTCCAGCCCGGCGGTGCGATTTGCCGAATGCGGCGGCGTGATGCGCCAATGCGGGGCACGATGCGCTGCATGCGGATGATGCGCTGTACCGAATGCGGGCGTTGCGGTCTGCGCAAGCGCACGCCGCCCCTCTTGGCTTGGCTTGGCTTGGCTTGGCTTGGCTTGGCTTGGCTTGGCTTGGCTTGGCTTGGCTTGGCTTGGCTTGGCACGGCACGGCACGGCACGGCACGGCACGGCACGGCACGGCACGGCACGGCACGGCACGGCACGGCACGGCACGGCACGGCACGGCACGGCACGGCACGGCACGGCACGGCACGGCACGGCACGGCACGGCACGGCACGGCACGGCACGGCACGGCACGGCACGGCACGGCACGGCACGGCACGGCACGGCACGGCACGGCACGGATGCGGCAATACGTCGCACCATTTGTTCCCCGCCGACCCATACGGATTTGTCGGTACAGATATCGACGCGACGCAGCCCGACTAGACCGGATTGTCGATGTCGATGAATAGATGTTCCAAACCGAATGTGTCGGCCAAGTGGGCCCCGATGGCTTGCACGCCGTAACGTTCGGTCGCATGGTGGCCGGCCGATACATACGCCACGCCGGACTCCGCTGCCAAGTGGGTGGTGGGCTCGGACACTTCGCCGCTCAGGTAGACATCGGCACCGGCCCGGATCGCATCATCGAAATAGCCTTGCGCGGCGCCGGTGCACCACGCAACACGGCGCAACTTGCGGTCGGGATCGCCGAGCACGAGCGGCGCGCGCCCGAGCGTATTGCCCACCTGTGCGGCCAGATGCGACAGCGACGTGGGCATCGGCAGCGTGGCGATGAAGCCGAGATCGTTGTCGCCGAACCGCGCGTCGGCCAGCCACCCCATCCGCGCACCGAGTTGCGCGTTGTTGCCCAGCTCCGCGTGAGCGTCCAGCGGCAGGTGATAAGCCAACAGGTTGATGTCGTTCTGGATCAGAAGGCGCAGTCGCCGATACTTTTGGCCCGTGATTTGTGGCGCTTCGTTCTTCCAAAAATACCCGTGATGGACAAGTACCGCGTCGGCTTGCCAGTCAATCGCCGCCTCGAGCAACGCCGCGCAAGCGCTCACGCCGGTGACGACCTTCTCGATCCGGCGACGGCCCTCGACTTGCAAGCCGTTGGGGCAATAGTCCCGGAACCGCGAAGTGTCGAGCAACCCGTTCAAGTACAATTCAAGCTCATTTCGATCCATGCAAGCCCCATAAATTCAGATGCTTAGACGCTTTTGGCTGTTCTTTGCGCAGGCGGTGACGGTACTGCTCGCGTTGATGTTCATCGTCGCGACGCTGAAGCCGCAGTGGCTGCAGCGCCAAGGTAACCTCGGGCAACAGCTGGCGTCTCCGATCGTCGCGCTGCAGGAGGTCGCCCCGGGCATGGCGAGCCGCGGACTGGTCACGTCATATGCAGACGCCGCCCAGCGCGCGATGCCGGCGGTGGTGAACGTATTTTCCAGCAAGGACGGCTCTCAGATGCCGGATCCGCGCGCCAACGACCCGCTGTTTCGCTATTTCTTCGGCGATCGCAATTACGAGCGCAAACGCCAGGAGCCCGCGTCCAATCTCGGCTCCGGCGTCATTGTAAGCTCGGAGGGCTACATTCTAACGAACCAGCACGTGGTGGACGGCGCCGACGAGATTGAGGTCGCGTTGGCCGACGGGCGCACGGCGAGCGCAAAAATGATCGGCGTGGACCCGGAAACAGATCTGGCGGTACTCAAGATCAGTCTACCCAACCTACCGACAATCACGCTTGGACGGATGGAGCATGCACGCGTGGGCGACGTCGTGCTGGCGATCGGCAATCCGTTCGGGGTCGGCCAGACGGTGACGATGGGCATCATCAGTGCGCTCGGACGCAATCACCTGGGGATCAACACCTTCGAAAACTTTATTCAGACCGATGCGCCGATCAACCCGGGTAATTCCGGCGGCGCACTGGTCGATGTAAACGGCAACTTGCTTGGTATCAATACCGCGATCTATTCCCGCAGCGGCGGCTCGCTGGGAATCGGCTTTGCCATTCCAGTGTCGACGGCGCGCAGCGTGCTTGAGAGCATCATCACCACGGGCACAGTCACGCGCGGCTGGATTGGCGTCGAGCCTCAAGATGTGACGCCGGAAATCGCAGACTCGTTCGGTCTGCAGCAGAAATCGGGGGCAATCGTGGCGGGCGTACTGCGAGGCGGGCCGGCGGACAAGGCCGGTATCAAGCCGGGCGATATCCTCGTAAAGGTCAACGATGAGGACATCACCGACACGACGCGCCTGCTCAACGTCATCGCGCTGATTCAGCCCGGTACGGTCGCGAAGGTACACCTGTGGCGCAAGTCGCACGAAATGGACATCGACGTGACGATCGGCAAGCGCCCGCCACCGCCCAAGCAAGCGCTGGACAACGGCGACGACGATTAGTGACGAACAGCGCCGCGCGGCGCTCAACAGAAAGGCGCGCGCGGCCCGCCGCGCCGCTATTTGGCCTCTTCGCTTTGGGGCTCGCTGTCCGGTTGCTGAGTGACCAGCAACCGTGCCGCAATGATCCCGAGTTCGTATAGCACGAGCAGCGGCACCGCGAGGATGAGTTGGGAGAAAACGTCGGGCGGCGTCACGATGGCGGAGACCACAAACGCGCCGACGATCACGTACGGACGCACTTCCTTGAGCTTGTTCACCGTCACCATATTCAACTTCGCGAGCAGCACAACGACGATCGGCACTTCGAACGTCACGCCGAACGCGATGAACATCGTCAACACAAAGCTCAGGTAATTGTCGATATCCGTGGACATTTCGGCGCCGAGCGGCGCATTGTAGTGCGCCATGACGCGGAAGATGGTCGGAAAAACCACAAAATACGCGAATGCCATCCCGCACAGAAACAACACGTAGCTGCTCGAAACCAGCGGCACCACGAGCTTTTTCTCATGCTGGTACAAGCCTGGCGCAACAAACGCCCAGATCTGGTACAGCACCACCGGCAGCGCGATTACGAACGCCACCAGCATCGTCACCTTCATTGGCACGAAGAACGAGCCTGTGACGTCAGTGACAATCATCTTGCCGCCCTTAGGCAGATTCATCATCAGCGGATGAGCCAGCAACCGGAAAATGTCCGGCGCCCAATAGACCAGCGATACGAACACCACCAGCACCGAGACGGCGGCACGAATCACCCGCGTGCGCAACTCGATCAAGTGCGAAATAAACGTTTCTTCGGTGCCTTCGTTCTGCGGATTTTGCGGGGCTTCGCTCACAGCGGCCTGGGACAGAGAAAAGAAGTGGACAGGAAACGGGACAGGATCACAGGAAACGGATCGGCCGCCGCAGGTTTGGCGGCGTATGCCGCGCCACGCGAGCCGCGCCCGACTGCACATGGGTACGGCGTGCGGCGACCCGTTTGTACCACACCGGTGTCGTCGTGCGCTTGACCCGCCAGTTTTTGCGCGACGATGCTCGCATCACGCCACTGGACGAGTCGTGCCAAATCGAATTCGACGTGCCGGCGCTCACGCCTTGCTCGGCGCTGTCCGTGTTCGGGCCGGTGCCGTCGCGCCAGACCTCGGTCAGCTCGGTTTGCGCTTGCTGCACGTGCTCGTGAATCGAGGTTTGCATGTTCCGCGCGGCATCCTCGAAGTCGGACTTCATCTTGCGCAACTCGTCCAACTCGATCTCGCGCATCACCTCCGCCTTGACGTCGTTCACATAGCGCTGGGCACGGCCGAATAGGGCGCCCGCGGTGCGCGCCACACCGGGCAGCTTCTTCGGGCCGATTACGATCAGCGCAACAACGCCGATCAACGCCATCTTGCTGAGGCCTAAGTCGAGCATCGCGGGGAGCCGGTCAACGCGTCAGCCGGGCACTCAACGCGCATCGCGCGAACCGGACTTCTCCTTCGCATCGACATCGATCGTGCCGGAGCGTGGCAGTTCCTTGTGCGAATCGGCACCGGCCCCTTCTGCGTCGCGCATCCCTTCCTTGAAACCTTTGACCGCTCCGCCGAGATCGCTGCCGATGTTGCGCAGCTTTTTCGTGCCGAACACCAACGCCACGATCAACAGCACAATCAGCCAGTGCCAAATACTGAATGAACCCATACAAACTCTCCGATTTTGATTGCGTGTGGTGTCAGCCCATACGCAGCCACGGCCGCGGGCCGGCAAGGATATGCGCGTGCAGGTGGTAAACCTCCTGCCCGCCACCCGGCCCGGTGTTGATTACGGTCCGGAAACCGGTCTGCCCACCGGTGTACGCGCAACCCAATTGCTCGGCCAGGCGCGCGACCAGTATTGTCATTCTACCAAGCAGCGGCGCATCGTCTTCCGTGCAATGGGACAGCGTTTCAATATGTTTTCGAGGAATGACGAGCACGTGCACGGCTGCTGCCGGCCGCAGATCGTGGAACGCGACAAATTCGTCGTTCTCGAACACCTTTTTGCTCGGCACTTCACCGCTCGCGATCTTGCAAAAGATACAGTCGGATTGCGTCATATCACGTTTCCAGTCAACACGTTCAACCAGTCCACCGTCATACCGCCGCCCGCTGTCGCACCGGCAACGGCTTGTTGTCGTTCAGATACAGCCATCCCTTGATGATTCGGTAAAGTACCCAGACGCCGGCAGCGAACCAGATGGCAAAACCGATCATGATCACCATTGTGGCGAAGCCCACGCCGCCCCACACCAATCCCCACCAGAAGGTGCGGATTTGCCAATCGAAATGCGCGGCGTACGGCGTGTGCGCGACATCGTCACGCTTAACGTAGTTGACGATGACAGCGATCAAGGCCGATATGCCACCAGTAAACCACAACAACGCATATAGCGCGTACAACAAATGGGTGAGCGTTCTGAGCGAACGCAGTCGCTGTTCGTCCAACGGCGCACGCTGGACCGTGTGCACCACACGCTCGTTGTTATCTAACGGATCATTCATCGCATCACTCCACAGCACTGCCGCACGGCTCAATCACCATTGTGTTCGCGCTCGCGCCGTTTGCGCAACGCCTTTTCTTCAATGCCCGACAGGCCCTCGCGGCGTTGCAACTCGGTCAGCACGTCATTGGGTCCGACACCATAATGCGACAACAGGACAAGACAATGGAACCACAGGTCGGCCACCTCGTTCACCAGCGGCGCGCTCGAGCCCCCGTGGCGCGCATCCTTGGCTGCCATCACAACTTCGGTCGCCTCTTCGCCAATCTTTTTCAGAATCGCGTCGTCGCCCTTGTGAAATAGTCGCGCGACATAAGAGGCCTCGGGATCGCCCCCCTTGCGGCCGTCGATCGTCGCCGCCAGCCGCAGCAGCACGTCGTGCAGCGCATCGTTCGCGTCCCGCGGACTCATGGCGTCAGCCGTCCGCTGCAGCGCAGGTTGAGTATTGTGGGTCATGGATAGATGCTTTCCGGATCTTTCAGCACGGGGTCGATCGATATCCATCCTCCGTCGTCCACAGTGCCTTCGAATTTCTGAAAAAAACACGAATGCCGACCGGTATGGCAGGCAATGCCAGAGACCTGCTCGACCTTCAACAGCACGACATCCTCGTCGCAGTCCAGCCGCACTTCGCGCACGTGCTGCACATGGCCGGATGCCTCGCCCTTGAACCACAGCTTGTTGCGCGAGCGGGAAAAGTAGACAGCGCGTCCCAGCTCAATGGTCTTAGCTAACGCTTCACGGTTCATCCACGCGAACATCAACACATCGTTGCTCGACGCTTCCTGCGCGATCACCGGCACCAAGCCGTTCGCGCCCCATTTCACCTTATCCAGCCAGTCATTGCCGCCCATTACTGCCTCACTGCAATGCCACGTTCGACCATGAACCGCTTCGCGTCACCGACCGTGTATTCGCCATAGTGGAAAATGCTAGCAGCCAGTACCGCATCCGCGTGGCCATCGGTCACCCCATCGGCCAGATGCTGCAGCGAACCCACGCCACCCGAGGCGATAACCGGCACCGACACCGCGTCCGATACCGCGCGCGTGAGCGCCAGATCGAATCCACGCTTGGTACCATCCCGGTCCATGCTGGTCAGCAAAATCTCGCCGGCCCCGAGCTGCGCCATCTGGCGCGCCCATTGCACCGCGTCGAGTCCAGTCGCCTTGCGGCCGCCGTGCGTCAACACCTCCCAACGCGGCACCGCATGTGAATCGCCGACTTGCTTCGCGTCGATCGCGACGACGATGCACTGCGAACCGTAGCGCTCGCTCACGTCGCGGACAAACTGCGGATTAGCCACCGCGGTGGAATTGACGCTGACTTTGTCGGCGCCTGCGTTAAGCAGCCGTCGGACGTCCTCGGTGGTGCGCACGCCACCGCCAACCGTCAACGGGATGAACACCTGCGCGGCAACCGATTCGATGATCGGCAAAATCAGGTCACGCCCGTCGGACGTCGCGGTAATGTCCAGAAACGTGAGTTCGTCGGCCCCTTGCTCGTCGTAGCGCCGCGCGATCTCGACCGGATCGCCAGCGTCGCGCAGTTCGACGAAATTGACGCCCTTGACGACCCGTCCGGCAGTCACGTCAAGACACGGAATAATGCGTTTCGGTAAAGCCATGAAAGTCGATGCTGAAAAGTGAAACGCGTGTGACCAGCGCGACGGCGGCGCACGGGCAGCCGACCCGCGGCGCGCGCCGCAGCCTCAAGCGCGAGACTCGCGCAGTGAATCGGCAAGGTTCTGCGCGGCCGTGAAATCAAGCTCGCCGGAATAGATCGCGCGCCCACAAATCACACCTTCGATCCCTTCGTCTTCGACGGCGCACAGCGCGTCGATGTCGGCCAGGTTCGACAGCCCGCCGCTGGCGATCACCGGAATCTTGACCGCCTGCGCGAGGCGCACGGTCGCCTCGATGTTGATGCCCTGCAACATGCCGTCGCGGCCGATATCGGTATAGACGATCGCCTCGACGCCGTAATCCTCGAATTTGCGCGCCAGGTCGATCACCTCGTGCCCGGTCAGCTTGCTCCAGCCGTCCGTGGCCACTTTGCCGTCCTTCGCGTCCAGCCCAACGATGATATGGCCGCCGAATGCACTGCACGCATCCCGCAGGAATCCCGGGTTCTTCACCGCGGCCGTGCCGATGATCACATACGACAGTCCATCGTCCAGGTATCGCTCAATCGTATTGAGGTCGCGAATCCCGCCACCGAGCTGCACCGGCATCTCATCACCGACCTCGGCGATGATCGAGCGGATCGCTTCTTCGTTCGTCGGCTTGCCGGCAAACGCGCCGTTCAAGTCGACCAAATGAAGCCGACGTGCACCGTTGTCCACCCAGTGACGGGCCATGGCCGCCGGGTCCTCGGAAAAGACCGTCACCTGGTCCATATCGCCTTGTTTCAGGCGCACACATTGACCGTCCTTGAGGTCGATGGCCGGGATGAGCAACATAACTATCGCGTGTCAGTCTGGGTGAAGAATTCATGGGCTACCACCACGTTGTGGTGTGACGGCAGGTTTTCGCTAGTTTAGTACAAGTTGTCAGGCGGACCTGGCCGGCGCGCAACTCAATGCCAAAGGCCGGGCTGCGCGCCACCGGATACCGGATACCGGATACCGGATACCGGATACCGGACACCAGATGCCAGACACCAGATACCGAGCACCAGACGCCGAGCACCGGCATCGGACAATCGTCACGGATTCCACTGGACAAAATTACGATACAGCCGCAACCCGGCTTCCGCACTTTTTTCAGGATGGAACTGGGTGGCGAAAATGTTATCCCGTGCTACCGCGGACGTAAACGGCGCGCCGTACACAGTTTCCCCCACGGTATCAAACGCGTTGTCGGGTACCACATAATAGCTGTGCACGAAATAGAAGAAGCTGTGATCGGTGATGCCCTCCCACAGCGGGTGAGGTCGGCTCTGCCGCACCTGGTTCCAGCCCATCTGCGGCACCTTGAAGCGCGAGCCATCGTCCTGCAGCTTGCCATCCAATTGAAAGCGCAGGCACTTGCCGGCCAGCACGCCCAAACCCTTCGTATCGGCCTCCTCGCTCCAGTCGAACAGCATTTGCTCGCCGACACACACGCCTAGGACCGGCTTGGTGCGCGTCGCATCCAGCACCGCGTCCCGCAACCCCGAGGCGGCCAGCGATGCCATGCAATCGCGCATCGCCCCTTGGCCGGGCAGTACCACGCGGTGCGCGGCGCGCAGCTTGTGTACATCGCTAACCACTTGCACGTCGGCCTCCGGCGCGGCGCGCAACATCGCCTGCCAGACCGAGCGCAGGTTGCCCATCCCGTAATCGACAATCGCTATCAAAGTTTTCATGCAGACCCGCTTCTGATACACATCCGTCCCCAATCCTCGCGGGGTGGCCGCACCGCCCGCCCCGCGAGCTGCTCAACGGCTACCGGAATCCCAGTAGCCGTGTTTTCAGCCCAATCCGCTCGCCAAGCGTGGCCGATACCGTGATTACGCAGACCACCGATAGCGACGCGTATCGTGCGATTCTTCTCCCCGGCGGCGCTTCTCCACCGCGCTCTGGTTTGCGGTCAGGCTCAAGCCAATGGCACCGCGCCGACCGGATTGATTAGCGCAAGCAGCAAGTTGAACGATTAAGAGAATCCATCGCGGTACCGCGGTAGCGCTCGCTCGCCCGCCGGCCTGGTCTGCGGCAACGCGCGGTTGAGCCACGGTTGCAATCTGATCTACAGACTGCCCTTAGTCGACGGAATCTGTCCGGCCGCGCGCTCATCGATCTCGGCGGCCATGCGCAGCGCCCGGCCGAATGCCTTGAACGCGGTCTCGACCTGGTGATGCGCGTTTAGGCCGCGCAGGTTGTCAATATGTAGCGTGACGCCGGCATGATTGACGAAGCCGCGGAAAAACTCGATCGTTAGATCGACATCGAAGTTGCCGATCCGCGCGCGCGTGAACGGGATATGAAACTCCAGCCCCGGGCGTCCGGAAAAATCAATGACGACGCGGGACAATGCTTCGTCTAGCGGTACGTACGCGTGGCCGTAGCGACGGATACCCTTGCGCTCGCCGATCGCCTTGGCGACAGCCTGGCCTAGCGTGATGCCGGTGTCCTCGACCGTATGGTGGTCGTCGATGTGCCAATCGCCGAGCGCGTCGACCTCGAGATCGATTAAGCCGTGACGGGCAATTTGGTCCAGCATGTGGTCAAGAAACGGCACCCCGGTGTTCAGCTTCTGCTGGCCAGTACCGTCCAGATTGACCTTCACCCGGATCTGCGTTTCGCTCGTGTTGCGCACGACTTCCGCAATACGCATGGATATTCCTGAAAATGGCGGAAAAAGTTAAACAGCGACTCGCACGCGATCAAACCAGTACATTGCTCAACGCAGCTAGCAATTGTGCATTCTCATCCGGCGTGCTGACCGTGATCCGCACGCACTCAGCCAGCAATGGATGCATTTTACTCACGTTTTTAATCAGAATTCGTGCGCCGAGCAGCGCATCGAACACCGCGGCGGCATCCGGCACGCGCACCAGCAGGAAATTCCCCGCACTCGGAAACACGTGAGCACCCGGCAATGCGCCGATCGCCTCGGCAAGTCGCGCCCGCTCGGCACGCAACTCAGCGGCCTGCGCATCGAGCACGTCCAGGTGATCGAGCATAAAATCGACCGTCGCCTGCGTCAGCACGTTGGTGTTGTAGGGGGGACGCACCTTGTCGAGTTCGTTGATCCAGGGTGGCAAGCCAACCAGATAGCCGAGCCGGATACCGGCCAGGCCTAGCTTGGAGACGGTGCGCATGACCACCACGTTGTCGAACTCGCCGGCCCGCGACATCCAGCTGCGCTGCGCAAACGGTTGATACGCCTCGTCGATGACCACCAACGACCGGTCGGCCGCGCGCACGACCCGCTCAAGATCCGCATCGTCGAACAGCGTGCCGGTCGGATTGTTCGGGTAGGCCAGATAAATCACTGCGGGCTGGTGCGCGGCGACGGCCTCCAGCATCGCGCCCACGTCCAGCGTTAGATCGGCGTTCAACGGCACGCCAACGAATTCCAGATGGGCGAGCTTGGCCGACATCGCGTACATCACGAAGCCGGGCACCGGCGCCAGGATCTTGGCGCCCGGCTTCGCGCACGCGGTCGCAATCAGGCTGATCAATTCGTCCGAGCCGTTGCCCAGCAGCACGTCGCAATCAACCGGCACCTGCATCGCACGCTTGAGCTTATCCAGCAGCGCGCCGGGGCGCGGCATCGGGTAGCGGTTCAACGCAACCTGTGCAAGCCGCTCGCCGAGCCGGTCCGCAAGCGGCTGCGGCAGCGCGTAGGGGTTTTCCATTGCGTCCAGCTTGATCAAGCCGGTGGCATCCGGTACCGGATAGCTCGTCATTGCAAGCACGTCCGCGCGGATGATGTCCTGGGGTATCGTCATAGTCTGGTGTCTAAGCTGTCCCGCCTGCCCGCCCGTGCACTCAGCCGCCGGTCTTCATCCGATACTCGGCGCTGCGCGCGTGCGCCTGCAAGCCCTCGCCATACGCGAGTTCCGCGGCAATTTCACCGAGCGTCTGCGCCCCTTCGGCGCTCACCTCAATCACGCTCGAGCGCTTCAGGAAGTCATACACGCCCAACGGCGACGAAAAACGCGCGGTACGGGAAGTCGGCAGCACGTGGTTCGGACCCGCACAATAGTCGCCGAGACTCTCGCTCGTATAGCGGCCGAGAAAGATCGCGCCAGCGTGGCGAATGTGCTGCACCCATTGATGCGGCTCGAGCGCCGACACCTCCAGGTGCTCCGGCGCGATGTCGTTGGCGATCGCGCATGCTTCAGCCATGTCCCGGACCTTGATCAGCGCGCCGCGATCCTGCAGCGAGCGGGTGATCACGTCGCGCCGCGGCAGCGTCCCGATCAACTGGTCGATCGCTTCCTCGACGCGCCGGATGAAGGCAGCGTCCGGACACAACAGGATCGACTGCGCGAGTTCATCGTGCTCGGCCTGTGAAAACAGATCCATCGCGACCCAACGCGGATCGGTGGTGCCATCGCACAACACCAGAATCTCCGACGGACCCGCGATCATGTCGATGCCGACCGTGCCGAACACCCGGCGTTTGGCGGCAGCAACGTAGGCATTACCCGGTCCGCAGATCTTGTCCACAGCCGGGATCGTGTCCGTACCGTAGGCAAGTGCGCCGATGGCCTGGGCGCCCCCGATGGTCAACACCCGGTCCACGCCGCCGAGCAGCGCGGCAGCCAGCACGAGGTCATTGGCCACGCCGTCCGGCGTCGGCACCACCATCACGATTTCGCGCACGCCGGCCACACGCGCCGGAATCGCATTCATCAGCACCGACGACGGGTAGGCGGCCTTGCCGCCGGGCACGTATAAGCCGACGCGGTCCAGCGGCGTAACCTTTTGGCCGAGCACCGTGCCATCCGCCTCGGTGTACTGCCAGCTGTGGCTGCCGCATTCGATCTTCTGCTTGTCGTGATACGCGTGCACGCGCGCCGCCGCCGCCTCCAACGCTGCCCGGCACTTGGGCTCCAGCGCGTCCAGTGCCGCCTGCAGCCGGACAGCCGGCAATTCCAGGGACGCAACGCTGTTTACGTCCAGCCGGTCAAAACGCTTCGTGTATTCCAGCACAGCGGCATCGCCGCGTAATTTGACGTCAGCTAAGATCTGCGCGACCGAGCGCTCAATCGCTTCGTCTTCGCTCGCCTCGAATGCGAGCACGGCCGCCAACGCCGGCTTGAAACCGGCATCGGAGGAGTCGAGTTTGCGGATCTTGATCGCCATACGAGTTCCTTGTGTCCCGTGATGCCGGCATCACACGCCGGGCGTCCCGATATCTGCGCGGCGCTCGGCCACGGCTTGCGCTCCACCCTTGCTGGCGCGCTCGAACGCTTCGAGAATGGGCTTGAGTTTGGTACGCTTGAGCTTGAGCGCAGCCTGGTTGACCACCAGCCGCGACGAGATCTCCATGATTGGCTCGACCTCGACCAAGTTGTTCGCACGCAGCGTGCCGCCGGAGCTGACCAGGTCGACGATCGCGTCCGCCAGGCCCACCAGCGGCGCCAACTCCATCGAGCCATACAGCTTGATCAAGTCCACGTGCACGCCCTTGGCCGCAAAATGCTCGCGCGCACTGCTCACATACTTCGTGGCCACCCGCAGTCGGGCCCCTTGCCGCACCGCATTCGCGTAGTCAAAACCCTGCGGCACCGCGACCGACAACCTGCAGCGGGCAATATTCAAGTCGATCGGTTGGTACAGTCCGTCGCCACCATGCTCGAGCAACACGTCCTTGCCGGCCACGCCGAAGTCGGCTGCACCGTACTCGACGTAGGTCGGCACGTCGGTCGCCCGCACAATGATCACGCGCAAGCCCGGATCCGTGGTGGGCAGAATCAACTTGCGCGACGACTCCGGATCCTCGGTCACCGTAATCCCAGCCGCCGCCAGCAGCGGCAACGTCTCCTCAAAGATACGGCCCTTGGACAGTGCCAACGTCAACGGCACGCCCGGCCCGACTGCCGGCGCCAACGCGCCCGACATGCTGGCCGGCGTGCTCATGCAGCCGCTCCGTGGGCCAAACCGTCCCCCTCCGTGGCAGCGTGCGCCTGCCCGACGGCATTTTGCGAAGCCACGGCGGCAGCGTCTTGCAAGACTGTTGCTGCGGCATCTTGCGCGGCATCGCGGCGCGCATCGTCCGTATTGATCGGTGCCGTCGCGCTAACACGGCTGACACTGGCGCCCAGCGCGCCCAGCTTGATCTCCATGCGGTCATAGCCACGATCGAGGTGATAAATCCGATCGATCAGCGTCTGCCCGTCGGCCACCAGCGCGGCAATGACAAGACTGGCCGAGGCGCGCAGATCCGTGGCCATCACTTTCGCGCCGGACAGCTTGTCCACGCCGGTCACCCGCGCCGTATTACCGTCGATCGTGATGTTCGCACCAAGCCGGTTCAGTTCCTGCACATGCATGAAGCGATTCTCGAAAATCGTCTCCACCACTTGTGACGTCCCGGTCGCAATGGCGTTCAGCGCCATGAACTGCGCCTGCATGTCGGTCGGAAACGCCGGATACTCGGAGGTGCGAAACGATACCGCACGCGCACGGCCTTGCATCCGCAGACGGATCCAGTCATCACCAGCCGACACTTGCGCGCCCGCCTCGCGCAACTTATCGATGACCGCCTCCAGGATCAGCGGGGTGACGCCGCGCAGCGTGACATCGCCACCCGTGGCGGCGGCCGCACACAGGAACGTGCCGGCCTCGATGCGGTCCGGGATCACCGCGTGGCGCGCGCCGTGCAGGCGCGGCACACCGTGCACCACGAGCCGGTCCGTGCCGATCCCGTCGATTCTCGCGCCCATCGCGACAAGCAGGTTCGCCAGGTCGGTGACCTCCGGTTCACGCGCTGCGTTCTCCAGCACGGTTTCCCCGTCCGCGAGTACCGCCGCCATCAGCAAATTCTCCGTGCCGGTCACGGTAATCATGTCGGTGACCACGTGCGCGCCCTTCAAGCGTCGCGCCCGCGCATCGATGAAGCCATGCTCGATCGAGATCTGCGCGCCCATCGCGGTCAATCCCTTGATATGCTGATCAACTGGACGCGCGCCGATCGCACATCCGCCGGGCAGCGACACTTGTGCATAACCGAAACGCGCCACCAGCGGCCCGAGCACGAGAATCGACGCACGCATCGTCTTGACCAACTCGTATGGCGCCACCGGCTTGTCGACCTGCGACGCGTCCAGCGTCACTGCGTTGCCGCTCACCTGCGAGCGCACCCCCATTTGGCCGAGCAACTTCAACGTGGTACGCACGTCCTGCAGATTCGGCACGTTCTCCAACTGAACCGGCTCCGCGCTCAGCAGGCTGGCGCACAGGATCGGCAACGTCGCATTCTTAGCGCCGGACACTGTGATCTCGCCGTTGAGACGGGTCCCGCCGTCGATCAGCAATTTATCCATTGATTCGCTTCCGCGTTGTGCGGCCGGCGGGCGCGACGCGTGAACCGCTTGGGCCGCTGGGGCGTTGTTCGTCACGCCCGGGTTATCTCGTTCAATCCGCACTCAAATCCTGCTTCATCGATTGTGCCATTCAGCCGGTGTCAGCGTCTTCATGCTCAACGCGTGGATCTCCTCGCGCATGCGCTCGCCCAGCGCCGCATAGACGAGTTGGTGCCGCGCAATCCTATGCTTGCCCTCGAATGCCGAGCTGACGATCGTCGCGAAGAAGTGCTGACCGTCGCCTTCGATGTCGATGCGCTCGCACGGCAAACCGGCTTTAATATATTCCTTGACTTGTTCCGGGGTCGGCAACATCGCAAGTCCCTCTCAGTAGCCTTTCAATTGTGGGTCGTAACGCACGCCAGGCGCGACGCCTCGACCGATTCCCATGCCTCAATGGCGCAGCTTGTACCCGCTCGCCAGCAAGCATACCGCCCATGCCGCGACGACGACAAAAAATCCACCCACCACGGCTAGACTGGTAAGCGGCGCCACGTCAGACGCACCGAAGAAGCCGAAGCGAAATCCGTCGATCATGTAGAAGAACGGGTTCAGGCGCGATACGTGCCGCCACAGGTCCGGCAATGTATGCGTCGAATAAAACACGCCGGACAGGAACGTCAACGGCATGATCAGAAAATTCTGGAATGCCGCCAGCTGGTCGAACTTTTCGGCCCAGATCCCGGCAATCAGGCCCAGCGTGCCAAGGATCGCCGCGCCAAGCACGGCGAACGCGACGATATACAGCGGTGCGCAGAACGACACCGGGATGAACGCAATCGTCACGACGAATACCCCCAGCCCGACAGCGAGGCCACGCACGACCGAGGCCAGCACGTAGGCGCAGAACATCTCCCAGTGCGACAGCGGCGGCAACAAGACGAACACCAGGTTGCCGGTGATCTTAGACTGAATCAACGACGACGAACTGTTCGCAAACGCATTTTGCAACACGCTCATCATGACCAGTCCCGGGATGAGGAAGCTCGTGTACTCGACGCCAGGATAAACCTGGACATGACCACGCAACGCGTGGCCAAAGATGGTCAGGTACAACAGCGCGGTCATCATCGGGGCCAGCACGGTCTGGAAGGCCACCTTCCAGAACCGTAGCACTTCTTTGTAGAACAGCGTCCTGAAGCCGGTCATGCTAGCCCCTCCACGACCTCGGGCGCATTCATGATCTGCACGAACACATCTTCCAGGTCGGCCTTGCGCACGTCGATCTCGTCGAACCGGCAGCCGGCCGCACGGCATTGCGCAAGAATCGGCTCCACGTCGTCATACGCGTCCAGCCGCAGCAGATGCTGCCGACCCGCCGGGTCGGGCGTGCCGATCTCTAGGGCCCTGACCTGCGCCGGCACCCTGCCCGCGCTCACGCGCACGAACAACTGCAGTCCGCTGCAGCGCTGCAGCAACGCCGCAGTGCGCTCGAGCGCCACCATCTCGCCACGGCGCAGCATAGCGATGCGGTCGCACAGCGCCTCGGCCTCTTCCAGATAATGTGTGGTCAACACGATCGTATGCCCTTGGCGGTTGAGCCGCGAGATGAATTTCCACAGCGTCTGGCGCAATTCCACGTCCACGCCCGCGGTCGGCTCGTCCAGCACGATCACTGGCGGCCGATGTACGAGCGCCTGCGCGACTAGGACGCGCCGCTTCATGCCGCCGGACAACGCACGCATGTTGACGTGCGCCTTCTCGGTCAGGTCCAGATTGGCCATCACCTCGTCGATCCAGTCGTCGTTGCGGGCTAAACCGAAATAGCCGGACTGGAGACGAAGGCATTCACGTACGGTAAAAAAGGGATCGAATACCAACTCTTGAGGCACTACGCCAAGCGCGCGCCGCGCGCGCCTGAAGTCCGTCACGACATCGTGGCCACGTACTGCGATCGTTCCTTCGTCCGCGCGCGCCAGACCCGCAAGCATGCTGATCAGCGTCGTCTTGCCTGCGCCGTTGGGGCCAAGCAATCCGAAGAACTCGCCATCCTCGACGGTAAACGACACGCCTTTGAGCGCCTGCAAATCGCGATAGCGCTTCTTGACGTTGTGAATTTCTATGGCTGGCATGAGTGTGCGGCACGACAGCGCCGGCAGGGTTTGCGGGCCCGCCTGTGCATGCGTCGCGAGCGGGCAATGGCCTCTTGACGGCCTAAAAAACAGTTGATTATAGGCGAAATCGGCGGGTCGCCGCGAGGGGACCGTTCGGCCGCGTGGTCCACGCCGTCACCTGAAACAACGTGACAGCGTCAATGTCGGCCGGACGAAACCAGCGCCTGGACGCCGTAGGCCTGGGCAAGGCTAGCCAATCCGTCGGGCAAGTTCAGGATCGAGAACGACGCGGCGCGCCGCGCGCGAGCCTCACGTTGCCACGCCAGCAATACCGCCAACGCCGACGAATCAAATTGCTGCAGGCGGGCGCAATCCACAGCGGTCGCGCCGCCGGCAATATGGTTCAGGCCAGCCTTGAGTACGGCGTTCGCCGTCGCGAACGTCAGAACCTGGCCCGTTTCAAAGGTCGTCATGATGGGCTCTTGGCCACGGCGGCCGGCGTATTCTTCTGCGATAGATAGGTGATCAAGCCATCGATCCCATGTTGCTGGATCTGCTCATTGAACTGTTGCTGGTATGTCTGCACGAGCCACGCACCGGCGACATTCAAATCATAGACCCGCCAGCCATGCGCGGTCTTCTCCATCCGATAGTCGAGCTCGATCGGCTGGCCATTGTTGATCACCGTCGAGCGTACAACGACGTCGGTATCAGTCGGCGCCGCGCGCAGCGGCTGATACCGGATTTCCTGATTGCCAACTTGCGACAGGGCCCCAGAATAGGTTCGGATCAGCAGCATCTTGAATTGCTCGACGATCTGCTGCTGTTGTTGCGGCGTCGCGGTGCGCCAGTGCCGCCCCATGACCAGACGCGTCGTCCTCGCGAAGTCGGTGTACGGCAGAACCTTCTGGTTGACGACCTGCGTGATCCGCTCGATGTCGCCGGCTTTGATCGACGGGTCGGCGCGCACGATGCTTAGCACGTCGGTCGTCACCGATTTCACCAGCCCATCCGGTGTGTCCATCTCAATGGCCGGCGCTTCGGCAAACGCACCGGCACTGAACGACAGCAACGTGGCAACGACGGGAATTAGTAAAAACTTTTTCATCAACTCAGTCCTATCAATGATTTCTTTCCGCTATGTTTCAACGATCGTTCAACATTGGAGCGAATTGCGCAGTTCGAGTTTCATTCGCCGCGAACCATGTTCACCTAAACCGAAGATTCGGAATGCTATAGGGACGGCCACCGGGCGGAAGCATCTGCTGGCTCGGCACGTGCGTCTGCGATGCCGGTTGCACGGTATCAGCCGATGCCGATCGCGCCGCTGCAGCATCCGGCCCGGTCGCGCCGGTTGGCGCCTGCCGTTGTGGGACCGATGCTCGCTGCGCTGCGTCGGGCTGCGATGCGGCGGCCGGTGTCAGCGGTCGCATCGCCGCGGGGTGGGCAAGGCCGGCGCCAGCAGTTCCAGCAGTTCCAGCAGTTCCAGCAGTTCCAGCAGTTCCAATAGCTCCAGTAGCACCGCCGGCCGCACCGGCAGCCGGCGCACCTTCGGCGCCAGGCGTCAGTGCGCCATCGTCGGTCGGACCGGTGTCGGCGTCCGATTCATCGTCGTACGCGGGCGGCGGCGGATTGCCATCCGAAATCAGGTACTGGCGCCGTTGCAAATGGGCGTTGCGCACGAACGAGTATTTGTCGAGCGCCGCATTAGACAGCAGGTCGGTCGCACCAAGCAACGCCGCGCGCGTGCTGACGATGCGCACACCATATAGCGTCGTGCGCAACCAGATCGGACGCATGTAGGCAGTCAGGTCGCCCTGCCAGTCGACCAGCAGGCCTGCCGCGTCGCGCACGGTGCTGGGCCCAAGCAGTGGCAACACGAGGTACGGGCCCGGCGGCACGCCATAGTGGCCCAACGTGACGCCGAAGTCTGATTGGTGCTTCGGCAACCTGGCCTGGCTGGCAAAGTCGAACAGCCCCCCCAGCCCGAACGTGCTATTGATCGCCACACGCATGATGTCTTCCGTGCCCGCGGTGATCTTGCCTTGCAATAAATTGTTGGCGGCGATATACACATCGCCGATGTTCGAGAAGAAGCTCGATACACGATCGCGAACAAATTGAGGCAACGCCCAGTTATAGGCGCGCGCCACCGGCTTCATCGCCACGCGGTCCAGCGTGTCGTTGAATTCGAACATCGTCCGGTTAAACCCTTCCAGCGGGTCTTGCTTCGACGGCGTCTTCACCGTCGCACAACCGCCCAGCGCTATCGCAGCGGCCGCGGCCACGACGGTGGCTCGCATCGTTGTCATGCTGCTTCCCCTCAGTTTGCCGTCGCGCTTGCCGGCGCGACTTGGGTTTGAGATGCACCCGGGCTGGCCGCGGCAGGCCCGGGTGCTGCCGGGGCCGCCGCGGGTGCGGCAGGCGTGGCGGGCTTGCTCGCACCAGCGTCCGCCGCCTTGCTGTACAGGAATTGGCCGATCAGGTTTTCCAGCACGATCGCGGACTGCGTCATCGTGAGCGTGTCACCATCCTTGAGCAGCTGTTCGTCGCCCCCCGGATCCAGGCCGATGTACTGTTCGCCGAGTAGACCCGAGGTGAGGATCTTGGCCGACGAGTCCTTCGGGAACGTGTACGGCTTAAATACGTCGATCGTGACCAATGCCTGGTAAGTCTGCGTATCGAACCCAATGCTCTGCACGCGGCCCACCATCACGCCGGCACTCTTGACCGCCGCGCGTGGCTTCAGTCCGCCGATGTTGTCAAACTTCATTTTCACCGAGTAGGTGGATTGAAACGACAGCGCACTCATATTGCCCGCCTTGAGCGCCAGGAACAGCAGCGCAACAAAGCCGAGCACCACGAACAAGCCGACCCAGAAGTCCAGAGCGTTTTTCTTCATCGTCATCCCATCGGAATAGCTATTACCGCTGCGTGCTATACGGGGATCGCGCACGCAGTCGTGCCGGCGCGCCATGGCGCCGAGCCCATTCATCAATTGAACATCAGCGCGGTCAGCAAAAAGTCCAGCCCGAGTACCGCCAGCGATGCGAACACGACCGTCTTGGTCGTCGCGCGCGACACGCCTTCGGGGGTCGGCTTGGCTTCATAGCCTTGGAACAACGCAACGAAGGTCACCGCAAAGCCAAACACGACGCTCTTGATCACGCCATTGCCGATGTCCTGCCGTAGGTCAACGCCCGATTGCATTTGGGACCAAAACGCACCGGGGTCCACGCCGATCAATATCACACCGACAAAATACCCGCCGACGATGCCGACCGCGCTGAAGATCGCCGCCAGGATCGGCATCGCGATCACGCCAGCCCAGAATCGCGGTGCGACGACGACCCGGATCGGATCCACGGCCATCATTTCCATCGCAGTCAGTTGCTCGCCCGCCTTCATCAGGCCAATCTCCGCGGTCAGCGACGTGCCGGCGCGTCCCGCGAACAGTAGCGCAGTGACCACTGGCCCAAGCTCGCGCACCAGCGACAGCGCAACCAACAGCCCAAGCGCCTGCTCGGAGCCGTAGCGATTCAGCGTGTTGTAGCCCTGCAAGCCCAGCACGAAGCCGACGAACAACCCCGAAACAGCGATGATGACGAGTGAATAATTACCCAGAAAGTGAATCTGCTGGATGACGGTGCGCGGGCGCCGCAGCAATGGGAAGCACTCCGACGCAAGCCGCGCGAACATACGGGCGCCGTAGCCCGTGCGTGAAAGGCCGTCGAGAACGGCGCGGCCGACCGTGGCGATCATGCGCTACTCTCCTGCGCGCGGCGCAGCGCCGAGACCGAAGTCCACCTCCAGCGGCGCGCTCGCATAGTGAAAATGAAAGGGACCGTCAGGCGCGCCGTCGATAAACTGCCGCACGCTTGGATCCTGCGACGCGCGCAACTGCGCGGGCGTACCCTCGGCGAGCACCCGTCCATTCGCAATGAAATACACGTAGTCCGCGATCGCAAACGACTCCGGCACATCGTGCGTCACGAGGATCGACGTCGCGCCGAGCGCGGTATTGAGGGTGCGAATCAGGTTCGCGGTAATGCCCAGCGAGATCGGATCAAGTCCCGCGAACGGCTCATCGTACATCATCAGCTCGGGGTCAAGCGCAATCGCCCGGGCCAGCGCGACCCGGCGCGCCATGCCGCCCGAGACTTCGGACGGCGCCAAGTCGCGGGCGCCGCGCAAGCCAACCGCGTTGAGTTTCATCAACACGAGATCGCGAATCAGCGCCTCTGGCAGATCCGTATGCTCGCGCAGCGGGAATGCGACATTGTCGAACACCGACATGTCAGTAAACAACGCCCCGAACTGGAACAACATGCCCATCCTGCGCCGCGCCGCGTAGACCGCCTGGGGGTCCATTGCACCGACGTCCTCGCCGCGGAACAGCACCTGGCCTCGGTTGGCACGCACCAGGGCACCGATGAGCCGCAACACCGTTGTCTTGCCGCACCCAGAGCCGCCCATGATCGCAACCACCTGTCCACGCTTGAAACGCATGTTCAGATTCTGGAGCACGAGTCGCTCAGCGCTGTAGCCGAAAGCAACGTCGCGAAGCTCAAGCAGAATATCGGAGGCGGTTGGCGGCACGTAGGCAGTCATCAAAAGGCACGGAACGCGGATTATAGGGCCTAAAGCGGATCTGCCGCCTGAAACCCCGACGTGGACTGTGCGCGAGACCGCTTACACGCCACCTTCGCGGCGTAGGGCAATGGCAGGCAAGCCTTACATTATCGGATAAACTTTCTTTGCAACGCAAAGACTGCTTTGTCGACATCCTGGGCTTGCGTGACCGCGCGCACGAGCGCGGCACCGCGTACACCGGTGGCCAGCACGTCGTCCAGCGTCTGCAGGTCGATGCCACCGATTGCCACGCAGGGCACCACGCCGTCCAGGAGCCGCACGTAGCGTGCGAGTCGCGCAAGCCCTTGCGGCACGCTGGGCATCGCCTTGGTGGTGGTCGGAAACACCGCACCCAGCGCGATATAGCTCGGCTTGAAGTGCAGCGCCACCAAAATCTCGTAGTATCCGTGCGAGGACAGACCCAGCCGCAGTCCCGCGTGCGCCAGCGCACCCATGTCCGCGCGCGGCAAATCCTCCTGGCCCAGGTGCACGCCATAGGCGCCTTCGTCCAGCGCCAATTGCCAGTGGTCGTTGATGAACACGCGTGCGTCGTCATAGCGGCGTGCCGCCGCAACGGCGCGGCGCACGTCGGCCCGCAGCACGGCTAACTTGCGCGAATCTGCCGCGTCACCCGCCCCGTCAACCTTGCGGCGCAGTTGCACGGTACGCACGCCGAGCGCTAGCAGCCGCTCGATCCAGTCGGCCGTCGGCACCACCGGATACAAACCGAGCGCTGCCGGGCACGCGGCGAATGGCTGCACCGGCGCATCGGGCAACCCCCGCACGCGCGGAAAGCGCGACACATCGCACGGCCATGGATCTTGCGCATGCTCGTCGCCCTGCCGCCACGCTAAGGCGAGGCACAGCGCATCGTGCAGCGCGCAGCCACAATCGATGAACGCGGCGAACGCCGCGATCCAGTCGTCGCACGGTGCGGCCTCCAACGTGCGGACCGCATCGCCCTGATGCAACCGCATGGCACGCGCCGACGCGTCCAGTACCGCGGCGCCGGCAGCCACCCAGCGCGCGGTATCGGCCGCATGCGGCTGCGCATCGGTCGCTACGATCACGTCACCGGGTCCCGGCTGCGGCGGCGGCGCGAGACAGATCCGCACCGACTGGCTGATGCGCGACCCATCACCCAACCGTGCGCGGATACGCTCGGCCGCCTCCAGCAGTTCATCCGCAGGCGGATAAAAAACCTCGCGCTCCCGCAGGAAGGCGTCGCTCATGCCCGCTCATCCGAGGGCGGGACAGCGGCACCCTCCGGCGCGCGATAGTCGTCCTGGTGCCAGAATGGCATGCCGACCACCGGCGTACTCGCGTGCGCGCTGTCGCGCTCCGGCATCGGCCCAGCCAAGTACGCTTCGCGACCCGCCTCGACCGCACTCGCGAATGCCCGCGCCATCGCCTCGGGCTGCGCCGCCTGCGACACCGCCGTGTTGAGCAGCACAGCGTCGAACCCCCATTCCATCACCTGGCATGCGTGCGACGGCACACCCAGGCCGGCGTCGACGATCAGCGGCACGCCCGTCAGGCGCTCACGCAGCAACTTGAGTCCATACGGGTTCACTACCCCCTTACCAGTGCCAATCGGAGCGCCCCACGGCATCAACGCCTCGCAGCCGACGTCGAGTAGTCGCCGCGCGACAACGAGGTCTTCCGTGCAATACGGCAGTACCTTAAAGCCGTCCCGCACGAGGATGTCGGCCGCCTCGATTAAACCGACTGGATCCGGCTGCAACGTGTAGTCGTCCCCAATCAGTTCGAGTTTGATCCAATCGGTCTCAAACACTTCGCGGGCCATCTGCGCGGTCGTCACCGCCTCTTTCACGGCATGGCAGCCGGCGGTGTTGGGCAGCAGCGTGACGCCCCGGCGCTTCAGCGCGTCAAAGAAACCGACGTCGGCGTCGCCCTGCGCAGCCAACTGGCGCCGCAACGCGACGGTGACCATCGCGGGCCGCGCGGCCACGAGCGAGGCCTCGAGCGCATGCAGCGACGGATAGCGCGAAGTGCCGAGCAATAGGCGGCTTGCGAAGGGTTGTCCATACAGGATTAGCGCGTCGGCGGTGGAAAGCGAATGCATCATTGTCTCCGTTCATTTCGGTGACCCATAGGTCAGGTTGTCAGCTCGCGCGGCATGCCGCCAATGCGTCATCCGCCTGCCACGGGCTTGACGACGTCGATTCGGTCACCTTGCGTGAGCGCGCGCGCAGGATGCTGCGCGCGCGGCACGAATTCGCCGTTGATCGCGACCGCGTACGGCGGCACGGCACCATACGAGGCCAGCGCGTCGGCAAGGCGCGCATCGTCGGGCAACGAGAAAGGCTGGTTGTTGATTTGGATATCCATGATTCATGCGTCAGTTGAGCACGGCTGCAACGCAGCCGCACGGTAAAGCATCGGCCAGCGCGAGGCGGCACGCCATGCGTCGAAGCCGTCCGGATCGCGCACCTGCGCATCGAGCAACGCGTGCGCGAGCGCCACGGCTTCGCGCGCCACCTCAGGCGCAATCATATAGCCGTGGCGGTACAGGCCATTGACGCGCAGCACCGACGCACCATCCCACGACAGCGCAGGACGATGGTCCGGCAGGGTGGGCCGGCAATGCGCGTTCAGCTCGAGGATCCGGCCCTCGCCGAAGGCGGGATGCAGCGAATAGGCCGCCGACAACAACTCAAGCGCCGAGCGCACACTCACCGGCGACATGTCTTCGCCCTCGATCTCGGTGGCCCCAATCACATAGTAGTCGTCCTGCTTGGGCGCGATATACAACGGATAGCGCGGATGCAGCAGACGCACCGGCCGGCTCAGACCAATGCCCGGCGCATGAACCCGCGCGACTTCGCCCCGCAGCCCGCGCAGGCCAGACCAGGCCCGCTTTGCACCCAGTCCACGGCAATCGATCACTAGACCGGCAGCAGGCAGGGCATCCTCGCGCACGCAGGTATGCCAGTGCGTGTCAACATGCAACTCGTCGAGTGCGGCGCCCAGCGCCGCCAGCAACTGGCGGTTGTCCAGTTGCCCCTCGCCGGGCAGCAGGCGCGCGTCGTGAAAGCGCGTACCAAGCGCCGGCTCGGCTTGCGTGACCTGAGCGCCGTGCAGTGCGACAATGCCGTCGCGCAGCATCGTCATGGGCGCGTTCACGCGCACGCGCTGCTCGAACAAGGGCCATTCGGCCCGATCAGCCGCATGCCAGACAATCAGTGTGCCGTTGCGTTGGAAGAACACGGGTTGTGGCAGCTGCGGCAGCCATTCGGCCCAGCGCTCGAGCGACGCGGCGCCCAACTCCACCAACAACGGCTCGGCACTGGCCGCTTCAGCCAGCGGCGCGAGCATAGCCGCGGCGACCCACGCTGCCGCACTGCGTCCGCTCGGCTCGCCTTGCTCATACAGCGCGACATGATGGCCCGCGCGCGCGAGCCGCCACGCAATGAGACGACCGGACAAGCCACCACCCAAGACTGCGACATCGGGCATCGGCGCGGCGCGGCACGCGGTTTCTGAAGAGGGGTCGGATCGGTGCACGGCAATCGCATCCTATGTACGGGAATCGAGGTACAAGGACGAAACAACCGGCGAGATTCACGTGCGGGAACCTAACCACAGTGGCGCGCCGGCAGGCACGTCCTCTCCCTCACGGCAGAACGGAATCGGAAACTTCCCGCGCCGGTATTACCCGGATCGGGTGCAAAGGGACTCTCTCAGCCTGGCACTGCGCGGCTCGCCGCGCATCGACTTGCAAACGCGCATCAACGTGCAAAGCACCCCTGTTTCGTCTAAACCCATTAAATCACAAAATCGTTGCGGGCCGCAATTCGTTGCTCTGGCACAATGTCGCGCAATCGCCGCTGCCAAAGCGCGCGCCGCCGCGCGTCTTAAGCCGGAATTAAGCGGTAGCCGGAACAATCCGCATTGGCACGAGTCGGTCACCGTCGCGACGCCCGCGACGCCCGCGACGCCCGCGACGCCCGCGACGCCCGCGACGCCCGCGACGCCCGCGACGCCCGCGACGCCCGCGACGCCCGCGATGCACCGACGCACCGGTAACGCCGGTGAATGGGCCGATTTGAGGAACCCTACATTTGAGGAACCCTATGAGTCAACCCGCATCGGGCAACAACGAACGTATTACCACGTGGGGCCTGATCAAGCCGTACTGGGTATCGGACGAAAAGTGGATCGCCTGGGGACTGCTCGCGCTCGTGGTCGCGATCAACATGACCATGGTGGCGGTCAACGCGTGGTTCAACACATGGCAGCGCGTGTTCTTCGACTCGATCCAGCAGTACAACTACCCGGTATTCAAGCACTCGCTGCTGCAATTTACCGCGATCGCGATGGCGATGATCCTGCTCGGCTCGTATCGCACGTACTTTCGGCAGATGCTCGAATTTCGCTGGCGCCAGTGGCTCACCACGCAATACATGCACGAGTGGCTGTCGGGCCGCGCGTACTATCGGATCGAGCGCGACAAGCTCGCCGATAACCCAGACCAGCGGGTTTCAGTGGACCTACAAGAACTGGCGAGCACGACGCTGGCGCTCTCGCTGGATTTCCTGTCCACGTCCGTCACGCTACTGTGGTTCAGCCATGTCCTGTGGCAGTTGGCCGGCCCGCTCAGCTTCACCGTGTTCGGCATCGATGTGACCATACCCGGCTACATGGTATGGACCGCCCTGCTCTACGCGGTGATCGGCTCGTACATCACGCATCGCGTCAACCATCCGCTCGTGTCGATCAACTACCAACAACAACGGGTCGAAGCAGACTTTCGTTTCTCGTTGATCCGGTTGCGCGAAAATGTGGACCAGATTGCCCTGTACGAGGGCGAGCGCTCCGAGGAGAAAGCGCTGCAAGGCGCCTTCGGGCACATTCGCGACAATTGGCGGATGATCATGCGCTATACGCGGCGCCTGAACATTGTCGTGGTCAGCTATTCGCAACTGGCCCTCGTGTTCCCGTTCATCGCCGCCGCCCCGAAATACTTCGCGAAGGCGGTCAGCTACGGCGGCTATCAGCAGACAATCGGCGCGTTCGGCACCGTCAGCAACGCGTTCTCATGGTTCGTCAGCAGCTACTCGACGCTGGCCGCCTGGCGCGCCGTGATTAACCGGCTCAAAGAATTCCGACGCATCATGGCGCAACCGCAGTTGCTCGAGTCAACGTCGCGGGCCACCGAGCACGGCGGCATTCACATGAGAATGGCCGATACGACGGTACTGCGCGTGCAGGCGCTGCGGTTGTTGCGCCCGGATGGCACGCCGCTGTCGACGATCGGCTCGTTTGCAATCGCGCCCGGCTCGCGGGTGCTCGTGCAAGGCGCGTCGGGCTCCGGCAAGAGCACACTGCTGCGCTCGCTGGCCGGCCTGTGGCCATTTGGCAGCGGCACCATCGAGATGCCCGTCAACGCACGCGTGATGTTCGTGCCGCAGAAAAGCTACGTGCCGATCGGCACGCTCAAGGACGCGCTGTGCTATCCGGCGACGGCCGACGCGTTCACCGACGCGGACTGTGCCGACGTGCTGCGCGCCTGCCGGCTAGGCGAACTCGTCGATAAGCTCGAGGCAAGCAACCATTGGGAGCGCGTGCTGTCACCAGGCGAACAGCAACGCCTGGCGATCGCCCGTGTGCTGTTGCAAAAGCCCGATTTCCTGTTCCTTGACGAGGCGACCAGCGCGCTCGACCTTGACACCGAGGCAGCGCTGTACCACGTGCTGACGCAACATCTAGCCCACGCGGCAATCGTCAGTGTCGCGCACCGGCAGTCCGTGCAAGCGATGCACGACGAGACGATCGACGTGGTGCGCGATGCCTGACGTGCGGCAACGTGGTGACGGCTGCGTCCCGCGCATGACACAGTCACGGCCGGGCGAGCCCGGTCGGTACCGCCGCAAGCATCGCGTAGCGCGACCCGGCCGGCGTTAGCGTACTGCTCATCAACGCCAGCGTATCGAAGGTGATCAACGGCGGCACGGGACGCACCGTCTCGACATGGCGCGTCAGCGCGGGCGGATCGCCGCGCAGCCTGGCCAGGGTCAGATGCGGCCGCAACGGCCGCGCAGCGGCGGGCACACCGGCCCCCTCCAGCAGCGCGTCGACGCGAGCCACCCACGCGAGGAACGCCGGCACGGCGATCAGTTCAAGCGCAGACACGCGCGCCCGCGTGGCGCTGGGCAGCATCGCGGCACGCGAGGCGGGCAGCCTATCCGGCACCGGCGCCAGCGTCGGCCATTCGTCAATCAGCCGCGCGCCCGTATCCGGCGTCAGCGCGCCAATGAATCGTATGGTCAGGTGAATCTGCTCGCGCGGTATCCATCTAACGCCTGCGATATGACCGGCGCGCCATGAAGCGCGCCACGCGTCGATTGCATCGAGGGCGCCGGAATCGGGAATCAGTGCGACAAAGCAACGCTGCAATCTGACATCCATCGATGATCCCCTACGACAAAGCCGTCCTGCTGCAAGCGGTCGCCGATGATGAAAAAAGCCCGACCCGGCACCGGCCCGCGCACGGCTCAAGCTCAGCGCGGCAGCTCCGAGTCTCCCATCAGGAACGCATCCACCGCACTCGCACATTGGCGGCCTTCGCGAATGGCCCAGACCACCAGCGACTGCCCCCGGCGCACGTCGCCGGCAGCAAACACCTTGTCGACCGACGTGTGATACGCGCGCTCGTCGTCGGTGCCGGCCCGCACGTTACCGCGCTGGTCCTTGTCAACGGCAAACGCATCGAGCATCGCCGCTGCCGGCTGCGTAAAGCCCATTGCAAGCAATACCAGATCCGCTTTTATTTCGAACTCGGAGTCAGGCACCTCCTGCATCTTGCCGTCCTTCCACTCGACGCGCGCAGCGATCAGCTTGTCGACCTTGCCGTTGCTGCCCTCGAAGCGCTTGGTCGCCACCGACCAATCGCGCTCGCAACCTTCCTCGTGCGAGGATGACGTGCGCAGCTTGATCGGCCAGTATGGCCACACGAGAGGCTTGTTCTCCTCCTGCGGCGGGCGCGCCAGCAATTCAAACTGCGTGACGCGCTTCGCGCCGTGCCGATTCGACGTGCCGACGCAATCCGATCCGGTGTCGCCGCCGCCAATCACGACCACGTGCTTGTCTTTGGCAAGCAACTGATTTGCAAGCTTGTCGCCCGCGTTGACTCGGTTCTGCTGCGGCAGGAACTCCATCGCGAAATGGATGCCGGCCAGCTCACGGCCCGGCACTGGCAAGTCACGCGGCGTTTCGGCTCCGCCCGCCATCACAATGGCATCAAACTGTTCGCGCAATGCGTCCGGCGACAAGGTGTCCTTCGCCGCATGGTTGATCGACGCCGGCAATGGCTCTTTGCCGATGAACACGCCGGTACGGAACGTCACGCCTTCCGCCTCCATCTGGCGCATGCGGCGGTCGATCTGCCACTTCTCCAGTTTGAAGTCGGGGATGCCGTAGCGCAGCAGGCCGCCGATCCGGTCGTTTTTCTCGAACACCGTCACCGCGTGGCCGGCTCGCGCCAGCTGTTGCGCAGCGGCCAGCCCGGCAGGCCCAGACCCCACCACCGCGACCTTCTTACCGGTCTTCAGCTTGGGCACTTGGGGTGCGACCCATCCTTCGCTCCACGCCTTATCGATGATCGCGCGCTCGATCGATTTGATGCCTACCGCGTCGCTGTTGATATGCAACGTGCAGGCGGCCTCGCACGGCGCGGGACAGATCCTGCCAGTGAACTCCGGAAAATTGTTCGTCGAGTGCAGCACGTCGATCGCCTGCTTCCAGTCCTGGCGATACACAAGGTCGTTGAAGTCCGGGATGATGTTATTTACCGGACAGCCATTGTTGCAGAACGGAATGCCGCAATCCATGCAGCGTGCCCCCTGGATCCTTGCGTCCTCATCAGTCAGCACATGCGCGAATTCCTTCCAGTGCTTCACGCGTTCCAGCGGTCGCTCATACACTTCGTGGCGACGTTCATATTCGAGAAAACCGGTTGCCTTGCCCATGAGCTTCTCTTAACCAATGCATATTGAGGGGGCAGCCCGCTACACCGCGGCGGGACTGTCGTGCGTGTGCTTGCCAGCGCACCTGAAGTCGCGTCGGTGCGCGAGCCGTCAGGCCGCTAGGCTCGGCGCGCTCGCCGCCTTCTTCTTGGCGCCGATCTCGGCCAACGCACGCTTGTACTCGGTCGGGAACACCTTGACGAACTGACGCCGCGACGTATCCCAGTTTTCGAGCAGCGCCTTGGCGCGCGGCGATCCGGTGAACTGGAAGTGGCGCTCGATCAGCCCCTTGAGCAATGCCTCGTCGGTCTGATCCTGATGCCACAGTGCCGGATCGACAGTGCGCTCCTGCTCGGCCTGCTGCAGTACCGGCTCAAGGGCGACCATCGTCTTATTGCACTGGGTCGCGAACGTGTTGTCCGGATCGAACACGTACGCGACGCCTCCCGACATGCCAGCCGCGAAGTTGCGGCCGGTCTCGCCAAGCACGGCGACGGTGCCACCGGTCATGTACTCGCAACCGTGGTCGCCGGTACCCTCAACGACTGCCGTCGCGCCGGAGTTACGCACGCAGAAGCGCTCGCCCGCGACACCCCGGAAGTACGCTTCGCCCTCAATCGCCCCATACATGACGGTGTTGCCGCAAATGATGTTCTCTTCCGACTTGCCACGGAAGTCATTGGTCGGACGCACGATGATGCGTCCGCCCGACAGCCCCTTGCCCACATAGTCGTTGCCGTCGCCCACCAGGTCTAGCGTGATGCCGCGCGCCAAGAACGCGCCGAAACTCTGCCCGGCTGTCCCTTTGAACTGGATGTGGATCGTATCGTCCGGCAAGCCATCGTGCCCATACTTGCGCGCGATCACCCCCGAGAGCATCGCGCCGACCGTGCGATTCACGTTGCGCACCGGCTGGATGAACGACACATGCTCGCCCCTGTCAATCGCCGCCTTCGCCTTGTCGATCAACACATGATCCAGTGCCCGGTCCAGCCCATGGTCCTGCGTATCGACGTGCCGGCGCGCCACTTCGGCACCCGCTTCAGGCACATGGAAGATCCGCGAGAAATCGAGCCCGCGCGCCTTCCAATGCTCGATGCCCTTCTTCGTGTCGAGCAAGTCGGCCCGCCCGACCAGTTCGTCAAAGCGGCGAATCCCGAGCTGCGCCATGATTTCGCGCACTTCCTCGGCCACGAAGAAAAAGAAGTTCACCACGTGCTCGGGCTGGCCCTGGAACTTCGCACGCAGCACCGGGTCCTGCGTCGCGACGCCCACGGGGCACGTGTTCAGATGGCACTTGCGCATCATGATGCAGCCTTCGACGACCAGCGGCGCCGTCGCAAAGCCGAATTCGTCGGCGCCCAGCAGCGCGCCGATCACGACGTCGCGCCCGGTTTTCATCTGCCCGTCGGCCTGCACGCGGATCCGGCCGCGCAGCTTGTTAAGCACCAGCGTCTGCTGCGTCTCGGCCAGGCCCAACTCCCATGGCGTACCAGCGTGCTTGATCGACGACAGCGGCGATGCGCCCGTGCCGCCATCGTGGCCCGCGATCACGACGTGGTCAGCCTTGGCCTTGGCCACGCCCGCCGCCACCGTGCCCACGCCGACTTCAGAGACAAGCTTCACCGATACGCTGGCGCTCGGGTTGGCGTTCTTCAGGTCGTGGATCAGTTGCGCGAGGTCCTCGATCGAATAGATATCGTGGTGCGGCGGCGGGGAAATCAGCCCGACGCCCGGCACGCAGTAGCGCAGCTTGCCGATGTACTCCGACACCTTGTGTCCGGGCAGCTGGCCGCCTTCGCCCGGCTTGGCGCCCTGAGCCATCTTGATCTGGATCTGGTCAGCCGAGCTTAAATACTCGGTGGTCACACCGAAACGGCCCGATGCGACCTGCTTGATCTTCGAGCGCAGCGAATCGCCATCGCGCAACGGAATATCGACGGCGACGGCCTGCTCACCCAAGACTGAGCCGAGCGTATCCCCATTCTTGATGGGAATGCCACGCAACTCATTACGGTAACGGCGCTCGTCCTCGCCGCCTTCACCGGTGTTGGACTTGCCACCGATGCGGTTCATCGCGATCGCCAGCGTCGCATGCGCCTCGGTACTGATCGAGCCAAGCGACATCGCACCGGTTGCGAAGCGCTTGACGATCTCCTTGGCCGGCTCGACTTCATCGAGCGCAATGGCCTTAGTTGGATCGACCTTGAACTCGAACAGGCCGCGCAGCGTCATGTGACGGCGGGTCTGGTCATTCATGATATGGGCGTACGCCTTGTAGGTCTGGTACGAATTGCTGCGCGCCGAATGCTGCAGTTTCGCCACCGCGTCGGGCGTCCACATGTGGTCCTCGCCACGCACGCGGTACGCATACTCGCCGCCGGCGTCAAGCATCGTCGCGAGAACCGGGTTGTCGCCGAATGCATCGCGATGTAGGCGGATCGCCTCTTGCGCGACGTCGAACAGGCCAATGCCGCCGACGTTGGATGCGGTGCCTTTGAAGTACTTGGCGACCAGTTCGCTGGACAAACCCACCGCCTCGAAGATCTGCGCGCCGGTGTACGACATGTAGGTTGAGATACCCATCTTCGACATGACCTTCTGCAGGCCCTTGCCGAGCGCCTTCGTGAAGTTTTGGACGGCCTTGTCGGCCGACAGCGCGCCCGGCAGGCCACTGGACATCGCCACCAGCGTCTCAAGCGCCAGGTAAGGATGCACCGCCTCGGCGCCATAGCCGGCGAGCAGGGCGAAGTGATGAACCTCGCGCGCGGAACCGGTCTCGACCACCAGGCCCGTACTCGTGCGCAACCCATGCGCCACCAGGTGGCTATGAATCGCCGAGGTCGCGAGCAACGCCGGGATCGCGACATTGTCCCGGTCGGTCTTGCGATCCGATACGATTAAAATGTTGTAGCCGGAGCGTACAGCGTCGACTGCCTCAGCACACAGCGACGCCAGGCGCGCCTCGATACCGGCCTTGCCCCACGCGACCGGATAGCAGATAGTCAATTCGTAGGAACTGAACTTGCCACCAGTGTACTCGCCGATTGCGCGGATCTTCGCGATATCCTTGAAGTCGAGCACCGGCTGCGATACTTCCAGCCGCATCGGCGGGTTAATGTTATTCGTATCGAGCAGGTTTGGCTTCGGTCCGATGAATGACACCAATGACATCACCAGGTTCTCGCGAATCGGGTCAATCGGCGGATTCGTGACCTGCGCGAACAACTGCTTGAAGTAGTGGTACAGCGTCTTGTTTTTGTTCGACATCACCGCGAGCGGCGAGTCATTGCCCATCGAGCCGATCGCCTCTTCGCCAGTTTGCGCCATCGGCGCCATCAGAAACTTGATGTCCTCCTGCGTGTAGCCGAATGCCTGCTGCCGGTCCAGCAACGCCGGCACGGCCTGCGGCTCGGCCGCCACCGCGACGTCCTCCGGCTTCGGCTCAATTTCGTCCAACTTGATGCGCACCGCGTCGATCCAGCTCTTATACGGCTTCGCGTTCGCTAAATTGTCTTTCAATTCCTTGTCATCGATGATGCGGCCGTGCTCCATGTCGATGAGGAACATCTTGCCCGGCTGCAAGCGCCACTTCTTGACGATCTTGGACTCGGGGATCGGCAGCACGCCGGCCTCGGATGCCATGATCACCATGTCGTCATCGGTGATGAGGTAGCGCGCCGGACGCAAGCCGTTGCGATCCAGCGTCGCGCCAATCTGGCGACCGTCGGTGAACGCGATCGCCGCCGGACCGTCCCACGGCTCCATCATCGCCGCATGATATTCGTAGAACGCGCGGCGGTTTTCATCCATCAGCGCGTGCTGCTCCCACGCCTCCGGAATCATCATCATCATCGCGTGAGCCAGCGGATAGCCCGCCATCACCAGCAATTCGAGGCAGTTATCAAACGAAGCCGTATCGGACTGGCCCGGGTAGATTAGCGGCCACAGCTTGTGCAGATCATCGCCGAGCACGTGGCTTGCGATAGCCCCGGTGCGCGCGTTTAGCCAGTTGACATTGCCCTTGACCGTGTTGATTTCACCGTTGTGTGCAATCAACCGGTATGGGTGCGCCAACTCCCACGCTGGGAACGTATTGGTCGAGAAACGCTGGTGCACCAACGCAAGCGCCGACACGACCCGCGCGTCCTGCAGGTCGCGATAGTAGATTCCCACCTGCCTCGCCAGGAGCAGCCCCTTGTAGACGACCGTGCGCGCCGACATCGACGGCACGAAATACTCCTTGCCATGCTTGAGCTTGAGCGCCTGGATACGGTGGCTGGCCGTCTTGCGGATCACGTACAGTTTGCGCTCGAGCGCATCGGTAACCATGATGTCCTTGCCGCGACCGATGAAAATTTGGCGGATCACCGGCTCGCTGGCCTTCACCATCGGCGACATGTCCATCGCGCCGTCGACTGGCACGTCGCGCCAGCCGAGTACCACTTGCCCCTCGGCTCTGACCGTGCGCTCGAGTTCCTGCTCGCACGCCAGGCGCGATGCGTGCTCTTTGGGCAGAAAAATCATGCCAACGCCGTACTCGCCGGACGGCGGCAACGTCACACCCTGCCGCGCCATCTCCTCGCGATAGAACGCATCCGGAATCTGGATCAGGATGCCGGCGCCGTCGCCCATTAGCGGATCCGCGCCCACCGCGCCGCGATGATCCAGGTTATCGAGAATTTTCAGGCCCTGCTCCACGATCTCATGGCGCTTGCGGCCTTTGATGTGCGCGACAAAACCAACGCCACACGCGTCATGTTCATTTTCTGGCGCGTACAGGCCTTGTGCTTCGGGCAAACCCTGGCCGACGATCGATTGTGCTGCGTCTTTCATGGGGACACCGTAATTGTGATTAGGTGCAAACGGCCTGGAAAACTCGCGCTTAAACGCTGCGTCGCTGGCGCGGCAAGGTTACCAGCGCATGTCGCGCTGGATCAGTAGCGGCCGCGACTGCTGAACATGGAGACGATAAATCAGCTGGAAATCGGAATATACGCAACGAATCGATAGGATGCCAAGAAAAATTGATTGATACGACCCCCCATAATATTCATCACTATTTTTTGTTCATAAAAATTGGTTCCATATCAATGGGGTGTACAAGCAGCACGCCTTGGTGTGCCTGCTTCACCCGATCAAGACGGTGTCCATGGCAACCGAAATGCACCACGCTTGCCCCTGCCCGTTCCGCACTCGATGCATCATTGCGGGGGGCCTGTGTGTCACGCGGTCCCGGGCTACCGTGTCGCCCGATGAGGAACTTCCGCAGGGGTGACTGCCCGATGTAGGAGACCGGAAGGAGAACACCGGAAGGAGAACACCGGAAGGAGAACACCGGAAGGAGAACACCGAAGGGAAAACGCCGCAGGAGGCAACTTCTCGATGTGAAACGCCTGATGTAGTCCGCCCAATGTAGCACCGCTCGACAGGGGGACTACTCGATATGGAAACATCGATGTCATGCCGCTCCAGGGGAGCCACCGGTAGTCAATAAGCGGGTTGTCGCCGGTAGAGCCGCCGCTGACAGAGATGCCCTACGTTGAAGCGGGATGATCCGTTTCCGAATCGCCATTGGCCGGCCCCTCCCCCGATGCCCGTGCCGGAGCGCCATCGCCGCTCGCGCTCGTGTCAGCAGCATCAAGGCCAGTCGTGGCCCGCCCCGCCTGCACATTCTGTACGGACGGCTCATTGACCGGCCCTGCCTCACTTGAGCGACCCGCCTCCGGCGACGGCACATCGCCTGACGGGCGTGCAACAGCCGAGGCCTCGCCTTCGGCCTCTGCACCAGGCGACTGCACACCGGCCGGCCCCTGATCATCGTCGGCCCGCGTCTTGCGAGGGCGTCCACGCGGCAATGGCGACACGCGGCGGTTCGCTTGCCGAGCCGCCCAGTCGCGCCAACTTTCGCTCCCCAGCACCCAACCCTTGAGCGTAGCCTGCTGCAGCTCATTGACCGCGTTTTCATCCAACGCCTGCTCACACAGCGCTTTGTAGGCGTGCTGGCGCTCGAACGGCGTATTGCCCAGCGCCCAATACAACGGATGGTCGGTAATCAGCGGATCGAGTGCGAGGCCAACATGGTGTCGATAGCTAGACCACTGATATGCGTCGACAGAAGA
This sequence comes from Mycetohabitans sp. B46, assembly GCF_037389205.1. Taxonomy (NCBI): domain Bacteria; kingdom Pseudomonadati; phylum Pseudomonadota; class Betaproteobacteria; order Burkholderiales; family Burkholderiaceae; genus Mycetohabitans; species Mycetohabitans sp. B46. The sequence continues at coordinate 120,622 of NZ_JADBGL010000006.1, forward strand.
AACGAGGCGCTCGCGCACCGGACTAAGCTCCACCAGCCGGCTGCCCAGCATGAAATACCGCTCTGCTTCGATCACCGTGGCACGGTAGCGCCCTTCCCACAGCGTACCGCGTCGCCCATAGCGACGATTGAAGTGTGCGACGTAGCGTCTACCCACGGCCTGCATCGCCTTGGGAAGACTGGACTCCTCGCGCGGCGTCGCCAGCAACTGCACCGCCGACGGCATCAGAACATACGCGTGGACCGCAAGTCGGTGGTCGCGTGATGCCGTTTTCAAGCACTCGACAAACAGCGCATAATCCTCGTCATCGACGAAAGCAGGCTGATGATCGATGCCTCGCAGAATCACGTGCTGCGGCTGGTCGGGGACATAAAGACGTGCTAACCGGGCCATTGCAGGAATTTCCGTTTAGATCACACTTAGAGTATATCCGCGGAGTCAATCATCCCGCGGCGCTCGCGCACGACGCGGCGTGCAAAGCCAACTGCGTCCCAGCTTTAGGGAAAATGCTTAACGCAGGACTATGGTTCGTTTGAAACGTTGTCTGCATAATGGGTAAGCTTTAAAAAAATGGAGGAGCACAGTGCAATTAATACGCGTCATTAAGGCCATCCTGGGGTTCGCGGCCATCGCCTGCTGCTTCAATCAGGCACATGCTCAAACGGCTGGCAGCGTCTACATGGCAGCCGGATGGTTCCATCTTGCGCCGCAAGACAGCAGCGACGTACTGAGAACCACGAACATCGGTGGCTCCCCGGTCAATATCGCAGTCCCTGGGTCGAGCGCCAGTATCGGCTCTTCCGATACTTTCGGCTTCTCCACAGGGTACTTCATCACCGACAACTTCGCCGTCCAAGCCGATGCGGGCATTCCGCCCAAATTCGACCTGCGCGGCGGCGGCACCCTCGCCTCGTACGGCAAACTCGGCGAGGCGCGACAATGGAGTCCTGCGCTTGTCTTCAAATACTACTTCCGCCATGCAGATGCTGCGTTTCGTCCGTTCGTCGGAATCGGCGTGAGCTACATCTGGTTCACCAACGCGCGGATCACGAATCCGACGTTCGTGTCGCGGCAGTTGCACGGTCGGACCTCTGTGGAGGTAGACAGCGCCTGGGCGCCGGTGTTCAACGCGGGTTTTGCGTACAACTTCAACAAGCACATTTTCGCCAGCTTTTCCGTGTCGTTCCTCCCATTTTCAACCGATGCTAAGCTGCATACCGTCGCTCAAACACCGGTCGGCATGCGTAACGTCACGAGCCACGCACACATCAAGTTGAATCCGCTCGTCACGCTTCTAAACGTCGGTTACCGCTTCTGACGCCCGCCGCTCCGGGGAGCAGCCGGCATGCTAGCCTCTTCCGTGCCGAGAGCGGTGCTTGCAACTGCACCTCATGCTTGTTCCCTGCAACGTGAGTCTGCATGGCACCTGCCTTGCCCGCGCGTCGTTTAGCTGCGTGACACTACCTTAGCTCGCGCACCGTCTACTTCCGTGACGCCCGCCTTGGTCGGCGGCGCAGCTATCGCCAGCCTTGACCAGCACAACACCAACACCCTTCGGGTTGGCCTGCAATGTGCTTCACTGTGGCGGCACCGACAGCCGCATTGCACACTGTCACCGCCGTCGAGAACCAAATTGCGGATTGCAGGACCAACCTGAAGCGGCGTGTTGACATTCGCTCGCCGCGCCACCGCTGTTTAGTGGTTTCACGCACGTCGCGTGCCACCACAAGTTGTTTTTTTGCAACACCGTCGAACATTTCGACAATACTGGAGGAAGCTGTAATGGCAAATTTGGAAAATACCCGCCAGGCGCTAGGGGATTCGTTCGACAAGGCCGGCCACCGCGCGCGGCGTATCGCACACCATGGACGCCATGCCGTACAGGACGTGAGCGCCGAAGTACGTGAGCTATTGTCCGAATTGGAAAATACGCTAACTGACAGTACTCAAGCCGATGCCGAGATTTTGCGCCAGCAATTGCGGGACAAGCTTGAAGCCGCGCGCTCGCGCTTAGAAGATACCCAGGAGAACGTGAAGCGCCGCGCGCAGGCCGCCTGGGGCGGTGCGGATGAATATGTCCATGAGCGCCCATGGCAGGCCGTTGCTGCCGCCGCCGGCGCAGCGTTGCTACTGGGCTTGTTGCTGGGACGCGCTTAGCAACGCCCCGCGCCGAGACGCGGCGCACAGGCCCAGCACCGGTCTGCTGCGCCGTTAGCGGCGCGGCATCGCGACACTGGCGCGGCGCCACATTGACGGATCGACATTTTCACCGATAGGTGGCGTATCCTTCGCGATGCCAAACGTCTTACGTAGTACGGCATCCTCCTACGGTGTACAAATTACCGGCTCGCCGTAGGGGACTTACCGTGCGTAGCGTGGTGCAAGCCCGTCGCCCTAGCCAAAAAGTCCGCGCCGATCAAGTCGAGGCGGTCTGTGCAAACCGTATCGACTCCCCACTCGACAAGTTCGTGGGCGCGTTCCGGCGTATTGACGGTATAGGCAAAGACACGCAAGCCGGCTTCACTGATTTGTGCAACGCGCGCGGCGGTCAACTGGCGGTGGTCCACGTGCAATGAGATGCAGCCGAGCGCACGGGCGTGCTCGCGCCAGTTCGCCGGCACGGCGCCGACCAGCCAGCCGCGAGGCAGATGCGCCGCCGCGGCGCGCGCGCCGTGCAGCGCCTCAAGAGAAAACGATGAGAGCAGCGCCGGCGGCATGGCGCCCGCCCACCATCGCGCCACTTCGCCTGCCACGATGCGCCCGGTCAAGGTTTCGCGCCCCGGACACGGTTTGATTTCGACGTTGGCGATCAGCTCCAGCGCGCGACAGCACTCGCTCGCCTGCTGCAGCGTCGGCATCCACTCACCACTGAAACGCCCATCGAACCAGCTGCCGGCATCCAGCCGGGCAATCGCCGCGTACTGTTTGCGCGCGACAGCACCCCGGCCATCGCTGGTCCGATTCACTGTATCGTCGTGCAGCAGAAACGCCACCTCGTCGGCGGACAACTTGGCATCGAACTCAACCATCTTGAGCCCCAGCTCCGCACCGACGCGGATCGCCGCTAGTGTGTTTTCTGGCGCCAGCGTACCGCCACCCCGGTGCGCGACCACGCGCGGATAAGGCCAATCGGCCATCTTGCATTCCTCGTTTGAATAAAAAGAGAAGCAGCGCAAGTCAACCACGCGGGGAAAGCAAGTGTGGGCGTTTAGCCGTCGTCGATGACGAACAGGCGGCGATATTCCTTCAGCGCATACCGATCCGTCATCCCGGCGATGTAATGCGCTATGAGTCTAGCCTGCGTGGCCGGATCATCGCACTGGTAATCGGGTGGCAGCAAGCGCGGCTCGTCCCGGAACGCATCGAACAACCCTACGACCACGCGACGCGCCTTGTTCGCCATACGCATCACACGATAATGGCGATACAGGTTGTGGAACAAGAACTGTTTGAGTTCGCGCGCTTGCGTCGCGACCGCGTCGCTGTGCGCGACCAACGGTGCCGATGCGCGAACCGCATCGACCGAGTCTGGCGCCGCCATCGCCAGGCGTTCAGCCGTCGCACCGATCAAATCGACGATCAACGTATTGATGATCCGCCGTATCGTTTCGTGGATCAGCCGCCGTCCATCCAGCGTCGGATGGACCTGCCTCGCCAATGCATGATGCACACGCCACAGTTCGACCGCATCGAGTTGCTCCAGGGACAGCAGCCCCGAGCGCAGCCCATCGTCGATATCATGATTGTTGTACGCGATTTCGTCGGCAAGGTTGGCAATCTGCGCCTCGATGGAAGGCTGGCGCCCGTGCAGAAAGCGTTCGCCGAGCTCGCCCAGGCGCCGCGCGTTGTCACGCGAGCAGTGCTTCAAGATGCCCTCGCGGGTCTCAAAGCACAGATTCAGGCCGTTGAATCCGCCATAGTGCTCCTCCAACTCATCGACCACCGCCAGACTTTGCAAGTTATGCTCGAATCCACCAAACTCGTGCATGCATTCGTTCAGCGCATCCTGCCCGGCATGGCCGAACGGCGTATGCCCGAGATCGTGCGCCAACGAGATCGCCTCGACCAGGTCCTCGTTGACGCGCAGGTTGCGCGCCACCGAACGCGCGATCTGTGCCACTTCCAGGCTGTGGGTCAGTCGCGTGCGAAACAGATCGCCCTCGTGATTGACAAACACCTGCGTCTTGTACTCGAGGCGCCGAAACGCCGTTGAATGGATGATACGGTCCCGATCGCGCTGGAACTCGGTCCGGGAATCCGGCGCGGGTTCCGGATGGCGGCGCCCGCGGGACAGCCGTGAAGACACCGCATATGGCGCCAGATGATCCTCGAGATCGCACAAGGTCGGCATCATATGCCAACATTGACCTTCGAATGCACTCTTCACTTACCGACACTCCTTAAGCAACGACTGCGGCCGCCCTGCTTCAGCCGTCCGGACGCCGGGGCGTGAACTCAGACGCTCGCCGCCAGAGTCGCGCGCACCTCAGCATCGGGCGCACCGGTGATCAGCGTGTCACCGATTCGCTTCAACAGGATGAACTTTATCGTACCGCTGTCCACCTTCTTGTCGACCTGCATCAGTTCGACATACCGATCCGTGCCAAGTGCCGGCGCACGCGTGGGCAAGTGCGCTGCGCCGATCAATCGGACCAGTCGCTCGCGCGTGGCCTCGTCCAGCAGGCCAAGCCGTACCGATAGGTCCGCGGCCATCACCATCCCACAACCGACCGCCTCGCCATGCAGCCACTGGCCATACCCAAGGCCGGCCTCGATCGCATGACCGAACGTATGTCCAAAATTCAGTATCGCGCGCAAACCTGCCTCGCGCTCGTCAGCGGCGACCACCTTCGCCTTCAACTCGCAGGAGCGCTTGACCGCCCATGCCAGCGCCGATGCGTCACAACGGTTCAACGCGTCGATATTCGCTTCAATCCAGTCAAAGAATACCGGATCCGCGATAGCCGCTGTCTTGATGACCTCGGCGAGGCCGGCGGCACGCTCACGCTGCGGCAGCGTGTCCAGCGTGCCGATGTCGGCGATCACCGCTTGCGGCTGGTAGAACGCACCGATCATGTTCTTGCCGAGCGGATGATTGATGCCGGTCTTGCCACCAACCGACGAATCGACCTGGGACAGCAGCGTGGTCGGCACCTGAATGAACGGCACACCCCGCATGTAGCATGCGGCGGCAAAGCCGGTCATGTCGCCGATGACACCGCCGCCCAGCGCGACCAGCGTCACCTTGCGGTCTGCATGCTGACCCAGCAACGCATCGAATATCTGGTTCAGCGTTGGCCAGTCCTTGTGCGCTTCGCCATCGGGCAGCACGATCGTCTGCACGCGCTTGCCGGCGCGCTCAAGCGCTGCCCGTACCCGCGTGCCGTACAGCGGCTCGACTGTGGTATTGGTCACGATGGCCACGCAGGTCCCGCGAATATGCGGCGCGAACAACGCTTCCCGGTCGAGCAAGCTCGCACCGATATGGATCGGGTAGGCGCGCTCGCCCAGTGCAACTTCGACGTGGGTCATACGGGGCGGCTCAACAAGCATTGTCATGGGGCGGCAGGGCATCCTGCGATGCGTCGCAGTCGGGTTGCGGGCGGATGCCGATCAGTTCCAGTTGCATGAGTACCATATTGACAAGACCATTGACGGTGGGCCGTCCGGTTTCAATCACGAAATGGGCGCATTCACGATACAGTGGATCTCGCAGCGCGAACAGCGATTCCAGCTTACCGCGCGGATCGTCGGTTTGCAGCAGTGGACGATTCTTATCGCGACGGGTGCGCAGCCACAAGTCATGCGGCGTGGCGCGCAAATAAATGACAATGCCGCGCGCCTGCAGCCACTCACGGTTTTGGGGGCGCATCACTGCACCACCGCCCGTCGCAAGGACCAGACCTGGACGGCGCGTCAACTCGTCGATAATCGCCGATTCCCGGTGGCGGAAGCCCTCCTCCCCCTCGTGCTCGAATATCACGGGAATGCGCGCGCCCGTACGGGCTTCGATTTCGTGGTCAGAATCGACGAAGGGGCGTCCGAGGCGACGGGCGACAGCACGACCGACCGTCGTCTTTCCCGCCCCCATCAATCCGATGAAAAAAACGCTGGCGTTTGCCGTCGCGTCGAGCAACTGTGTCATTGACATGAATCTACTGGTCCGTCGCGCAGCTTAATTGCAAACGTCGTGGTTTGTCGAGGCCGCAACGCAGTACCTCTGTACTTGTAGCGCCGGGACACGCATCGCGACGGGCGACGCGGACGGTTTGCGCATCACCCCTCATGCTGCTCAGCAGTTTCGTGTGCGTCCTGCTCGGCGGACTGTGACGGATCCGCCTCGGCAGGCCGTCGTGAGCTCGCTTCGGTTGGTTGCAACGGGCCCATTTCAGCCGGCGGCGGCGGGTCCGTTTCGGTCCCCTGCGAAGAGTCGGCTTCGACGCCGCCGGCCCATGATGTGGCGCCAAGGTCCTTGCGTCGCGCCCCGGATGCAGTTGCCTGCAGCCCAGTAACGACAGTGGGCGTAATCAATATGATTAATTCACTGTGACGGTCACTTCGGATCCGATGCCGGAACAAAGCACCGATCAGCGGGATATCACCGAGGATGGGCACGCGGGCCTCATCTTGCCGATCGTCCTGGGAATAAATACCGCCAATCGCGACCGTGCCACCGTTTTCGACCTCCACGCTCGTCTGCACCCGCTTCGTATGGATCGCCGGCCCATGTGACGTCTCAGAGCCAACACTGTCTTTCGCAATGTCGAGGTCTAGTATCACATGTCCGCGAGGCGTAATGCGCGGCTCGACTTCGAGCTTGAGCGTCGCGCGCCGAAACTGTACCGCGCTGCCCCGCTGGGTACGGGTCTGGTACGGTACTTCGGCCCCCTGCTCGACCACGGCTTTGAAACGATCCGCGGTAATCACACGCGGGCTCGATACCACGCGGCCGCGCCCTTGCATCTCCAGTGCATTCAGTTCGATGTCGAGCAGCCTCGATACCGACGCGCTCAGCAGCCCAATGCCCGCGCTGGCCGGCGCAAACCCGGAAAGCGGAGCCGCCAACAGATCGACCATCGGCCCCCGCAGCCCCGCCCCGGTGCTACCTTGAGACGCCACCTCGCCACCGGATGTCGGACTATCGCCGCCGTCGCGCTTGAGCATCGCGACTCGTGCACCCAGCGCGCGAGAAAATCCATCATCCGCCTCAACGATCCGCGCCTCGATCAACACCTGCCGGGTCGGCCGATCGATCGCCTGGATCAGCGACGCGATGTCGGCCAGCCGGCCGGGGACATCGGTGACGAACAATTGATTGGTACGCGGGTCGGCATTCGCCGCGCCGCGGCTAGACAACAGCCGCTGACTGCCCGATGCGCAGATCATCGTGCGCACGTCTTCGGCCCGCTGATAATGCAGTTCGAACAGGCGACTAGCCAGCGGCTCTAGTTGCAATCGTTTCGCACGCACCTCCAGCAATGCGCGTTCTCGCGCCGCGATTTCGGCCGCCGGCGCGATCCATATCACATTGCCGCGTCGCTCCATTTCAAGTCCGTGCGCTTGCAGCAGCGCAGCCAGTGCATGGGACCATCGCACGTCGACCAGATGCAGCGACACTTTTTTGCGGACCTTATCGCTGACGATGATGTTGGATCCCGTGAATTCGGCAAAGGCGCCGAGTACCGTGCTCAGTTCCGCGTCACGAAAAGTCAAGGAGATCGGCCTGGTCGCATCCGCACCATCGTGCACGTTTGCGCCGGAGCGCGAGCCACTACGCGCGGCCGGTGGGGAAGCGGATGACCCGGTGCCCTCCCACGCGCCGATCTTCGGTGCCGGCAATGGCGTCTGCGCGGGTATGGGCCCGGACGCGGGTATAGGCCCGGACACGGATGTAGGCCCGGACGCGGATGTAGGCCCGGACGCGGGTGTGGTGGGCCCGGACACAGGCGTAGGCGTAGGCGTGGGTGTAGGAGTGGGAGTGGGAGTGGACGCAAGCCTCGGCATAGGCCCAAGGCGAACTGCCGGCGCCCCCGCCGCCATCGCCGCGCTCGGCAGTTGCAGCATGCGCACGTCGTGCTCGGCCATGGTAAGTGACACAGGCCGCCCTGTGGCCAACGAGGCGCGAGCATCAGCCGCCCCGGTCAGCCCGACAAGCGCAACGCCCAGCGTGGCGACGCAACACCGCGCCGCCACGCAACGCGTGTTGCCGAATCGAACACTGCTCACCCGTAGCCCTCCGCTGATAGCGCCAATGGTCCACGATCGCTGCACTCAGCCTCCCAGGCCGCGCCGTCGGCAATGGCCCCCGCCGAGTCAACGCCATCGCTTGGGGCGGCCGGCAGACGGGATTGGATTGCATCGACCACAGCGATCCGGCGCGACCCGCTCCATATCGTACCGATCCACGCCGGTGACGTGACCGATGCCATGCGAGGCTGGCGTGCGCGGGACCCACTAAAAGGATCCGGTGGCAACGGCGAAGGTAGGTTGCCAGCACGCCTTCGGTCGGCATTGACGTCTCGCTCGACAGCGGCATCCTTGCTGGCATCATGCACACGAACGGCATCCGCCGCCAGGCTGCGCGCCGGCAACGGCACGCGGGACTCGTGCCGCCCCTCGCGGCCGCAGCCAGCTGCAGCAAGACCGGTTCCACCGTGCATTCCGTATAGCGTCAACATGGCGTGCAACGAGAGTTGTCCACCGTCCACTTTCAGCTGAACTTCGTCGGGTACCGCGATCACCGGCAGCGCGCTCAAAGAGTTGAGAAAGGACCACGCGCCGATAAAGTCGCCGGATGCGACCAGCCTGGCCGTCTGCCGCTCGACTGCTTGCGCCCCCTCGCCTCGGTATTCGCCCACCGCGACTTCGGTAACAGGCTCGACGCTGTCGAGTAACAGGCCCGCATGGGCTGCCAACGTGTCGATCCTTTGCATGTGCTGTGCGATGTCCGGATCGATTCGCCCAGCACGCGCCTGCTCCAATTGGCGCCTGAGTGCAGGCAACGCGCTGACTTGCCGATGGGCTTGCGCAGTCTTTGCACGCAACTCAGCCACCGCCACGGCCTCGGCGCGCATGCGCTCGTCGCGCGAGGATTGCGACACATACAGCGTGCCGCCGAACGACAACGCGGCCAGCGCCCCTATCGCGATACGGAACGGCAGGGCCGGCCACTGCTCCAGCGGCCGCGCCAACACCCGCCACGACGCAAGCCGCGCCGCCTGAGCGCGTAAGCTATATGGGGAAGCGTCGATTGTGTGCGCCATCATGAGGGCGCTCCAGCGTCGACAAACTGCTCCACACCTCGCGCAGCAACACGCTGCTCATGCGGCGATGCCGGCGGCCGCATACCGGCGTGGGTCAACCGCGCAGTAAAGTCGAACGCGCCAGCAGGCGTGGTGCGGCCTGTGCCGTCAGCCTCACGATCAGGCGGCACACGCCGAAACGACAGGACGCTGGTCGAAACCACGCCTGGCGCATGCCGCAATTCATTGAGCCATGCGGATAAAGCAGGCTGGCTAGTGGCTTGTCCGCTGACGAATGTCTCGTCGCCGCGCCGACTCAGTTCGGTCAGGCGCACGTCATGGGCTGCGGCCCTCGACAGGCGGTCAAGCAACGCGAGCAACTGATCCCTACGCACCGCGCGCTGTGTCGCGTGCTCGCAAAACGCACGGTAGGCACCCAGCTCGGCCTGCAGGCTGGCATGCTCGGCCATCGGAATCGCTGCAGCCGCAAGGTCACTTTCGAGCCGTTGCCGGTTCTGCTCAGCCGCGATGTCATTGCGTCCAGCGGCGGCCGCCACGATCGCCGCGACTCCCACGCCGCCCAACGCGGCACATGCCGCGCCAAACGCTCTGCGTTGGCGCATTCTGCCTCGGCGCCGCGCGCGATAGGGCAACAGGTTAAAACCGCCAAGGTCGCCGAGCAGCAACGCACATGCCGCGCGGCAACGCCCGTCACGCGCCCTCGCTGACACGTTGCTCATTCGAGCACTCCGCGCATCGCGAGCCCGAAGGCGACGGCATACGCCGGACTGTTGCTGCACGGTTGTGCGGCGATCGACGCACGGCAAAATGGCGCACACCGGAATAGCTGCGGATCGCATCCGAGCGCGCCGCGCAACGCATCGAAATCGAGCCCCGCGGCCGCGATCGCGGCAACCTCGCCGCCCACCACGGCACCTGAGAGGTCATCCGAGGCCAGCGCGTCACGCAGCGCGTCCAATATTGGGCCCTGATGCCCGGATAACGCCTGCCACTCGCGCCGTATCATTGTGCCACGCAGCAGCCATGCATACACCGCGCCACCGCCGGCCCATATCGCGCACCAGCGACAACCGGCGGGCAACACCAGTGCCCCCTGCAACCGGCACGCACGCAGTGCGGCCGCAGCCTCGCCGTCCACCGTACTGAGCGCGATGTTCGCAGCCGCTGCCGTGGCGATCCGTATATCGAGCCAATCACGCGAAGCGGCGGTGATCGTTACCGCATCGGGATCGTCGTCCCGATCCGCCATGAGCCAATCGACGACGATTGACGATGGATCCACGCCAAACAGGCGTTCGGCCTCGGCCAGCACGGCCGGCTCCAATTCGTCGAATGCGGTGCAAGCGTGCTGCGCCGAAGCGAGGCCGGGCGTGCGCCGCGCCAGCTCAGCGAGCGAGGCCACGCCCGTGTAGGTCACCGTCGGCGGCAACGCCATCGCGTATCGCACGCTGGCGAGGGACCGCCGTATCGGCATACCATCGCGCAATGCGCTCAATGCCCGCGACACGCATTCGGGCCGCAGGATTTCGGCATCCTCCACCACGCCCGCCGGCAGCGGTTGTGCCGCCAGGTGCTCAACGCGCACGTCGGCGCCGTCAGCCAGCCTGCGGCTGGCCACCGCCATCCGGATTTCCAACGGCGTAATGTCGATTCCCGCCGCGAACCGGCGCCCGACGGACAATAAAGCATTCTGCATGTTCCCTCCTTGCTACACCGCATCGGCCGGAAACCACTCCGGCTCTACGCTCGACAAAGCATGCAGACATTGTTGCGAGCCACGCCGCCGCCGAACATTCGGCTGATCGGCCAGCGGCGGCTCACTCACGCCACATCGCGCCCACAATAAGCATCGTTGTGGGCAAGGCGGGCAGTCATGCCAGCACGCCCCGCTATAATCGCGAGTTCGTGTTTTTGGTATTCCCATGCAATCGACGACGCCTGACGCCTCTCCTCCTCCGGCCGGCCCAAAGCGCAAGCGCGCGCTATGGTGGCGGGCTCTGCTCGCGCTGGGCACCCTGCTGATCGGTACGATACTGGCGCTGGTGCTGGTGCTGTGCTACGCAACGCTTGTCGCCGAGCGCAACCTTCCATCATTGGACGCATTGACGGACTACCGGCCCAAGGTGCCACTGCGCATCTATACGGCGGACCATGTACTGATCGGCGAATTCGGCGAGGAGCACAGGCGTATCGTGCGATTCAACGAAATCCCGGATGTGATGAAAAAGGCCGTGCTGGCGATTGAGGACTATCGCTTCTACAATCATGGCGGCGTCGACCTGACCGGCATCGTGCGCGCCGGCGTGGCCAATTTCACCCGCGGCGGCAGTGCGCAAGGCGCCAGTACAATCACGATGCAGGTGGCACGCAACTTCTTTTTGTCCAGCGAGAAAACCTACACCCGCAAGCTGTACGAGATGCTGCTCGCGTATAAGATCGAGTCGGCGTTGACGAAGGATCAGATTCTTGAGGTCTACATGAATCAGATCTATCTTGGGCAACGGGCGTACGGTTTCGCTAGCGCGGCGCGCGTGTATTTCAACAAAGATTTGAAGGACGTGACGCTCGCTCAGGCGGCCATGCTCGCCGGGCTGCCCAAGGCGCCATCCGCATACAACCCCGTGGTCAACCCCCGGCGCGCGAAGATACGCCAGGAGTACATCCTGCAACGTATGCTCGAGTTGCACTACATCAGCGCAGATCAATACGATGCGGCGGTACACGAGCCGATCGTGCTCAAGACAGTGAGCACGCCGTACAGCGTGCACGCTGAGTACGTGGCCGAGATGGTGCGGCAGTTAATGTACGCGCAGTATCGCGACGAGACCTACACACGCGGCTTCGAGGTCGTGACGACGATCGATTCGGCAGACCAGGAGGCCGCATACCGCGCCGTGCGCAAGGGCGTGATGGACTACGACCGCCGCCACGGTTACCGTGGGCCGGAAGGGTTTATCGAATTGCCGCAGGATGCCGCCGAGCGCGAGCAGGCAATCGATGACGCATTGCTCGAACACCCGGACAACGGCGAACTGGTCGCCGCCGTCGTCACGCAAGCGGGCCCGCACGAGGTCAAGGCTACGCTGATCGACGGCAATACCGTCACCATCCAAGGCGACGGCCTGCACTTTGCCGCCGCGGCCTTGTCCGGGCGTGCGCAGCGGAACCAGCGCATCCGCCCCGGATCGATCATCCGGATCACCAAGGCCGCGGACGGTGCGTTCAGCATCGTGCAACTGCCCCAGATTGAGAGCGCGCTCATCGCGCTCACACCGCAGGATGGCGCGATCCGCGCACTGATCGGTGGCTTTGATTTCAACAAGAACAAATTTAATCACGTCACGCAGGCGTGGCGTCAGCCCGGTTCGAGCTTCAAGCCGTTCATCTATTCGGCCGCGCTGGACAAGGGGCTGGGTCCGGCGACGATGATCAATGACGCGCCGCTGTACTTTGCGCCGACCACACCTGGCGGTCATGCGTGGGAGCCGAAGAACTACGGCGGCAGCTACGATGGGCCGATAACAATGCGCACCGCGCTGCAGAAGTCGAGGAACCTCGTATCGATCCGGATCTTAGGCCATATCGGCACACACTACGCACAGCAGTACATCACGCAATTCGGCTTCGACGCGGATAAACATCCCGCCTACCTGCCGATGGCGCTCGGCGCGGGGCTCGTCACGCCCTTGCAGATGGCCGCCGGCTATGGGGTGTTCGCCAACGGCGGCTACCGGATCAATCCCTACCTGATTGCCGAGATCACCGATGCGCGTGGCGCGCTCGTCGCGCGCGCACAACCCGTGGTGGCCGACCGGAATGCGCCGCGCGCGATCGATCCGCGCAATGCGTACATCATGAACAACCTGCTGATCGGTGTCGCACAGCGCGGAACGGGCGCCAAGTCGAACGTGCTCAAACGCGTGGACATCGGCGGCAAGACCGGCACGACCAACGATTCGCGCGACGCCTGGTTCGCCGGCTACCAGCACACGCTGGTCGCAGTCGCATGGATCGGCTTTGACAGCCCGCGCAGTCTAGGCGATCGCGAAACCGGCGGCGGCCTCGCATTGCCCATTTGGATCGACTACATGGGCCGGGCGCTCAAGGGCAAACCCACCTACACCATGCCCCGCCCACCGGGCATCGAGGATATCGGCGGCGAACTGTACTACGCCAACATGGTGCCGGGCTCAGGGTTCGTGGCGACAGTCGACATACCTGGCTCGGCGCTGGCTGAGGAATCGGTGAGCGCCGCCTCGGAATCGGGTGTCAACGCGAGCGTGAACGAGTCCGAACGACAGAACATCATGAACCTGTTCAAGGGCCAGTGAGCACGCCGCCCAAGCGCGGCGCGCACGGAACACCGTGCACCGCACGGCGGCTCACAACGCGCGTGCTAGCGTGACCGGCTGGCCCGCATGCTGCGACACCGCGGCGGACAACGTCGCAAAAAACTCGGTCGATGTGCGGGTATCGCGCCACGCGCCGTCGATATACTTGAAGTGATATCCACCGGACTTCGCCGCGATCCAAATCTCCTGCATCGGTGGCTGCAGGTTCACGATGATCTTCGAGTCGTCGTCGAATTCGAGCGTCAGCACGTTTCCGCTACGTTCGCATTCGACGTCGATGCCCGCCTCATCGGCCGCGCCCTCGAGTGCGGTCTGCACGGCGTCAAGCGTCTGTTCGGCCAGCTCCAGGTATTCGGTATCGGTCATGCTAAACTCCACCGGTTAAATTGACAGGGTTTGTCATGCGTGTCGTTTCAGGGTTGTCGGGTATTGTAGCGGGTCCGCGCGCACGTGCCGGCGCGGTGTCGTATGGTATCGTGGCTTGGGGAGTCGCCGTGCTCGCGGGCTGTGGACAGCGTGGCCCGTTGTACTTGCCCAGTGTGCCGCCGCTGCCTGAACGGCCGGCCTTCATCGCACAACCGGCGTCCACCCCCGCTGCGTCGTCGGCCAGCAGCGCCATGGGCGCATCCGCGACGCCATCCCTCGATGACCCATTGCAGCGCGGCCTTCGGATCGCGCCAGACCTGTCCGTTCCGCGGCCTGCCTCCGGTACGGTTCAACCTGCCCGCTGACTCATGGTCCATGCCTTCGCCTACGTCGACGGTCAATTGCACGTTGAGCGCGTGCCCGCCGGCCAACTCGCCGAACAATACGGCACGCCGCTCTACGTCTATTCGCGTGCCGCGCTGACCGACGCCTACCAGGCCTATGCGGGCGCGTGCACCGGCCGCCGCGCCAAGGTCCATTACGCGGTCAAGGCCAACAGCAACCTTGCCGTGCTGAATGTGTTCGCCCGCCTGGGCGCCGGATTCGATATCGTCTCCGGCGGCGAACTCGCACGTGTGCTCGCCGCCGGCGGCAAGCCACACGACGTGGTGTTTTCCGGCGTCGGCAAGCACGCAGCCGACATGCGCATGGCGTTGGATGCGGGCGTGCGGTGCTTCAACGTCGAGTCGCTGGCCGAATTGGTGCAACTGAACCAGGTCGCCGGGGAATCAGGCCGAATCGCACCGATATCGCTGCGAGTGAACCCCGATGTCGATGCGAAGACTCATCCGTATATTTCGACGGGCCTGAAGGCGAACAAGTTCGGCGTCGCCTTCGACGATGCGCGTGCGGCGTATCGCGCGGCGCTGGGCATGAAGCATGTGCGCATTATGGGCATCGACTGCCATATCGGCTCGCAAATCACCGAGATTTCCCCCTACCTCGATGCCATCGACAAGGTACTCGAGTTAGTCGCGCAAGTCGAAGCAGACGGCGCGCCAATCGACCATATCGACGTTGGCGGCGGCCTGGGCATTCGCTACGATGACGAAACGCCGCCGAACATTGGCACGTTCGTGAAAACGATACTGGACCACTTCGATCAGCGTGGACATGGCCATCGTGAAATTTGGTTCGAGCCTGGCCGTTCGCTGGTCGGCAATGCGGGAATTTTGCTGACCCGCGTCGAATACTTAAAGCCGGGAGCGGACAAGCATTTCGCGATCGTCGATGCGGCGATGAACGACCTCGCCCGCCCCGCCATGTACGACGCATATCACGCGATCGACGCGGTCGCACCGCGCGATGGCCGGCCACCGGTGACCTACGATATCGTCGGCCCGGTGTGCGAGAGTGGCGACTGGTTGGCTCGCGATCGGTCACTCGCGCTGGAGTCCGGCGACCTACTCGCGATACAGTCAGCCGGCGCATACGGGTTCGTAATGAGCTCGAACTACAACACCCGTCCCCGCGCCGCCGAGTTGCTTGTAGACGGCGATCGGGTGCACGTGGCCCGCCGACGCGAAACGCTCGCGCAGTTGATGGGCGGCGAATCGGTGCTACCCGACTGAGCCGGGTGACCGCTCAGAAGGTACTACCGCGCAGCGCGATCCTCACCGCATGATTCTATAGTTGGCGTTGCCGATCGGCTCGGCACGTCGGATGATCTCTGACGGATCGCCCTTGTCCGTGTCGAATTTCGATTTTATGCAATGCAACTGAAAAAACCGCCGGCGGGCGGCGGTCGCGATGCGGGTCCTCGCCGTGCACCGCACGCCTAGAGCTTGCCGTAGCTGTGCAAGCCGGACAGGAACATATTGACGCCGAGGAACGCAAAAGTCGTCACGAGCAAACCGGTCAGCGCCCACCATGCTGCTGGCACGCCACGCAATCCTTTCATCAGCCGCATGTGGAGCCAGGCCGCGTAATTCAACCAGACGATCAGCGCCCAAGTTTCCTTCGGATCCCAACTCCAATAGCCTCCCCAAGCCTCGGCAGCCCACAACGCACCAAGGATGGTCGCGATCGTGAAGAAAGCGAAGCCGACCGCGATCGACTTATACATCACGTCGTCCAGCAATGCGAGCGAAGGCAACCGATCGTCCAGCATGCCGCGCTGCTTGAGCAGATAGGCCACTGATACCATCGCCGATAACGCGAAGCTGCCATAGCCGATGAAATTGGCCGGCACATGGATCTTCATCCACCAGCTTTGCAACGCCGGCACAAGCGGCTGGATTTGTTGCGCGTCGCGTGATATCGAGTACCACATCAGAAATCCGACGGCCGCGCTGATCACTAGCAGCACGAATGCACCCAACGCCCGCGTGCGGTAATGCGATTCGTAATAAAGATAAAACAGCGCAGTAATTAGGCAGAACAGCACGAACACTTCATACAGGTTCGAAATCGGAATGTGGCCGACATCCGGGCTGATTAAGTACGACTCGTACCAGCGCACCATCATTCCCACGAATCCCATCCATACCGCCGCCCACGTCAGCTTCGAGCCGATCGCGCCGCCCGAGGCCGAGCGCGTTAGCGTGCCGATCCAGTAGAACACGGTCGCGATGACAAACAGCGCGCTCATCCACAGGATCGCCGACTGGCTCGACAGCAGGTACTTCAAGAAAAACGTCGACTCGGCCCGTGCCAGGTCGCCACGATACAGCGCCACGCCGGACAGTGCCAGCACCGCGATGCCCAGCGCCAGCCATCGAACCGGTTTCCAGCGCCAGCCCAGCACGATCAACGCCGGCACGGTACCGCACAGGACACCGACGTCATACCCGTTCATGTACACGTGATAGCGCGACAGCGCGAAGCCCGCGCCTACAATCACCAGCAACGCGAACAACCCGTCGAGCAGCGTCAGGCGGCGCAGTAGCGCACGGGTATCGGCGTCTGGTAGCCCAGCCAACGGCCCCTCAACCGACGCAGTGGCTTGGGCGGCGCACGGCGGGCGTGACGCCGTATCCGCCGCTGAAGCCCGAGCGGGCTGGGAAGACGAATGAGTTAAATCCATAATCTTTACTTTTGCGGGGACCGTAAGGTTGGTGCCGACGTGCCCCCCGTTTGCGACGACGGTGCATCGTCGCCGGCATCGGACGAATGCGTATCGACATAGGACGTGGCAACATGCGACGGGCCTGCATCAAGCGGCCGTACACCCAGCGCCGCGCCGAGCGCGTCGCGCATGCGCACGTATTCGCCAGCAAAATCGAGCGTGCTGCGGGCCGTGGACATGGCCATCAGGACGCGGGTGCCGCCGTGCTGCCCCTCGGGCTTGAGCCAGATCCACAGACGGCGTTCGCGCACGTAGAACATCGCAAAGATACCCAGCACAAGCAAGAGGCTGCCAAGATACACGAGATGCTTACCGGGCGCGCGGGTCAGCTGAAACACCGACGCCTGCACCTGCTCGAAGGAGTCAAGTTGCAGGTACACTGGCGCGCCGTAGAAAAAACTGTCCGACAACGCATTCATGGCGCTTTGCATGAAGCGCGTGTTATCGGCGTCGGGCGGCGTGGGCGACTCCCCGGCGCGCTCCCGTGCGATCTGCCACACTTCCCAGATCGCCCCTTCGAGCATCCGCAACAACAACTCGGCTGCTTTTTGCTGCTCCGCGCTCGGCACCGAATGGTCAATGAACTCGGCCACGGCCTGGAATCCGCCGCTCGGGGGCGTGCCGGCGGGCATGCCATCGGTGTGCGCGCCGCCGGCGAACAGGTTCAGCACGCGCGCGGCGCTGTCGCGCAAATGGCTCTGCAATTCACTACTGCCGACCGATGGCATCGAGCGTACGGTGAATCGGCGCACCGCCTCGGCGCGCACGACGGGATCCGCCAGTGCCGCGCGCAGCCGCATCCATTCATTGACGGAGCCGGCGTTGTCCGCCGGAATGCGCAAGTAGCGGAACGGATCATCGGGACGACTGCGCATGCCTGCCAGGAACAAGCGCTGGCCATCGATCAGCACCGGCAGCATGTAATGATTATATTCATGCGCCTGCCCGTTCTTGTCGCGAATCTTGAACTGCACGGACGGACCGACATTGCGCAGCTCGACCGGTTTCGAGGTCTTCGCGCCCGACCCCAACCGTTCGTCAAACGCCTGCTTGAGCGATTGATGCGATACGCCGCGCGCATCCTTCTGCCCGGCGCCGTTCGCCACATTCTCGACATTGATGGCCCGAAAATCCGTGAACTCGACGGTGTCGTCCTGCCCGAGCGATCCCAGCGGCATCGATTCGCCGATCGTACCGGCAAGCGGCACGGGCTGGTTGCTGGTGCCGGTCATCGGGTAAGCGCTCATGCGCATCGTCGAGCCGCCATCCTGGAAACTGGATTGGTAGATGGCCACGCCGCCGTAGACGAACGGCTTGTTGACTTCGACACGCGCCGGGATGCGCTTGCCGCTGTCATGGTCGACTACGACGATGTCGCTGGCGAACAACTTAGGCATACCGGTCGAATAATAACCGACGATAAACTTATTCAACTCGATCGAGAACGGCAAATCCTGAATCAGGGAACCATGCTGCTGGTTCAGTATTGCCGTGGACACATGCTGGCCTTCCGGCACCCAGGCATAGCCCCGAAAGGTTGGATTGGACGCCGACAACCGGTGCTCCGCGCCAATCTGGCTGATCACCTGGTTGGACTGCACAGGGGTCTTGTTGAATAGCCACATTTGCAGCTTGATCGGTAGGTTGCTGTCAAGCAACCCGCCGAGGCAAATCACAATGATCGCCAGATGGGCGAAGAGATAGCCGAGCTTATTGAATGCGCCACGCTTGGCGGTGATCAGCGTCGCCGTCCCGTCGGGTTCGTCGCACGGCACGGCCCGCATCTGATAGCCGAGCCGGCGCACGAGCGCGCCGAGCGTCTGCGCCGCCTGCTCCCGGTCCATCTTTGTCACATACTCCGCATTATGGTGGAATGCGCGCAAGCTGCCCTCGCGCACGCGCTCCTTCCAGCTTTTCATGTCGGCGATCATCTTCGGCGCATTGCGGATCACGCACAGCGAGATCGACACGATCAGGAACGCAAGAATTAGCAGGAACCACCACGCGCTGTACATCGTGTATAGCCTGAGCGCGCGGAAGATGTCGGCCCAGAACGGACCGAACTGGTTGACGTAGTTCGGGTAGGGGTCTTCCTGCGTCAGCACCGTGCCGATGACGCTCGCGATCGCAAGAATGACCAGCAGGCTGATCGCAAAGCGCATCGAGCTGAGCAGCTCGATCGCGTCGCGCACGATCCGATGTCCGGTACGAATCTGCACGCCCGACGTTGAAACACTCAATTCACACTCCATTGGAACGCTGCCCGCCACCGCCGCATTACCGCAAGCCGCTAATGTAGTCGGCCACCGCCTTAATCTCAGGATCACTGAGCCGCGCCGCGATCTGGCTCATCGGCACGTTGTTGTTGCGTGTGCCTTCTGCGAACGCCCTCAATTGCGCGATCGTGTAGTCGCTCCACTGCCCGGCCAGGCGCGGATACTGCGCCGGAATCCCGGCGCCGGCGGGTCCGTGGCAACCCGCGCACGCCGGCACGCCCTTCTCTGGGATGCCGCCGCGCCAGATTCGCTGGCCCACCGCCACCAACGCATGGTCGCGCGCGAATCCGGGCGTTTGCTGCTGCGACGCAAAATAGGCCGCCACGTTCGCTGTGTCCTGATCCGATAGCGCAGCGGCAAAAGGAGCCATCACGTCGTTCTTGCGCTCCGGTTGCTTCGCGCCCGGCGGCGTCTTAAAATTGCTCAATTGCTTAACGGTATAATCTGCATGCTGTCCGGCAAGCTTCGGGAATGCCCCACCCACGCTGTTGCCGTCCGTGCCATGACACGTCGCACACACCTGGGCAGCAATGGCTTGTCCCCGATTGAGGTCCGGCTTTGCCGGCGCATCCGCCGCGCCTGCTAACCTTGCCCATCCCGGCACCACACCGATTCCTGCCAACATTTGAAGCACGACCACAGACTTGCTCAATCGGTTCATTCGCACACCTTGTTTCGTCTTGTAGGAAAGAGAACTGAGGTTCTGCAACAAACGACGGTAGGCAGCCTCCGGCGACCCGGCGGGCACACAATCGGATCGTCAGTGAACCGTCGCATTGTACAATAACGCGCTATTCGCGTTGATGCCAGCCCGGGGTCGCCCGGCCACTGCCTTTGCATTGCGCCGCCCTGTTGGTGATCTCATGCCCTTGCTACATCAGTCCCGTTTTTTCACGACCGTCAACCATCTGCGCGACCTGCCCGCGACGATACAGCCGGAAGTGGCGTTCGCCGGCCGCTCCAACGCCGGCAAGTCCACAGCGATCAACGTGTTGTGCAACCAGAAGCGGCTTGCATTTGCAAGCAAGACGCCTGGGCGCACCCAGCATATCAATTACTTCGCAATTGGGCCGGCGGATGCGCCCATCGCGCATCTGGTAGATCTGCCCGGGTACGGATACGCCGAAGTGCCCGGCGCCGCGAAGGCGCATTGGGAGGCGTTACTGAGCACCTACCTGACGACGCGACCGCAGATCCGCGGCCTGATCCTCATGATGGATTCACGGCGGCCGTTCACGGAACTGGACCGGCGCATGGTCGAGTGGTTCGGCGCGACCGCGCGGCCGATCCACGTGCTGCTGACCAAATGCGACAAATTGACGCGACAGGAAAGCACGAATGCCCTGCGCGCCGCGCAAAAAGCTGCCACCGCTTATCAGGCTGCCGGCCTGCGCAGCGAGATCACGCTACAGCTGTTTTCGGCCCTCAAGCGTATCGGCCTAGACCAGGCGCACACCCGGCTGGAGCACTGGCTGGCACCTGACGCCGCTTCGCAAGCGGATGCGCAATCCGGCCCCGATGCGAGCGAATAGGCATGAGGCACCGATAAATAAGGCGCAGATAAAAAAAACCCGCCGTCACGCGGCGGGTTAACAGCCTAATCGTAGAACGACAGGCACCCGCTCAGGGAGGAGAAGCGGGGAGTTCCGCACATCGTGCGACGCTCGCTCGGTATGATATACCAATGGCCCGAAAAATTTTGGGCATTGCCATCTGTCCGATAACCGACTCGAATACGCATCCCTATGAGTTTCTTTCCCCAATACCGTCCGCGTCGCATGCGTCGCGATGATTTCTCGCGCCGCCTAATGCGTGAGAACCGCCTGACGACGGATGATCTGATCTACCCAGTATTCGTCGTCGAAGGCACGCAGGTTCGCCAACCCGTGGCTTCATTGCCGGGCGTCGAACGTACGTCCATCGATCTGTTAATGGGTGTGGCTGAACAATGTGTCAAGGCCGGCATTCCAGTGCTCTCGTTGTTTCCAGCGATCGAACCCTCGCTGAAGACGCCGGACGGACGGGAGGCGAGCAACCCCGCGGGGCTAATCCCGCGGGCGGTGCGCGAGCTCAAGCGCCGCTTTCCCGAGCTTGGCGTGCTGACCGACGTCGCGCTAGATCCGTACACGAGCCACGGACAAGACGGCGTGCTGGACGAGCATGGCTACGTGATCAACGACGTGACGTCGGCGCTCCTCGTTGAGCAGGCACGCACGCAAGCGCAAGCCGGCGTCGATATCGTAGCGCCATCAGACATGATGGACGGCCGGATCGGCTCGATCCGCGCAATGCTCGAGAACGAAGGCCATATCCATACCCGGATCATGGCTTATGCGGCCAAGTATGCGTCAGCATTTTACGGTCCGTTCCGTGACGCGGTCGGCTCGGCGGCCAATCTAGGCAAGGGTAACAAGATGACGTACCAGATGGATCCGGCCAATGGCGACGAAGCGCTGCGTGAGGTCCAGTTGGACATCGAGGAAGGCGCGGACATGGTCATGGTCAAGCCTGGTATGCCGTACCTGGACATCGTGTATCGGGTGAAAGAGGCCTTTCACTTCCCAACCTATGCGTATCAGGTCAGCGGCGAGTACGCGATGCTAAAGGCCGCCGCACAAAACGGCTGGCTGGACCACGACAAGGTTGTTATGGAGTCGTTGCTGGCATTTAAGCGGGCTGGCGCGGATGGTGTGCTGACCTATTTTGCACTGGATGCCGCCCGTATCCTGCGGGAACAGCGTTGCTGATGCCGCCCCCGCCTCACATGGGCGCGATTCAACCCGCCCCCTCCAACCCGAGCCATCCAGCAGGTACGATCCAGCGGGCGCGCCCAGGCGGAGCCTATCCGGAGCAGTCGGTCCAGCAACGGTGATCCGGGAGCGCGATCGGGCGGGAACCATCCGGCAAGGCCTATCCACGGTAGGCGATCCAGCGCCGGTAAGCTAGTAGCGCGGGGCCCGCTTCTGGCATGATCCGGCGTCACATCGTCAGCAGCGCCCGCTCCACGACGCTTAGCCGGCGACAGGTGACGAGGCACCGATCAGGCGGTCCAGGCTTTTCAGGAAAAGCTCCGGCGACTGATAGCCGACAACCCGAGCCAGCTCCCGGCCTTGAGCGTCGAAGAAAATAATCCCGGGTGGCCCAAACAGCCGAAAGCGCCGCAGCAATGCCTGGTCGTCGGCGCTGTTCGCCGTGACGTCGGCACGCAGCCGGGTCATCGACGCCAATCTTGTCCGCACACGCTCGTCACTGAACGTGAACTGCTCCATTTCCTTGCAACTGGTGCACCAGTTCGCGTAGAAATCCAACAGCGCCGGCCGCCGCGCCGCGCTCAGCACCTGATCCAACTGTGCCGTCGACGTGACCGGGGTAAAGGTAGAGGCAGTGACGGCGATCGTTGCCGCCGTCACGGGTCCGGTCCGCGCGCCGGCAAAGACCGCGAGCGGTCTGAGCGGATCTGACGAACCGGCGGCCACCCCAACCAGCAGTGCGACAGCCCACACGGCAAGCGCCGCAGCCAGGCCCTTACCCAATCGCGCCCCAATCGATACCGTACCGGTTGAGCGATCAAAAAGCCGCAGTAGCGCTGCCGTGAACATCAGCCACAGCGCCGCCAGCAACATCGAGATCGTGCCGGGCAACACCGGTGTCACAAGCCATAGCGCGACGGCCAACAGCATCATGCCGAAAACGCGCTTGACGGCGTCCATCCAGCGACCCGCGCGCGGCAGCAGCGTGCCGGCCCCGATCCCAACGACCAGTAGCGGCACGCCATTGCCGAGGCCCATCGCGAACAACGATGCGGCCCCTACGCCGATGTTGCCGGTATGCGCGATGAATAGCAGGATCGCAGCCAGCGGCGCGGTCATACATGCGCCGACGACAACAGCTGACAACGCCCCCATGATAAAGACGGCCGCAAACCGGCCCCCCGCCTGGCGCTGCGACAGCGCATTGGCGCGGTCCTGCAGCCCCTGTGGCAACTGA
The DNA here is from genome assembly GCF_037389205.1 of Mycetohabitans sp. B46. Lineage (NCBI taxonomy): Bacteria > Pseudomonadati > Pseudomonadota > Betaproteobacteria > Burkholderiales > Burkholderiaceae > Mycetohabitans > Mycetohabitans sp. B46. Next base: position 143,993 of record NZ_JADBGL010000006.1, read on the forward strand.
ATATCCCGGCCAGCTAGCAACAAGCCCCCCATCCCCGCAATCAGTACCGCGAAGACACCGAGCACCCATCGGTTCTGCAACCACGCCCCGAGGCTTTGGCCGATCGCCGCAGCCGCTACGCCGAGCAACGCGTACACCAGCGCCATGCCAAACACATAAGCCACTGACAGCGTGAAGCCGCGCGCGCGTGTCACGTGAGCCCCTTGGCCAACAATGATCGATGACAGAATCGGAATCATCGGCAGCGAGCAGGGAAACAAGCTCAACACGATGCCACCGGCAAAGAAGAACGCCAGCACGGCAAATAATCCGTCCTGTTGCAACACGGCCTGCGCATCATCGGCGCTGAACAAGCGCTCGATCAACGAACCCGATCGTGCGTTGCCGTCACCGGTCGCCGTCATGCCTGCCACGCCAGCCTTTACCGCCGGGCCATTCAGATGCACGACGTGCTCGGCCGGCGGGTAACAGATCCCCTGGTCCGCGCAGCCCTGCGACGTCACGACAAGATCGAATGCGCCGCCCGCGCGGGTAATGGGCACCGTGACGACAAGGTTGCCGCGGTAAGTCTCGACGTCCTGATTAAAGGTCTGGTCGAACTTGACCTTGCCAGGCGGCAGCTGTGGCGCCCCCAGCTCGGCATCGCCCGACTTGACGGCAAACGCAAAGCGCTCACGGTACAGGTAGTAGCCATCGGCAATGCTGAAATGCAACTCGACCGTCCCCGGCTTTTCGACCGAGCTGAACTGAAACGCGTCTTGTGGCTCGAGAAACGCGTCGCTCGCCCATGCGGCGCGAAACGCCAAGGCTGCCCACAGCGCCGCGATAATCAGCGCGATCCCGGTCAACCATGACACGGTAGTCGAACGTTTGAAAGACGGACTAAACATGTATCGGACGTGATGTCTCCGTATCAACCCACAACGCGTAGGCAGGCGACGACGCAGCGGACCAGGACAGAATCTCCGGCGTCTGATACGGATGGTTTGCGGCAATAAACTTTTCTAATTCGAGCGCACGCGCCACCGCCGTTTTGAACAACAGTGGCACCTCGTCCGCGTGTTCGAGCCCGCCTTGCCAATGATAGAGCGAGCGCGATGGCGCAAGTTGCGTCGCACAGGCCGCTAACCGTGCATCCAGTACGGCACGAGCAAGCGTCGCCGCGGCCTGGGCATCGGGCAATGTGGTGAGCGTCAGAATGACAGGCGATGACACACGTTCCTCCGGCATCATTAAACGATGGGCGACAGCCTACCGGGCACGCCGCCTCCTACCGCGATATCGTAACACCCGTGTGCGATCGTGTTCGTGCGCCAAACCAATCTCCAGATGCAACGCATAAAGAAAAAGGCCAAGCTGAGCTTGGCCTTTGATTTGCTGACGCAGCGTTTATTCGTCTTCTGCCGCTTCCACTGCTTCCTCGACGACCGGGCGGTCAACCAACTCAACCAGCGCCATCGGTGCGTTATCACCAACGCGGAAGCCGAACTTCAGGATCCGCAGATAGCCACCCGGGCGCGTTGCGTAGCGTGGACCAAGCACTTCGAACAACTTCGATACCGACTTGTCGTCACGCAGTCGCGCGAAGGCAAGACGGCGGTTCGCGACGGACGGCTTCTTGCCCAGCGTGATCAGCGGCTCGACAACCTTGCGAAGCTCCTTTGCTTTGGGCAACGTCGTCTTGATGACTTCGTGCTCGATCAACGAGTTCGACATATTACGGAGCATCGCTAAGCGGTGGCTGCTCGTGCGGTTCAGTTTCCGCAAACCGTGACGGTGACGCATTTCAGTTTCCTTGATTCAAAGTTTTGATCCAGCTCTTCTATTGCACGACTCGATACGAAATACGAGGAACGTACACGGGCCGGTACGGAATACGACAAGACGCGGATTCTAAAAGAATATCCGCGTCATTGCCAGTGCATTGCAACAGGCAGCAACGCCCGCCGATTACTTGTCGAGGCCAGCCGGCGGCCAATTCTCCAGCTTCATGCCGAGCGTCAAGCCACGCGAAGCGAGCACTTCCTTGATCTCGTTCAACGACTTGCGGCCCAGATTCGGCGTCTTCAGCAACTCGTTCTCGGTACGCTGGATCAGGTCACCGATATAGTAGATGTTCTCGGCCTTCAGACAGTTCGCGGAGCGTACCGTCAGCTCGAGATCGTCGACCGGACGCAGCAGGACCGGATCGATCTGCGGTGCGCGCGACGGCGCTTCAGCCGCCGCTTCGGTGCCTTCCAGCGCCGCAAACACGGACAACTGGTCGACCAGGATGCGAGCCGATTGACGAATCGCTTCTTCCGGCGAAATCACGCCATTGGTCTCGATGTTCATCACGAGCTTGTCCAGGTCGGTACGCTGCTCGACCCGTGCACTCTCGACCGCGTAGCTGACTCGGCGAACCGGCGAGAACGACGCATCGAGCACGATGCGGCCGATGACCTTTGCGCTTTCGTCGCCATAGCGGCGCACGTTGCCCGGCACATAGCCACGACCCTTCTCGATCTTGATCTGCACGTCGAGTTTGCCGCCCTTAGACAGATGGGCGACAATGTGCTCCGGATTGATAACCTCGCAATCGTGCGGCACTTCGATGTCACCGGCGGTCACCACGCCCTCGCCTTCCTTGCGCAGCGTGACGGTCACTTCATCGCGGTTGTGCAGCTTGAACACCACGCCCTTGAGGTTCAGCAGCAGGTTGACCACGTCCTCTTGCACACCGTCAAGCGTCGAATACTCGTGAACGACGCCGGCGATCGTCACTTCGGTCGGCGCATAGCCGATCATCGACGAGAGCAAAACACGCCGGAGCGCATTGCCCAAGGTGTGGCCATAACCGCGTTCAAACGGTTCCATGACCACTTTCGCGTGATTGTCGCCAAGCGAATCCACTGCGATGATCTTGGGCTTCAACAAACTGGTTTGCATAGGTTTTCCTTTTCAATACCCTCGGCTCGTTACACCGATAAGGCTGACCGGTGACAACCTGAAAAACGAACAGCCGAGTCACCGGCGCACACGGGCGCGCCCGCGCGGACAAGCAGCTCGGCCGTCGATACGATTAGCGCGAATACAATTCGACAATCAGGCTTTCGTTAATGTCGCCGGCAATGTCGCTACGCTCCGGCATGTGCTTGAAGGTGCCTTCAAACTTCTTCGCATCGACCGACACCCAGCCCGGAAAGTTGTTCTGCTCAGCCAGCGACAACGCCTCCTGAATCCGCGTCTGCTTCTTCGCTTGCTCACGCACGGCGACCACGTCGCCGGCTTTCACCTGCAATGACGGGATGTTCGCCACTTGGCCGTTCACCGTAATCGCCTTGTGGCTGACCAGCTGACGCGCTTCAGCGCGCGTCGAGCCGAAGCCCATGCGATACACGACCGTGTCCAGACGCGACTCGAGCAGTTGCAGCAGCGTTTCGCCGGTGTTGCCCTTGCGGCGATCGGCTTCGGCGAAGTAACGACGGAACTGGCGCTCGAGCACGCCGTAGATCCGCTTCACCTTTTGCTTCTCGCGCAGTTGCAGACCGTAGTCGGACGTGCGGGCGCCCGACGTACGACCATGCTGACCCGGCTTGCTGTCCAGCTTGCACTTATCGGCGAGCGAGCGACGCGCGCTCTTCAGGAACAGATCGGTGCCTTCGCGGCGGGACAGTTTTGCTTTTGGACCGGTATAGCGTGCCACTTTGCAATTCCTTAACGTTGATTCACGCGGGTCTGGCCGATCCGCGCTAGTTCGCGCCCTTTGGGCCGAACGGTGGACTTAGTCAATAAACTTACAATGCAGGGAGCCTGTTGCCGTGCGCAGCAACAGGCTCCCATACACTTGCCAGCATTAGATGCGGCGGCGCTTCGGCGGACGACATCCGTTGTGCGGCACCGGTGTCACATCGGAAATTGACGTGATCTTGATGCCAAGGCCGTGCAGCGCGCGAACTGCCGATTCGCGACCCGGGCCCGGACCCTTGATCCGGACCTCGAGGTTCTTCACGCCATACTCCACCGCGACGCGGCCGGCCGACTCGGCGGCAACCTGCGCAGCGAACGGGGTCGACTTGCGCGAACCCTTGAACCCTTGACCACCCGACGTCGCCCACGCCAGTGCGTTGCCCTGGCGGTCCGTGATCGTGATGATCGTGTTATTGAACGACGCATGGACGTGCACTACGCCCTCAGCGACGTTCTTTTTGACCTTCTTGCGAACGCGTTGCGCCGCGCTGCTGTTCGAAGCCTTAGCCATTACGTTTTCCTGTAACTGTCAGTTCCGCTTACTTCTTCAGCGCTTGGGCTGCACGACGCGGACCCTTGCGGGTACGGGCATTCGTGCGCGTGCGCTGACCGCGCATGGGCAGACCCTTGCGATGGCGGACGCCTTCGTAGCAACCGATGTCCATCTTGCGCTTGATGTTCATCGTCACTTCGCGGCGCAAATCGCCCTCGACGACGAACTTCGCGACTTCATCGCGCAGCTTTTCGAGATCCGCGTCGGTCAGTTCCTTGACCTTCTTCGAAGTGTCCACGCCAGCTGCCACACAGATCAACCGTGCGCGCGAGGCACCAATACCGAGAATCGCCTGCAGGCCGATCACGGTGTGCTTGTGAACTGGGATGTTAACCCCTGCGATACGAGCCATTGTTTTTCCTCAAACAAAAAGCGCAAGCGTGGCCTTAGCCCTGGCGCTGCTTGTGACGCGGATCCGAGCTGCAAATGACGCGCACGACGCCCTTGCGCTTGATGATTTTGCAATTGCGGCAAATGCACTTAACCGATGCCATCACTTTCATGATATTACCCTTTTTCTCAATCACTTCGCCCGGAACACGATCCGCGCACGAGACAGATCGTAAGGCGTCAATTCCACCGTTACCCTGTCGCCCGGGAGGATCCGGATATAGTGCATCCGCATCTTCCCGGAGATATGCCCCAACACGACATGGCCGTTTTCCAGTTTGACCCGGAATGTTGCATTAGGAAGGTTCTCAATGACCTCACCTTGCATCTGAATGACATCGTCTTTGGCCATATTCCTTGCTCAACGCATCGGGATGTTGCCGCCCTTGAAATTGGCTTTCTTGAGCAGCGATTCATACTGTTGCGACATAACGTACGACTGCACCTGCGCCATGAAGTCCATCGTCACGACGACAATGATCAGCAGCGATGTGCCACCGAAGTAGAACGGCACGTTCCAGCGCAGTACCAGGAATTCGGGCAAGAGGCACACGAATACGATATAGATCGCACCGGCTAGCGTCAGACGTGTGAGAATCTTGTCGATATAACGCGCAGTCTGCTCACCCGGGCGAATCCCCGGAACAAAGGCACCGCTTTTCTTCAGGTTGTCGGCTGTTTCCTTGCTATTGAACACCAACGCAGTGTAGAAGAAGCAGAAGAAAACAATCGCCAACGCGTACAACATCACGTACACCGGTTGCCCCGGCGCCAACGTCGACGCCAGGTCATGCAGCCAACGCATGTTCGCACCGGAGCTGACCCAGTTCGCGATCGTCGCCGGCAGCAGGATGATCGACGACGCGAAAATCGGCGGAATCACACCCGACATGTTCAGCTTCAACGGCAGGTGCGACGACTGGCCGCCATAGATCTTGTTACCGACTTGGCGCTTCGCATAGTTCACAAGGATCTTGCGTTGCCCCCGTTCGATAAACACGACCAGATACGTGACCGCGGCAATCAGCACGACGATGATGATCGCCGCGATGATGCTCATCGATCCAGTGCGCACCAGTTCGAACAGCCCGCCGATCGCGTTCGGGAAACCCGCCGCGATACCGCCGAAGATAATGATCGAAATCCCGTTGCCCAAACCGCGCTCAGTGATCTGCTCGCCGAGCCACATCAGGAACATCGTGCCGGTCACCAGTGTCACCACCGTCGTGAGCCGGAACATCATGCCTGGATCGGTCACCAAGTACGGCTGATTCTCGAGCGCAACCGCGATACTAAACGCCTGGAACGTCGCCAGCGCCACCGTAAAATAGCGCGTGTACTGGGTAATCTTGCGCTGACCCGCTTGCCCTTCCTTCTTCAGCGCTTCCAACTGCGGGGACACGATCGAGAGCAGCTGCATGATGATCGATGCCGAGATGTACGGCATGATCCCCAGCGCAAACACCGTGAACCGCGACAGCGCGCCACCCGAGAACATGTTGAACATGGCCAGGATGCCGCCGGACTGGCTTTGGAACAGCTTGGCCAGTTGGTCGGGATCGATTCCCGGTACCGGGATATGCGCGCCGATCCGGTAGACGATCAACGCCAGCAGCAGAAAGACCAGCCGCCGGCGCAGATCGCCGTACTTCGGCCCACCGCGTCCAGTCTTTGCGAAAGTCGGGCTGTTAGCCAAGAACCTTCTCCGTAGCAAATCCGAGTGACTGCGTCTGCAACGACTTACTCAGCAAACGAACCGCCCGCAGCTTCGATCGCAGTGCGCGCGCCCTTCGTGGCGCCCAACCCCTTGATCGTGACCTTGCGCTTGATTTCACCGGTCGCGATGATCTTCGCACTCTTGATCAGCTCGCCCACGAGGCCCGCTTGCTTCAGCGCCAGCAGATCGATTTCGTCGACTGGCAGCTTTTCCAGGTCGCCCAGACGCACTTCACCAACGAACTCCTTCGTCAGCGACGTGAACCCGCGCTTGGGCAAGCGGCGCTGCAACGGCATTTGACCGCCTTCGAAGCCCACCTTATGGAAGCCGCCCGAACGCGACTTCTGACCCTTATGACCACGGCCCGCCGTCTTGCCCAGGCCGGAGCCGATGCCACGGCCGACACGACGCTTTGCGTGCTTCGAGCCTGCAGCCGGCTTCAGGTTGTTCAGTTCCATCTTCACTCCTTAAGCTCGTGTCGCGCTTAGCCGATGACCTTGACGAGGTACGAGACCTTGTTGATCATGCCGCGCACCGCCGGCGTGTCCTGCAATTCGCTAACCGAGTTCAGGCGACGCAGGCCGAGGCCGCGCACCGTCGCGCGATGCGTGTCACGGGTACCGATCAGGCTCTTGACGAGCTGGACCTTGACAGTTTTTTCAGACATGGTGACCACCCCGCCTTAACTCAAAATATCTTCGACGCTCTTGCCGCGCTTGGCCGCAATATCGGCCGGCGTGGACTGGCGACGCAGACCGTCGAGCGTGGCGCGCACAAGGTTGTATGGGTTGGTCGAACCGTGGCTTTTCGCCACAACGTTCGTCACGCCCATCACCTCGAACACCGCACGCATCGGGCCCCCGGCAATCACGCCGGTACCTTGCTTGGCCGGTGCGAGCAACACCTGCGACGCGCCGTGCTTGCCGTGCGCCTCATGCTGCAGCGTGCCGTTCTTCAGCGGCACCTTGAACATGTTGCGGCGAGCCTGCTCCATTGCCTTCTGGACAGCGACCGGTACTTCCTTGGCCTTGCCCTTGCCCATGCCGACCCGGCCATCCCCGTCGCCCACCACCGTCAGCGCGGCGAAGCCGAGAATCCGACCACCCTTCACGACCTTGGTCACACGATTGACCGAGATCATCTTTTCGCGCAGGCCGTCGTCGCGTTCGTCGGCCTGAACCTTCGCTTGCATCTTTGCCATGACGAATCCCTATCCTTAGAACTTGAGCCCGGCTTCACGCGCGGCATCGGCAAGCGCCTTGACGCGGCCATGATAGCGGAAGCCCGAGCGGTCAAAGGCGACGGATTCGATACCGGCAGCCTTGGCCTTCTCGGCGATACGCTTGCCGATCAGCTGAGCTGCGGCGACATTACCGCCCTTGCCCGACTTGTCGGCTAGTTGCTGGCGCACTTCGACCTCAACGGTCGATGCGCTCGCCACCACCTTCGTACCGCACGGCGAGAACACCTGCGCGTAGATGTGCTGGTTGGTGCGGTGCACGGCCAGACGCGCAACCTGCAGCTCAGCGATCTTGATACGCGTTTGACGAGCACGGCGCAGGCGAGATTGAGTCTTATCCATGATTGCGCACCTTTACTTCTTCTTCGTTTCCTTGAGGATCACGACTTCGTCGGCGTAGCGCACACCCTTGCCCTTGTAGGGCTCAGGCGGACGGTAACCGCGTACTTCCGCGGCAACCTGGCCGACCTTCTGCTTGTCGATCCCCTTGATGACGATTTCCGTTTGCGACGGCGTTTCCGCCTTCACACCTTCCGGCATTTGATGCACGACCGGATGCGAGAAGCCCAGCGACAGATTCAGTTTGTCGCCTTGCGCCTGCGCACGGTAACCAACGCCGACCAGCGTGAGCTTGCGCTCGAAGCCCTTTGTCACGCCGTTCACCATGTTCGCAACGAGCGCGCGCATCGTGCCAGACAGCGCAATCGCCTCGCGCGATTCATCGGCCGGTTGGAACTTCAGTTCGCCGTTATCGTTGATCACCTTCACAAGCGGGTTCAGCGCCTGAGAAATCGTGCCCAACGGCCCCTTCAGCGTAATCTGCGTATCGCCCAGCGTCACCTCAGCACCGTTGGGCAGAGGAATCGGGCTCTTACCTACTCGAGACATGTTTCACTCTCCTGTCGGGCTTACGCAACGTAGCAAATGACTTCGCCGCCCACACCCGTGGCGCGCGCTTTGCGATCGGTCATCACACCCTTGGGCGTGGACACGATGGCGACGCCGAGGCCATTCATGACCTGCGGGATGTCGTTGCGACCGCGATACACGCGCAACCCGGGCTTGGATACCCGCTCCAGACGCTCGATGACCGGCCGGCCGGCGTGGTACTTCAGCGCAATGTTCAGCTCCGCCTTCGGGCCATGGGCCTTCACGGCGAAGTCGTCAATGTAGCCTTCGTCCTTCAGGACCTGCGCGATTGCGACCTTCACTTTCGACGAGGGCATCGTCACCGCAGCCTTCTCGACCATCTGCGCGTTGCGGATGCGAGTCAGCATATCGGCGATAGGATCACTCATGCTCATTTATGTTGCTCCTTACCAGCTCGCCTTCGTCAGGCCGGGAATCTCGCCGCGGAATGCGATTTCGCGAATCTTGCCGCGCGCCAAGCCAAATTTGCGGAACGTGCCACGCGGACGCCCGGTAATCGCGCAGCGATTGCGCTTGCGGGTTGGGTTCGCGTTGCGCGGCAGTTGCTGCAGCTTCAGGCGCGCTTCGTAGCGCTCTTCGTCGGACTTGCTCGTATCGTCAATGATCGCCTTCAGCGCCGCGCGCTTGGGCGCATACTTCGCTGCGAGACGAGCACGCTTCTTTTCACGTTCGATCAGTGCCAGTTTAGCCACGGTAACCTCAGTTTCTGAACGGGAACTTGAAGCTGGCGAGCAGTGCCTTCGCTTCTTCGTCGGTCTTCGCAGTCGTCGTGATGCTGATATTCAGCCCACGCAGCGCGTCGATCTTGTCGTAATCGATTTCGGGGAAAATGATCTGCTCCTTCACCCCGATGTTGTAGTTGCCGCGACCATCGAATGCCCGGCCCGAGATGCCGCGAAAATCGCGCACCCGAGGCAGCGCAATCGTCACGAAGCGATCCAGGAACTCGTACATCGCGCGACCACGCAGTGTGACCATCGCGCCAATCGGATAGCCCTGGCGGATCTTGAAGCCCGCGATCGCCTTACGCGCCTTCGTCACGACCGGCTTCTGACCGGCGATCTTCGTAAGATCACCCACCGCATTGTCGATGATCTTCTTGTCAGCAACCGCTTCGCCAAGACCCATATTCAGCGTGATCTTGGTGATGCGCGGCACTTCCATCACGGACTTGTAGCCGAACTTTTGCGTCAGTTCGGAAACAATCTTCTCTTTGTAAACCTGCTGCAAACGTGCCATTTTCGACTCCCGACTCAGGCGCTCAGCACAGCACCGGTGGTCTTCAGGAAGCGCACCTTCTTGCCCTCCTCGACCTTGATGCCCACTCGCGATGCACGGCCGTTCGCATCGACCAACGCGACGTTGGAGATATGCAACGGCATCGACTTGCTTTCCACACCGCCCGTCGTGCCCTTCATCGGGTTCGGCTTCACGTGCTTCTTCACGAGATTGATACCTTCAACCGTCACACGATCGCCCGCAACCGCCAGCACGGTACCGCGCTTGCCCTTGTCCTTGCCTGCGATGACGATGATTTCGTCACCCTTGCGAATCTTGTTCATCGCGACTCCTTACAGCACTTCCGGCGCGAGCGAAACGATCTTCATGAAACGTTCGCTACGCAATTCACGCGTGACCGGCCCGAAAATGCGCGTACCGATCGGCTCAAGCTTGTTGTTCAGAAGCACGGCGGCATTGCCGTCGAACTTGATCAGCGAGCCATCCTGGCGACGCACGCCCTTGGCGGTACGGACCACCACGGCGTTGTAGATTTCGCCCTTCTTGACGCGCCCACGCGGCGTGGCTTCCTTGACGCTCACCTTGATGATGTCGCCAATGCTCGCGTAACGACGCTTCGAGCCGCCGAGCACCTTGATGCACAACACTTCGCGTGCACCCGTGTTGTCGGCTACTTCAAGCCGAGTTTCGGTCTGGATCATGGTTTATCTTTCCCAACTTAATCCGGCACGCCACCATGGCGCGGCCGGTCAGTCTTGGTCCCGTCAGCCGATCGGCTGCTTGGGTTAGAACAGCAGCGACGGCAGACGAAACCCGCCATCGCAATCGGTGAATCCTGCGGCGCGGATGATAGCACCCATGCGCGCACTGGCCAACTCAGCCCCACCACTTACCCGCGACGGGGCATCCCTTACATCAGGGAAGTCCGAGATTATAACAAATAATCCCGGACTTGCAACGACTTATTGCGATACTGCGGTGGCTCACGCCACCTTCGCTCAGATGATGCGCGCCGCTTCAACCAGGCGAGACACGGTCCAGGCCTTCGTCTTCGAAATCGGACGATTTTCCTGGATCTCCACGAGGTCACCCTCGTTATACGTGTTCGCCTCGTCGTGCGCGTGGTACTTCTTCGAGCGCACGACGTACTTGCCGTAGATCGGGTGCTTGACGCGATGCTCGACGAGCACGGTCACGGTCTTGTCCATCTTATTGCTGACGACCTTGCCGACCAGCGTCCGCTTAAGCGAGGTTTTAACGCTATCGTTCATTTCTGGTTCGCCTTTTCAGTCAACACGGTACGCACACGCGCGATGTCGCGGCGGACCTTCTTCAGCTGGCTGGTGTTCTGCAGCTGTTGGGTCGCGAGCTGCATGCGCAGACCGAATTGGGCTTTCAGCAGGTCCGACAGCTCCTTGTTGAGCGCGGCCTGATCCTTATCGCGAAGTTCGGAAGCTTTCATCGCTTGACTCCTTAGGCGCCGATCTGGCGAGCGACGAACATCGTCTTCAGCGGCAACTTCGCCGCTGCCAGACGGAACGCCTCACGCGCCAGCTCTTCGTTAACGCCATCCATTTCGTACAGCATCTTGCCGGGCTGGATCTCAGCGACGTAGTACTCAGGGTTACCCTTACCGTTACCCATCCGTACTTCAGCCGGCTTTTGCGAAATCGGCTTGTCCGGGAAGATGCGAATCCAGATGCGGCCGCCACGCTTGATGTGGCGGGTCATCGCTCGACGCGCAGATTCGATCTGACGCGCGGTCAAACGGCCGCGACCGACCGCTTTCAGGCCGAATTCACCGAACGACACCGCGTTGCCACGCGTTGCCACGCCAGTATTACGACCTTTTTGCTCTTTGCGGTACTTTCTGCGTTTCGGTTGCAGCATGGTTATTCTCCACTCTTCGCGTCGCCGCCAGCACCGGCACCACTACGGCGCGGACCGCCCCGACGTGCGCCCGGCGAGCCGCCTTCGCCATCACGGCGCGGGCGACGATCACCCGGACGGGCATTACGGCGTGCACGCTTGTCTTCCGTCGGCTCTTCGGCGACCGGCACATCGTTGCGGCCAAGCGTATCGCCTTTATAGACCCACACCTTGACACCGATAATGCCGTACGTCGTCTTCGCTTCCGACGTCGCATAATCGATGTCGGCGCGCAACGTGTGCAGCGGCACACGGCCTTCACGGTACCATTCGGTCCGTGCGATTTCGATGCCGTTCAGACGACCCGCGCTCATGATCTTGATGCCCTGCGCACCCAAACGCATCGCATTTTGCATTGCGCGCTTCATCGCGCGACGGAACATGATCCGGCGCTCGAGCTGCTGTGTAATCGAATCGGCAATCAGTTGCGCATCGGTTTCCGGCTTACGGACTTCCTCGATGTTGACGTGAACCGGCACGCCCATGCGGCGCTGCAGTTCGGTCTTCAACAACTCGATATCCTCGCCCTTCTTGCCGATCACAACGCCCGGACGCGAGCTGAAGATCGTGAGACGCGCGTTCTTTGCAGGACGCTCGATCACAACACGGCTCACCGACGCGTTCTTCAGCTTTTTCTTCAGGTATTCGCGAACACCGATGTCTTCCTTCAGCATCCCCGCGAACTGGGTATTGTTCGCGTACCAACGCGATGCCCAGTTACGGCTGACAGCCAGGCGGAAGCCAGTCGGATGAATTTTCTGTCCCATCGTGTGACCCCTTAATTCCCGACCGTCACAGTGATGTGACAGGATTGCTTCTCGATACGGTTGCCACGACCCTTCGCGCGAGCGGTGAAACGCTTCAGCGAGGCTGCCTTGTCGACGTAGATCGTCTTGATCTTCAACTCGTCGATGTCCGCACCCTCGTTGTGCTCCGCATTGGCGATTGCCGACAGCACCACCTTCTTGACGATACCAGCCGCTTTCTTCGGCGAAAACGTCAGAATATTCAAGGCCTTGTCAACCGGCAAACCGCGAATCTGGTCGGCCACAAGGCGCGTCTTCTGCGCCGAAATGCGGGCACCGCGATGAATTGCCTTCACTTCCATCTTGATTGCCCCTTATCTCTTGGCCTTCTTGTCGGCCACGTGCCCCTTGAAGGTACGGGTCAACGCGAATTCGCCTAGCTTGTGGCCGACCATGTTTTCCGACACATACACCGGAACATGCTGGCGGCCGTTGTGCACGGCGATCGTCAAGCCGATGAAATCCGGCAGGATCGTCGAACGACGCGACCAGGTCTTGATCGGTTTCTTGTCACGCGAAGCTGCAGCCGCCTCAACCTTCTTCAGCAAATGGGCGTCGCAGAACGGACCTTTTTTAACAGAACGTGCCATTGCCTACTCCTTAACGCTTGTGACGGCGCTGGACGATCATTGTCGTCGTGCGCTTGTTGCGACGCGTGCGGAAGCCCTTCGCCGGCGTACCCCACGGGCTGACCGGATCGCGACCCGCCGCCGTACGGCCCTCGCCGCCACCGTGCGGGTGGTCGATCGGGTTCATTGCCACACCGCGGACCGTCGGACGGATACCGCGCCAGCGATTCGCTCCAGCCTTGCCGATCTGGCGCAGGCTGTGCTCCTCGTTGCCGACTTCACCGATCGTTGCACGGCATTCGATATGCACGCGCCGGATTTCACCCGAGCGCAGGCGAACCTGCGCATACGTGCCTTCGCGAGCCAGCAGCATCGCCGACGCACCGGCCGAGCGCGCGATTTGCGCTCCCTTGCCCGGCAGCATTTCGACACAGTGAATCGTCGTACCCACCGGAATATTGCGGATCGGCAGCGTATTGCCCGCACGAATTGGCGCTTCCGAGCCCGACAACAGCTGCGTGCCAACCATCACGCCCTTCGGCGCGATAATGTAGCGGCGCTCGCCATCGGCATAGCATAGCAGGGCAATGTTCGCGCTGCGGTTCGGGTCGTATTCGAGACGCTCGACCTTCGCCGGAATACCGTCCTTGTTGCGACGGAAATCGACCACGCGATAGTGATGCTTGTGACCACCGCCCTTGTGGCGCGTCGTGATATGACCATTATTGTTGCGGCCAGCCGTAGAACTTTGCTTATCGAGCAGCGCCGCGTACGGCTTGCCCTTGTGCAGTTCCTTGTTGACCACCTTCACCATCGCACGACGGCCAGGCGAAGTCGGTTTGAGCTTAACGAGCGCCATGATTACTTGGCCTCCGCTTCAAAGTTGATTTCCTGGCCCGGCTTCAGGTTCACATACGCCTTGCGTACGTCCTTGCGACGGCCCATGAAACGGCCAAAGCGCTTGGCTTTGCCCTTCACATTCAGCACGTTGACCGACTCTACTTCGACCTTGAACAGCAATTCGACTGCCGCCTTGACTTCCTGCTTCGTGGCGTCCGGCGCAATGTCGAATACGACTTGCTCGTTCTTGTCGGCCACCAGCGTCGCCTTCTCGGAGATCACCGGCGCGAGCAGAACCTGCATCAAACGATGATCGTTCTTGCGAATTTCGCTCATGACAGCAACTCCTCGATCTGGGCGACCGCAGCCTTCGTGACCAGCACTTTCTTGAAGTAGATCAGCGACAGCGGGTCGGCATAACGCGGCTCGACAACCGCCACATGCGGCAAATTGCGCGACGCAAGGTACAGGTTCTCGTCGACGGTATCGGTGATCACGAGCACCGACTCGAGCCCCATGGCCTTGAACTTAGCCGCCAGCAGCTTGGTCTTCGGCGCGTCGAGCTTGATGTCCTCGACCACCGACAGACGGCCTTCGCGGGCAAGCTGCGACAGGATCGAGCAGACGCCGGCGCGGAACATCTTCTTGTTGACCTTCTGGCCGAAGTTTTCTTCCGGCGAATTCGGGAAGATACGGCCACCGCCGCGCCACAACGGGCTCGACGACATACCGGCGCGGGCGCGGCCCGTGCCCTTCTGGCGCCACGGCTTCTTAGTCGTGTGCTTGACTTGCTCACGATCCTTCTGCGCGCGATTACCGCTGCGCGCGTTCGCCTGGTACGCGACGACGATCTGGTGGATCAGCGCTTCATTGTAGTCACGACCGAACACGATGTCCGATGCGTTCACACCCGCGCTTTCCTGACCTTGGTCGTTCAGGAGCTTCAATTCCATTGTCACGCCCCCTTCTTCGCGCGAGCCTTGACGGCCGGCGTCACAAAAACTTTGCCGCCCTTTGCGCCCGGCACCGCACCTTTAACGAGGATAAGCTTGCGCTCCGCGTCGATACGTGCGATTTCGAGATTCTGCGTGGTGGCCGTCACATCACCGAGGTGGCCGGTCATGCGCTTGCCCGGGAACACACGACCCGGATCCTGCGCCATACCGATCGAGCCCGGCACGTTGTGCGAGCGCGAGTTACCGTGCGACGCGCGGCCCGAACCGAAGTTGTAGCGCTTGATCGTACCGGCATAGCCCTTACCGATGGACACGCCTTGCACGTCGACCTTCTGACCCACTTCGAACAAGTCGACACCGACCACCGCGCCCGGCGACAGCTCGGCCGCCTTGTCGGCTTCGATGCGAAATTCCTTGAGGATTTCACCGGCTTGAACACCGGCTTTGGCGAGATGACCGGCCAGCGGCTTGGTCACACGCGACGCGCGACGCTCGCCGAAAGCAACTTGCACGGCCGTATAACCGTCCGTTTCAACGGTCTTGATCTGCGTCACGCGGTTGTCCGACACGTCCAGCACGGTCACGGGAATCGAATCACCGTCAGCCGTGAAAATACGGGTCATCCCAACCTTGCGACCTACGAGTCCAAGGCTCATCGTTTTCTCCATTCCCGACTGCGATTGGTCGGGGCTGATTACGAAACACCGGTGAACAGGGAAGAGGCTAACGCCCGCCTGCCACACGGCTTTTTAACGCAAATACGCGAAAAGCCTAGCATTGTAGCAAGGCTTTTCGTTTTTCGCAAGCAATCAATGATTTAGGCACACCACGCCATCGCCATGCATGGCGCGCCGCAAAGCCGCGCTACTGCAGCTTGATTTCGACGTCGACACCCGCCGGCAAGTCGAGCTTCATGAGCGCATCCACGGTCTTATCAGTCGGATCGACGATATCCAGCAGGCGCAGATGCGTGCGGATTTCCAGCTGATCGCGCGACGTCTTGTTCACGTGCGGCGAACGCAAGATGTCAAAGCGCTGAATGCGCCGCGGCAGCGGGATTGGGCCGACGAGGATCGCGCCGGTGCGCTGTACCGTCTCGAAAATCTGCCGCGCTGATTGATCGACCAGCTTGTAGTCGAAAGCTTTCAGGCGGATACGGATTTTCTGCTTTTGCATGACATTTCCTGTAAAGAGCGAGGCGATATTGCATCGCCATAACCAAAGAACGTGGAGCAGGCCCCCGATCGGGAAACGGGCAGCCTGCTCCGGACACTACGACGTACCGCTACAGCAAACCAGCGATTTTACTCGATGATTTTGGCGACGACACCGGCGCCGACGGTACGGCCGCCTTCGCGGATCGCAAAGCGCAGGCCTTCTTCCATCGCGATCGGCGCGATCAGCTTAACCGTGATCGACACGTTGTCGCCCGGCATCACCATTTCCTTGTCCTTGGGCAACTCGATCGAGCCGGTCACGTCCGTCGTGCGGAAGTAGAACTGCGGCCGGTAGTTGTTGAAGAACGGCGTATGACGCCCGCCCTCATCCTTGCTCAGCACGTACACTTCCGCCGTGAAATGCGTGTGCGGCGTGATCGTGCCCGGCTTAGCCAGCACTTGGCCACGCTCCACATCCTCACGCTTGGTGCCACGCAGCAAGATACCCACGTTGTCCCCGGCCTGACCCTGGTCCAGCAGCTTGCGGAACATCTCCACGCCCGTGCACGTCGTCTTCGTCGTGTCACGGATACCGACGATCTCGATTTCCTCGCCAACCTTGATCACCCCGCGCTCCACACGGCCCGTGACCACCGTGCCACGACCCGAGATCGAGAACACGTCTTCCACCGGCATCAGGAACGCGCCATCCACTGCACGCTCCGGCGTCGGAATGTACGTGTCCAGCGCATCGGCCAGGCTCATAATCGCCGCCTCGCCCAACTCGCCCTTGTCCCCTTCCAGCGCCAGCTTCGCCGAGCCCTTGATGATCGGCGTGTCGTCGCCCGGGAACTCGTACTTGGACAGCAGCTCGCGCACTTCCATTTCCACCAGCTCGAGCAACTCCGCGTCGTCCACCATGTCGCACTTGTTCAGGAACACGATGATGTACGGCACGCCCACCTGACGCGCCAGCAGGATGTGCTCACGCGTTTGCGGCATCGGGCCATCCGCGGCCGACACCACCAGGATCGCGCCGTCCATCTGCGCCGCGCCCGTGATCATGTTCTTCACGTAGTCCGCGTGTCCCGGGCAGTCCACGTGCGCATAGTGACGCTGCTCTGTCTCGTACTCGATGTGCGCCGTGTTGATCGTGATGCCACGCGCCTTCTCTTCCGGCGCCGCGTCGATCTCGTCGTACTTCTTCGCTTCGCCGCCAAACTTCGACGACAGCACCGTCGCGATCGCCGCCGTCAGCGTGGTCTTGCCATGGTCAACGTGACCGATCGTGCCCACGTTCACGTGCGGCTTGGTCCGTTCAAATTTACCTTTAGCCATGTTTCTCTTCTTTCAAAAGTGTTTCGTGAATGCGTTGCCAACCGATCACTTCGCTTTCGCGTTGATGATCGCATCAGCCACGTTGCGCGGAGCTTCGGCGTAGTGCTTGAACTCCATCGTGTACGTCGCACGGCCCTGCGTCAGCGAGCGCAGCGACGTCGAGTAACCGAACATTTCCGACAGCGGCACCTCGGCACGAACGATCTTGCCGCCGCCCACCATGTCATCCATGCCTTGCACGATGCCACGACGACCCGACAGATCGCCCATCACGTTGCCCATATACTCTTCCGGCGTTTCGACTTCAACCGCCATCATCGGCTCGAGAATCACCGGATTGGCACGGCGCATCGCTTCCTTGAACGCCATCGAGCCGGCCATCCGGAACGCGTTTTCGTTCGAGTCCACGTCGTGGTACGAGCCGAACGTCAGATGTACCTTCACGTCGACGACGGGGAAGCCAGCCAGCACACCGCTCTTCAGTGTTTCCTGGATACCCTTATCGACCGCCGGAATGTACTCGCGAGGAATCACGCCGCCTTTGATCTCGTCGAGGAACTCATAGCCCTTGCCCTGCTCGTTCGGCTCCAGCGTGATGACCGCGTGACCGTACTGGCCGCGACCACCGGACTGCTTGACAAACTTGCCCTCGACGTCCGCCGCCGTGCTACGAATCGTTTCACGATACGCAACCTGCGGCTTGCCCACCGTCGCCTCGACATTGAATTCGCGCCTCATCCGATCGACGAGAATCTCCAAATGCAGCTCGCCCATGCCGGAGATGATCGTCTGGCCTGACTCCTCGTTGGTCTGCACGCGGAAAGACGGATCTTCCTGCGCAAGGCGGTTCAGCGCGACCCCCATCTTCTCCTGGTCAGCCTTCGTCTTCGGCTCGACAGCCTGCGAGATCACCGGCTCCGGAAACACCATGCGCTCAAGCACGATCGGATTGGCCGGATCACACAGCGTATCGCCGGTGGTCGCCTCCTTCAGGCCGACCGCCGCGGCGATGTCGCCGGCGCGCACTTCCTTAATTTCCTCGCGCTGGTTCGCATGCATCTGCAGGATACGGCCGACGCGCTCTTTCTTGCCCTTCGTCGAGTTCAACACCGTGTCGCCGGAGTTCACGACGCCCGAGTACACCCGGAAAAAGATCAACTGGCCGACGAACGGGTCCGTCATGATCTTGAACGCGAGCGCCGAGAATTTCTCGTCATCGGATGCGCTGCGCTCGGCCCCCTCGCCGCTCTCAGTCTCGCCCTTGACCGGTGGAATGTCAACCGGCGACGGCAGGAAGTCGATCACCGCGTCCAGCATGCGTTGCACGCCCTTGTTCTTGAACGCGGTCCCGCACAGCATCGGCTGGATTTCACAGGCGATCGTGCGATCGCGCAGCGCCTTGATGATTTCGGCCTCGGTCAGCGCTTCGCCACCGAGATACTTTTCCATCAGTTCTTCGCTCGCCTCGGCCGCCGACTCGATCATCTTCTCGCGCCACTCGTTACACGTGTCCACGAGTTCAGCCGGGATGTCGACGTACTCGAACTTCGTTCCTTGCGACGCGTCGTCCCAAATGATCGCCTTCATCTTCAGCAGGTCAACGACACCCCTGAACGACTCCTCCGCGCCAATCGGCACGACGATCGGCACCGGATTGGCCTTCAGGCGCGTCTTCAACTGGTCATACACCTTGAAGAAGTTCGCGCCGGTACGGTCCATCTTATTGACGAACGCGAGCCGCGGCACCTTGTACTTATTGGCCTGGCGCCACACAGTTTCCGACTGCGGCTGTACGCCGCCGACCGCGCAGTACACCATGCACGCGCCATCGAGCACGCGCATCGAGCGTTCGACCTCAATGGTGAAGTCCACGTGTCCCGGCGTGTCGATGATGTTGATGCGGTGTTCTGGATAGTTGCTGCCCATGCCTTTCCAAAACGCCGTCGTCGCAGCGGACGTGATCGTGATGCCACGTTCCTGCTCCTGCTCCATCCAGTCCATCGTCGCGGCACCATCGTGCACTTCGCCGATCTTGTGGTTCACACCAGTGTAAAACAGGATGCGCTCGGTCGTCGTCGTTTTGCCGGCGTCGATATGCGCGCTGATACCGATATTACGGTAACGCTCGATAGGAGTCTTACGAGCCACTTTAATCTCTCAAAAGGATTGCGCAGCGGGGAACCCCGGTGCGCCTTAACACAAACGGGCGAGGCGCTTCGGAAGCGCACCCGCCCGGAATTTCCTTCTCCGTTTGCCAGGCTTTCCAGCCTAAACGGCCTTTAGAAACGGAAATGCGAGAAAGCCCTGTTCGCTTCCGCCATCCGGTGCACTTCGTCGCGCTTCTTCATCGCGCCACCCCGACCTTCCGCGGCCTCGAGCAATTCACCGGCCAGGCGCAACGCCATCGACTTCTCGCTACGCTTCTTCGCGGCCTCGCGCAACCAGCGCATCGCCAATGCCATACGGCGCGACGGGCGCACTTCGACCGGAACCTGGTAGTTCGCACCTCCAACGCGGCGGCTCTTCACTTCAACCACCGGCTTTACGTTGCTCAGCGCGACAGTGAACACTTCCAGGGGGTCCTTGCCGGCCTTGCCCTGGATTTGCTCGAAAGCCCCGTACACGATGCGCTCGGCCACTGACTTCTTGCCCGACAGCATCAGTACGTTCATAAATTTTGCAACATCCACATTACCGAACTTCGGGTCCGGCAATATTTCCCGCTTGGGGACTTCGCGACGACGCGGCATTTCTGTTCCTTTGACTGTTCAGTTGGAGCGGTTACTTTCCCCACCCCACGGCCACCAACTAACCCGATCTATCTCACGACTAACCAGCTTGGCCGGGTGACCACTTACTCGATAGCACCGACCAATCTGGCACCACCGCCTTTGCATCGACGAGCGATGCAGCTTACTTACCCGCCTTGGCGCGCTTCGCACCGTACTTCGAGCGGGCCTGCTTACGGTCCTTAACGCCTTGCGTGTCGAGCGAGCCGCGCACCATGTGGTAACGCACGCCCGGCAAGTCCTTGACCCGGCCGCCGCGAATCAGCACGACCGAGTGCTCTTGCAGGTTGTGGCCTTCACCACCGATGTATGAAATGACCTCGAAGCCGTTCGTCAAGCGAACCTTCGCGACCTTACGAAGCGCCGAGTTCGGCTTTTTGGGCGTCGTCGTGTACACACGGGTGCACACGCCGCGACGCTGCGGACAGTCCTGCAAGGCCGGACTCTTGCTCTTCACATGCTCCGAAGTGCGGCCTTTGCGAACCAATTGATTGATGGTTGGCATTGTTGATTCCTGGAAATAGACAAAATCGGACGACGCAGACCCGGGCAAGCGGACCTGAATGGCTACATACACGCCACCCGATGTACCGACACCGGAATATCGGCGGCGAAAGCGCCGCGCCCGCCATGCTGACAACCGGCCGACCCACGATGATAAAGAGGACGACCAGCGATGTGAGCGCAATTGCGCCGAGTACCGGAACCCAGCATAGTAATCCAAAATTTGCAAGTACGTCAACAAGTTGCGCGCATTGGATCACACCGGTGGCACAACGACCGCCGTCAGTCGTCGCTGATCACCTCGAGCAGTTCGTCCCCGAAACGCTCGAATTTGCGCGCACCCAGGCCCGGTACGCCGCGCAGTTCATCGAGCGAAACCGGCGCGCTACGGGCCAGCTCGGCCAGCGTCGCATCGTGAAAAATCACGTAGGCCGGCACACCGTCGGCCTTGGCCGTCTCGCTGCGCCAGGCACGCAACCGATCCCAGCGCGCACGCTGGCGCGGCGACATGCCGGCGGTCGGATCGGTGCGCTCGCCGCGACGCGCGCCATCCGCCTCGCGCACCCGTTTGGGCTTGGCATACCGGCGCAGCGTGATGTTGCGCTCCCCTTTCAACACCGGCTTGCTCGCCTGCGTGAGCACCAGCACGCCGTGACCCCCGTGATCGACCGCAAGCAAACCTAGTGCAATCAACTGACGGAAAATCGCCCGCCATTGCGCCTCTGACAAGGCCGCGCCGATACCAAAGGTGCTTAACGCGTCATGCCCCCGTTGCTTGACGCGCTCGGTTACATTGCCGCGTAATATATCGATCAGGTGGCCCGCGCCAAATCCAAAGCCGCTGGCCCGCTGCACGCGGTATACGCACGAGAGCGCCATCTGTGCCTCGCGCGTGCCGTCCCAGGTTGCCGGCGGCTCCAAGCACGTATCACAGTTGCCACATGGCTGGCCCGTTTCGCCAAAATAGCCGAGCAGATGCACGCGCCGGCATCCAGCCGTCTCGCATAATCCAAGCAACGCATCAAGCTTTGCCGTTTGCACTCGCTTGTGCAGCTCGTCGGCCTCGGACTCGTCGATCATTTTGCGCTGTTGCACGACGTCGCCCAGCCCGTAGGCCATCCACGCGTTGGACGCAAGGCCATCGCGGCCGGCCCGGCCGGTTTCCTGATAGTAGCCTTCGATGCTCTTGGGCAGGTCCAGATGCGCGACAAAACGCACGTCCGGCTTGTCAATCCCCATGCCGAACGCGATCGTCGCGCACATCACAACACCCTCCTCGTGCTGGAAGACCTGCTGGTGCCGCTGGCGAAGCTGCGCGTCCATGCCGGCGTGATACGGCAACGCGCGCAGCCCCTGCTGCACCAGCCAGTCGGCCGTCTCCTCGACCTTGCGCCGCGACAGGCAATAGACGATGCCTGAATCGGTGGTACCGTCCACGTTGGTGTGCTCGGCCCGGATAAAGTCGAGTAATTGCGTACGCGCGTTATCCTTCTCGACGATCCGGTAACGAATGTTTGGCCGGTCGAAGCTCGAAATGAACACCCGAGCGTTGCTCAGCGCGAGCCGCTCGATGATTTCCTCGCGCGTGAGCGCGTCCGCCGTCGCGGTCAACGCGATACGGGGCACCTGCGGGAAACGCTCGTGCAGCGCGGATAGTTGCATGTATTCGGGCCGGAAATCATGGCCCCACTGCGACACGCAGTGCGCTTCGTCGATCGCGAACAGCCCTATCCGGCTGCGCGCAAGCAACTCCAGGAACCGCGTCGTCAGCAGTCGCTCCGGTGCAACGTACAACAATTGCAACTCACCACGCGCGAACGCGCGCTCGGTCGCCGCCGCCTCGGCCGCGGTAAGCGCCGAGTTCACGTAGGCCGCCCGCACCCCCGCCTCGGTCAACGCCGCGACCTGGTCCTGCATCAACGCGATCAGCGGTGACACCACGATGCCGGCACCCAGGCCGGCTTCGTGGCGCACCAGCGCGGGAATCTGGTAGCACAACGACTTGCCGCCCCCGGTGGGCATCAGCACGAGGCTGTCGTGCCCCGCCGCGACATGTTCGACAATATCGGCCTGCGGCCCGCGAAACGCCGGATAGCCGAAGACCTCTTTAAGCAACGCAAGACAGCGGGACATGCAACTCCACGGGTGGAAACGGCACGCAGCGTGCGCGTTCAGATCCGTGTATTTTAACAACCGCGCGCGGGCAGCGATATCGGCTCGATGGCCAATGAAGGATACTGCTTGGTAGCAGTCACTTAGACGGCTCGGCGCGCCGGGCCCGCGTCGGCCCCGGGATCAGCCCCAGCTCCTGCTGCAGTGCCTGGAAATATCGTCCGCGCAGGAAGCGGCATTCCTGCTTGAGCATGCCATAGAGGATGAAATCCGTGCCGTCTCCGGCGCCCTCGCGCATGATGCCTTCACGCCGAAAACCCAGGTGCTCGTCGAGCCGCTGCGCACGCAGGTTATCCGTGCGCACCAGCCCCGTCACCCGCCGGCAATTGAGCACCACGAACGGATACAGGAAAACCGCTGACAGAAACGCCGGCGTCAGCAGATGACGCGACTCCAGCATCGCGCAATGCATCAGCACGTTCGGGCCGTTGTACCCCTGGTACACCACGCCGGCCACGATATGGTCGTCTTTTTCGAGCCCAATCGTCGTGCAGTCGTTATAGCTCGCCTCGCCCGTTGCCGCGGCGACAAAGCGCATGACCTCGTCGCCACGGTGATACACAATTCGTCGCATAATCGGATTCAAACAGCGGATCAGGTTGGCAATGGAATGCCGAATTGCTGCAGCGTCGGATTCACGTTATCGGCAAACTTCTCCTGATTCTGCTTCTTGTGCACCGCTTCGACGATTGCCGACACAATCGTCGCTATCACACCGGCAATTTCGCCAATCGGCCCGAGTGCATCGAGCACTGTCGATACCGCGCCGACGATCCCAGCGACGGCTTCGCCCGCCACGTTGCCCACGACGCGGGCAGCGGTCGTCGCAATCTTGGTAGCAACCTCACCCGTTTCCGCCGCAGCCTCACCGGCCGCCCCGACGCCGCGGGTAACCCACGAGCCGACGTCTTTGGTGCCCTTGACCGCGTCCTTGATTGTGTCGATGATGTCGGTCGGGTTCGCGCTGGACGATCCGTTGCCGCTAGAATCGGTCCCTTCAGCGTCGCCATTCAACGCCGAGCCACCGCCCGCCTTCTCGAACAGCTGCGCAAGGCTTTCCATTTCCGGCGGCAAGTTCTTCTTTAGGTACTCGACCACGGCCGGATCCTTGGCCAGTGTCTGGATGTCTTGCGCGAGCACTTTGACCGTCTCGTCAACATTGCGTAAATGATCGCTGCCGCCGGCCTGCACGTTGATCAGCGTTTGCATCAGCTTGCACATGACCGCGGCCTTTTGCTCTGCCGTGTAATTGCCGGGATGAGCGAAGATGTCCTGATTCAGTGTACTGATATCAGTATTGGCGGTGATGTTTTTCAGGCCTGCATCTTTCAAGAAGCTCAAGTCGGATTGTTGGTCCGTCGGCGCCTCGTCCTTGATGAAGCTCGCCAGATTGTCAGCGTTGATCAGGTTATCGGCCTTGTTCGTGGCCTTGTCGACACCCGCGCGGTCGAGCGCATCGAAACCACCGTTGGTTGACCATGCCTTGGCGGCAGTTTTAATCGCGTCGTCAAAGCCGTCGTTGTTCTGTAGATCCTCGACCTGCTTTTTGGTCGCCACCATGCCGCCGCCCTTTCCGCCGTCGTAGCTATGGTTCTTGCCACCGGCGTCCTGATGGCCCGTGGACTGACCGGTGATCGTGAGATAGGCCCGCAATAGCGCGGCCGAGTTCACCGCTGCAATCGAGTCGGGATCCGCGTTGGGATGTTTCTTCATATAGTCCCGGACATTGCTATCAGCCTGCTCCAGGTTTTTATGCGTCGATTCCAGGAACTGAGCCATTTTTCCCTGATCGATCGTTCCATCGCTCTTTAGCGCACCGGTCTGCTGCAGTCCGCTTTTGAGCGACGGGTTGTCGTTGACAAACTGCAGTGCGGCTTGCTTCATCTCGTCCGTGGCCCCATCGACTTGGCCGCTCAGAATCTGCATCGCGGCAATTGGACGCTCCAGCGCGATACAATGAGCGGCCGATGCCATGTCGTTCCACTTCGATAAGTCATCGCCTTCGTACTGGTCAATGAAATTATCGAGGACGGCATACTTTGGATCGGTTGGAATAAACTCGTCATCACCACAGCATTCTGTCGTGTCGGTATCCGTGTCCGCCCCGTCCACGACGGTCGAATCGTCGTCTGACCAATCTGTGACAGTCGAAGCGTCGTCTGACCAATCCTGCTCGTCGTTGACAGTAACGAACGGCGCATGAATCACAAAGGCGCGGTTGCCGAAGGCTGATGCATCCGATTTCTCGCTGCTCGATGGCGTATTCGATGCGGTGCTAGGCCGGTCCACTTGGGTGCCATCGTGCGCTGTCTGCGTCGGGGAAGCCCATGTACCGGTCTGCGCGTCGCTGTCGTCTACATTGGAGTCTGCCAACTCCGAATCTAGGTAGGACAGTCCCAACAGGCTCAAATGAGGCGGAAGTTTATCGCTCTGCGCGTCAGACTTGGCGTCGGTTTGAGGAATTTGCAGTCGCATGTCGAGCCATGGGCCGCTCCACTGCTGCACTAAGGTATTCATCGAGTTTGGCTCCTCTCGGTAGCGCGCCAGCAACAGTGGTGCGCAAGACATGCCCTGAACGGGGCAACGGATCGTGAATCGATTATCAGCATGCCGTCGATCCAGGCTCTGGCAACTGCGAACTGCCGTGGCCCGATGCGAATTTCTGTCTTGCCATATGTGACCGTTGGCGCCCCCCTGCCTCCCATCCCCAACCGCTAAACGCGCCCGCCGATCCACACAAAGACAAAACCCCACGCACTCTCGTACGTGGGGTTTATTGTTCAGCCATCGGGTGCCGCAGGCTGACAGTCGGCTAACACGCGGCGCCTGGCCGGTCACGCTGTCATACGGTCACGAGAGCGGCCGGCGCCGTCAACCCGGCGCCGGCTGCGTGCGTCACTCGTTTTCCGAATGCGGATGCTCGACCGGCGTTTCCGGCGTGGCGAAGTCGAATGGGGACGCGTGCTCTTCCTCTGCCGCAATCTGCTCAAAACGCTCGCGATCCGCCGTCTCCTTGTTCTTGCGCGCCTTGTGGAACGCAAGCCCCGTACCGGCCGGGATCAAGCGACCGACGATCACGTTCTCCTTCAGGCCACGCAGGTCATCGCGCTTGCCCATAATCGCGGCTTCGGTCAGCACGCGCGTCGTCTCCTGGAACGATGCGGCCGAGATGAACGAATCAGTCGACAACGACGCCTTCGTGATACCCAGCAGCACGTTCTCGTAGGTTGCCGGCCGCTTGTCTTCCGCGATCATTCGGTCGTTCTCGTCAAGCATGTCGGAACGCTCGACTTGCTCGCCCGGGATGAACCGCGTATCGCCGTTGTCGACGATTTGCACGCGGCGCAGCATCTGGCGCACGATCACTTCAATGTGCTTGTCGTTAATCTTCACGCCCTGCAAGCGATACACGTCCTGCACTTCGTCAACGATGTAGCGCGACAGCGCCTCGACGCCCTGCAAGCGCAGGATGTCGTGCGGATCGGCCGGCCCATCGACGATCATCTCGCCCTTGTTGACGACCTGGCCATCGTGCACGAGTACCTGCTTTTCCTTCGCGATCAGGAATTCGTGCTGATTGCCGTCCAGGTCCGTGATGACCAAGCGCTGCTTGCCCTTTGTGTCCTTGCCGAACGACACCGTCCCGGTGACTTCCGCCAGGATGCCCGCATCCTTGGGCGAGCGCGCCTCGAACAACTCGGCAACCCGTGGCAGACCGCCGGTAATGTCGCGCGTTTTCTGCGACTCAGTCGGAATCCGCGCCAGCACCTCACCGACCTGGACCTGCTGACCGTCCTTCACCGTGATCAGCGCGCCGACCTGGAAGCCGATCTGCACCGCATGCTCGGTTCCCGGAATCTTCACCTCGTCGCCGGTCGCATCGAGCAGCTTCACTTGCGGGCGCACGCTCTTGGACGACTGCGAGCCACGGCGCTTGGAATCGATCACAACGAGTGTCGACAGGCCGGTCACTTCGTCGATCTGCTTCGCGACGGTCACGCCCTCTTCGACGTTCTCGAACTTCACCGTGCCACCGTACTCGGTGATGATCGGACGCGTCATCGGATCCCACGTCGCGAGCTGCGTACCGGCCTTGATCTGCACGCCGTCCAACTGCAGCAGCGTCGCACCGTACGGGATCTTGTGGCGCTCGCGCTCGCGGCCGTGATCGTCTGCGATGACGACTTCGCCGGAGCGCGAAATGACGATCTGCTCGCCCTTCGCGTTCGTGACATAGCGCATCGTCGCGGTGAACCGCGCGGTACCGTTGGACTTCGCCTCGACGCTGGAGGCCACCGCCGCCCGCGATGCCGCACCACCGATGTGGAACGTACGCATCGTCAGCTGCGTGCCCGGCTCGCCGATCGACTGCGCGGCGATTACGCCGACCGCCTCGCCAACGTTCACCAGCGAGCCGCGTCCCAGATCGCGGCCATAGCACTTCGCGCACAACCCGTAGCGCGTTTCGCAGGTCAACGGCGTGCGCACGCGCACTTCATCGATACCGAGGCGCTCGATCTCCTCGACCGCGGTTTCGTCCAGCAGCGTGCCCGATTCGTACAGCGTCTCCTGGTTTTCCGGATTGACGACGTCGGCCACCGCGACGCGGCCGAGAATCCGGTCGCGCAGCGCCTCGACAACTTCACCGCCTTCGACCAGCGCCTTCATTGCCACGCCCTGACTGGTGCCGCAATCGTCCTCGACGACCACTAGGTCCTGCGTCACGTCAACCAGACGACGGGTCAGGTAGCCCGAGTTCGCGGTCTTCAACGCGGTATCGGCCAAGCCCTTACGTGCGCCGTGCGTCGAGATGAAGTACTGCAGCACGTTCAAGCCTTCGCGAAAGTTCGCGGTAATCGGCGTCTCGATAATCGAGCCGTCCGGCTTGGCCATCAGTCCACGCATACCAGCTAACTGGCGGATCTGCACCGCCGAGCCACGCGCGCCGGAGTCCGCCATCATGTAAATCGAATTGAACGACTCCTGGCGCGTCTCGTTGCCGCCGCGATCGACCACCGGCTCGGTTGACAGCTGCTCCATCATCGCCTTGCCGACCGACTCGGAGGTGGCTGACCAGATGTCGACTACGTTGTTGTAACGCTCCTGGGCGGTGACCAAACCCGACATGTACTGACGATCGTATTCCTTGACCTTTTTGGCAGCCTCGCCCACGATCGTTTCCTTTTGCGGCGGCACGAGCATGTCGTCGACGCAGATCGAGATCCCGGCGCGCGTGGCCAGCCGGAATCCGGACTGCATCAGCTGGTCGGCAAAGATCACGGTCTCGCGCAGGCCGCAACGGCGGAACGCCGTGTTGATCAGCCGCGAGATTTCCTTCTTCTTCAACGGCTTGTTCAGCACGCTGAACGGCAGGCCCGGCGGCAGGATCTCCGACAGGATCGCGCGGCCGACGGTGGTTGCATACAGCGAGACCTTCGGCACGAACTTCGGCGCACCCTCGGAGCGGTCTTCATTGGCCACCATTTCGGTGATTCGCACGTTCACGCGCGAGGCCAACTCCACTTCCTTGTTCTCATACGCGCGCAGGACTTCGCCCACGCCGGTAAAGGTCATCCCTTCACCCTTCGCATTGATCGCTTCACGCGTCGCGTAGTATAGGCCCAGCACGATATCCTGCGACGGCACGATCGACGGATCGCCGTTGGCCGGGAACAACACGTTGTTGGACGCGAGCATCAGCGTGCGCGCCTCCATCTGCGCCTCGAGCGACAGCGGCACGTGCACGGCCATCTGGTCGCCGTCGAAGTCGGCGTTGAACGCCGCGCACACGAGCGGGTGCAGCTGAATTGCCTTGCCTTCGATCAGCACCGGCTCGAACGCCTGGATCCCCAGGCGGTGCAGCGTCGGCGCGCGGTTCAGCATCACCGGGTGCTCGCGGATCACCTCTTCGAGAATGTCCCACACAACCGGCGTCTGGCTTTCGACTTCTTTCTTTGCCGCCTTAATCGTCGTCGCGACGCCCATCACCTCGAGTTTGTTGAAGATGAATGGCTTGAACAGCTCGAGCGCCATCAGCTTCGGCAGGCCACACTGGTGGAGCTTGAGCGTCGGACCGACGACGATCACCGAGCGGCCCGAGTAGTCGACGCGTTTGCCGAGCAGGTTCTGGCGGAAGCGGCCGCCCTTGCCCTTGATCATGTCGGCAAGCGACTTCAGCGGCCGCTTGTTCGCGCCAGTCATCGCCTTGCCACGACGACCGTTGTCGAGCAGTGAATCGACCGCCTCCTGCAACATCCGCTTTTCGTTGCGCACGATGATCTCGGGCGCCTTCAGCTCGAGCAGACGCTTCAACCGGTTGTTACGGTTGATCACGCGACGATACAGGTCGTTCAGGTCCGACGTCGCGAACCGGCCGCCGTCCAGCGGCACCAGCGGACGCAACTCCGGCGGCAGCACCGGCAGCACTTCGAGAATCATCCAGTCCGGCTTGATGCCCGAACGCTGGAATGCCTCAAGCACCTTCAGGCGCTTCGCGTACTTCTTGATCTTCGCCTCGGAGCCGGTGTTCTTCAGCTCGGTGCGAAGCTGCTCGACCTGCGCATCGATGTCGATCGAGCGCAGCAACTCGCGCACCCCTTCCGCGCCCATTTCGGCGCGGAACTCGTCACCGTACTCTTCGACCTTGTTGTAGTAATCCTCTTCGGTCATGATCTGCCGCGCCTTGAGCGGCGTCATGCCCGGGTCGATTACGACATACGCTTCGAAGTACAGCACACGCTCGATGTCGCGCAGCGTCATGTCGAGCACCATGCCCAAACGCGATGGCAGCGACTTCAGGAACCAGATGTGCGCGACCGGCGAGGCGAGCTCAATATGGCCCATGCGCTCGCGGCGCACCTTTGCGAGCGTCACCTCGACGCCGCACTTCTCACAAATCACGCCGCGGTGCTTCAAGCGCTTGTACTTGCCGCACAGACACTCGTAGTCCTTGATCGGGCCGAAGATCTTCGCGCAGAACAAGCCATCGCGCTCCGGCTTGAACGTGCGGTAGTTGATCGTCTCCGGCTTCTTCACTTCACCGAACGACCACGATCGGATCTTGTCCGGCGAGGCCAGACCGATCTTGATCGCATCAAAAACTTCTTCTTGTTGGACTTGCTTGAATAGATCGAGCAAAGCTTTCATCGCTTCTCTCCAGTAGTCCGATTAGTTCCGGTCCAGGTCGATATCAATACCGAGCGACCGGATTTCCTTCACCAGCACGTTGAACGACTCCGGCATCCCCGCGTCGATCACGTGATCGCCCTTCACAAGGTTCTCGTACACCTTCGTGCGACCCGTCACGTCGTCCGACTTCACCGTCAGCATTTCTTGCAACACGTACGATGCGCCATAAGCTTCGAGCGCCCACACTTCCATTTCCCCGAAGCGCTGGCCACCGAACTGCGCCTTGCCGCCCAACGGCTGCTGCGTCACGAGCGAGTACGGGCCGGTCGAGCGTGCGTGCATCTTGTCGTCGACCAGGTGGTGCAGCTTCAGCATGTGCATGTAGCCAACCGTCACCGGGCGCTCGAATGCCTCACCCGTGCGCCCGTCATACAGCGTCACTTGATTTTTCGACTTCGTCATCCCAAGCTGCTGCGCCACCTCATCGGGGAACGCGAGATCGAGCATGCGCGAAATCTCTTTCTCGTGCGCGCCGTCAAACACCGGCGTCGCGAACGGCACGCCTTCCCTCAGGTTCTGCGCAAGCTCGACAACTTCATCATCGGACATCTCGTCAATCGACTCCGGATGACCAGACTCGTTATAGACCTTCGTCAGGAACGAGCGCAGATCCTGCACGAGCGTCGCCTTCTTGGCCTGCAGCATTTCGCCGATACGCCAGCCCAAGCCCTTTGCAGCCCAGCCCAAGTGGGTTTCAAGGATCTGGCCAACGTTCATCCGCGACGGCACGCCAAGCGGATTCAGCACGACATCGCACGGGCGGCCGTCCGCCATGTATGGCATGTCCTCGATCGGAACAATCTTCGACACCACGCCCTTGTTCCCGTGGCGGCCCGCCATCTTGTCGCCCGGCTGCAAACGACGCTTGACCGCCAGGTATACCTTGACCATCTTCAGCACACCCGGGGGCAATTCATCGCCTTGCGTGAGCTTCTTGCGCTTTTCCTCGAACGCGAGGTCGAACTGATGGCGCTTTTGCTCGATCGATTCCTTGATCGCTTCCAATTGCGCCGCTGCGTCCTCGTCGGCCAGCCGGATGTCGAACCAGTGATAATGGTCCAGGTCATCCAGGTATTCCCGCGTGATCTTCGCGCCCTTCGCCAGCTTCTTCGGACCGCCGTTCACGACCTTGCCGTCGAGCATCCGCGCCAGCCGCTCGAATGCGTCGCCTTCGACGATGCGCAACTGGTCGTTCAAATCCAGCCGATAGCGCTTGAGCTCGTCATCGATGATCTGCTGGGCACGCTTATCGCGCTGGATCCCTTCGCGCGTGAACACTTGCACGTCGATTACAGTGCCAGTCATGCCCGAGGGCACGCGCAGCGACGTATCCTTCACATCGGACGCCTTCTCGCCGAAGATCGCGCGCAGCAGCTTTTCTTCCGGCGTCAGTTGCGTCTCGCCCTTCGGCGTCACCTTGCCGACCAGCACGTCGCCCGCTTCGACTTCGGCGCCAATGTAGACGATGCCCGATTCGTCCAGGCGGCCCAGTTGCACTTCAGCCAGGTTCGAGATGTCGCGCGTGATTTCTTCCGGCCCGAGCTTCGTGTCGCGTGCCACGACATTGAGCTCCTCGATGTGGATCGATGTATAGCGATCATCGGCGACGACGCGCTCGGAGATCAGGATCGAATCCTCGAAGTTATAGCCGTTCCACGGCGTGAACGCGACCAGCATGTTCTGGCCGAGCGCAAGCTCGCCCAGGTCCGTCGACGCGCCATCGGCGATCACGTCGCCACGCGCGACACGGTCGCCGACCCTCACGATCGGGCGCTGGTTGATGTTCGTGTTCTGGTTCGAGCGCGTGTACTTGATCAGGTTGTAGATGTCGACGCCGACCTCACCGGCCACCGCTTCGTCATCGTTGACGCGAATCACCACGCGGCCCGCGTCGACATAGTCAACCACGCCACCGCGGAACGCCTGCACCGTCGTGCCGGAGTCCACCGCAGTTGTACGCTCGATACCGGTGCCGACCACTGCTTTTTCCGGTCGCAGGCAAGGCACCGCCTGCCGCTGCATGTTCGAGCCCATCAATGCACGGTTTGCGTCATCGTGCTCGAGGAACGGAATCAGCGACGCGGCCACCGACACGATCTGCGACGGCGCGACGTCCATGTATTGGATCCGGTCCGGCGTGACCATCAGCGTTTCGCCCGCTTCGCGGGCCGAGACCAACTCGTCAATCAGCCTGCCTTCGTCGTCGATCGCCGCATTCGCCTGCGCGATCACGTACCGACCTTCCTCGATCGCGGACAGATAGTCGATCTGGTCGGTCACCTTGCCGTCGATCACCTTTCGGTACGGCGTCTCGAGGAAACCATATTCGTTCAGGTGCGCGTACAGCGCGAGCGAGTTGATGAGACCGATGTTCGGACCTTCCGGCGTTTCGATCGGGCACACGCGGCCGTAGTGGGTCGGGTGCACATCGCGCACCTCGAAGCCGGCGCGCTCACGCGTCAAACCGCCCGGACCCAGCGCGGATACACGCCGCTTGTGCGTGATCTCCGACAGCGGGTTGGTCTGGTCCATAAACTGCGACAGCTGCGACGAGCCGAAGAACTCGCGAATCGCCGACGAAATCGGCTTCGAGTTGATCAGGTCGTGCGGCATCAGGTTCTCGCTCTCGGCCTGGCCCAGACGCTCCTTCACCGCCCGCTCCACACGCACTAAACCGGCGCGGAACTGGTTTTCGGCCAACTCGCCGACACAGCGCACGCGACGGTTGCCGAGGTGGTCGATATCGTCGACCTCGCCCTTGCCGTTGCGCAACTCGACCAGAATCTTGATCGCCGCGAGGATGTCATCGTCGGTCAGCGTCATCGGACCGTGAATCTCGTCACGACCGACGCGGCGGTTAAACTTCATGCGGCCGACCTTCGACAGGTCGTATGCATCCTCGCTATAGAACAGACGGTTGAACAACGCCTCAACTGCTTCCTCCGTCGGCGGCTCACCCGGCCGCATCATCCGGTAGATCGCGATGCGCGCAGCAGTCTTGTCGATAGTCTCATCGATACGCAGCGTCGAAGACATGTACGGACCTTGGTCCAGATCGTTTGTGTACAACGTCTGGATTTCCTTCACGCTCGCTTCGCGCAGCTTCTCGAGCACGCTCTCGGTGATCTCGTCATTCGCATTAGCGATCACTTCACCGGTGTCCGCGTCGATCACGTTCTTGGCGAGCACACGACCGATCAGGTAGTCTTCCGGCACCGAGATGTACTTCGTCTTCGCATTCTCGAGGTCGCGGATGTGCTTCGCATTGATCCGCTTATCCCTCTGGACAATGACCTTGCCGTCCCGGTCGGCGATGTCAAAACGCGCGACCTCGCCTCGCAGCCGCTCCGGCACGAATTCCATCTGCGCGCCTTCGTTCATCAACGTGAAGTTGTCGAACACGAAGAAATTCGCCAGGATCTGCTCAGGCGTCAAGCCGATGGCCTTCAGCAGGATCGTCACCGGCATCTTGCGGCGACGGTCGACACGGAAGTACAAAATGTCCTTCGGGTCGAACTCGAAGTCCAGCCACGAGCCGCGGTACGGAATGATCCGCGCCGAAAACAGCAGTTTGCCCGAGCTGTGCGTCTTGCCCTTGTCGTGCTCGAAGAACACGCCCGGCGAACGGTGCAGCTGCGAGACGATCACGCGCTCGGTGCCGTTGATCACGAACGAGCCGGTCGGCGTCATGAGCGGAATCTCGCCCATGTACACTTCCTGCTCCTTGACCTCTTTGACGACCGGCTTGCTCGGCGATTCCTTGTCGAGGATCACCAGGCGGACCTTTGCCCGCAACGCGGAGCAATAGGTCAGGCCGCGCTGCTGGCACTCCTTGACGTCGAACGCCGGCGACGACAGCGCATAGCTGACGAACTCGAGCCGGGCAAAGCCATTGTGCGAGACAATCGGGAAGACCGATGTGAACGCAGCCTGCAACCCTTCCGGCTTGCGTTGCGTGGCGGGCACATCCGCTTGCAGGAAAGTGCTGAATGATTCAAGCTGGGTGGCCAGCAGGAAAGGAACCGGGTGAACGATGGGGCGCTTCGCGAAACTTTTGCGAATACGCTTCTTCTCGGTGAAGGAATAGTGCATACGATCTCCGAATCACGGCGGGATGGTTCATTGCTCCGACAGCAGTGAACCGGATTGCCCGAGTGTTCACCGACTGAGACCCTGTGGCCGTCCAAACGCTCGAACGGACCAAGAAGCTTGGTGGTTGGCCGCTACCAACCGCTGGCTGACGGCAGCGGATGCCCATGTTGCCCGCTACCCGACCAAACTTGCCTTCTGCAGTCGCTTCAGAAGACAAAGAAAAGGGCATGTGCCGTGCACCGTGGCCTTTTCTTTGGCTTCTCCGACGATCATCGCGGGGCCCAACCTGCATGGCGCCCGCCTGATCTAAAAAGCGCAAAAAGGCTGACGGTCCGAAACCGCCAGCCCTTCGCGCAAAATGCCGAAAATTACTTGATTTCAGCTTTCGCGCCAGCGTCTTCGAGCTTCTTCTTCGCTTCTTCAGCCGCAGCCTTGGGCACGCTTTCCTTCACGGGCTTCGGTGCACCGTCAACCAGGTCCTTCGCTTCCTTCAGGCCCAGGCCCGTCAGTTCACGAACGGCCTTGATGACCGACACCTTGTTTGCACCGGCTTCGAGCAGGTTGACCGTGAATTCGGTCTGCTCTTCCGCCGCAGCGGCAGCACCACCGCCAGCACCCGCCGGGCCCGCAACGGCCAGCGCAGCGGCCGACACGCCAAACTTCTCTTCGAACGCCTTGACCAGGTCGTTCAGTTCCAGAACCGACATCGCGCCAACGGCTTCCAGGATGTCTTCTTTTGCGATTGCCATTTAAAATACTCCTAACTTGGAATTTGGATTCTCAGCCAACGATCCGCGGCCAACCGGGCTCGCACCCGGTCGCCTGTCAGGCCGCCTCGCCCTGCTTCTTTTCGGCTAGCGCGGCCAGAGCACGCGCGAAGCCGGAAACAGGTGCCTGCATGACGCCCAGCAGCTTCGCGAGCAGTTCCTCGCGGCTCGGGATGGAAGCCAGCGCTTGCACGTCAGCCTTGTCCATCACCTTGCCTTCGTAGGAGCCGGCCTTGATCACGAGCTTGTCGGTGGTCTTGCCAAAGTCATGGATGACCTTGGCTGCCGCGACTGCGTCGTCCGACATGCTATAAATCAAGGGACCGGTCATCTGCTCGGCGAGCGGGGCAAACGGCGTACCCTCGACCGCGCGACGCGCGAGCGTGTTCTTCAACACGCGCAGGTACACCTGTTGCTCGCGCGCCTTCGCACGAAGCTTGGTCAGATCGCCAACCGCAATCCCACGATATTCGGCCAGCACGATGGTCTGAGCTTTCGCGACTTGCGCGGAAACCTCAGCCACGACGGCCTGCTTATCTTCACGACTGAGTGGCACGTTTAACCTCCAGATTCGGTACGCTAGGGGGTCGTTTCCGACCACGTCGCGCACCGCGTTTCATAAACGGCGTCCGAGGTTGTTAGGAGTATTTCCGCCGGTACGCTTGTCACAGCGCCCGGTTTCCATCCTGCAAAACTATTTCGGGTTCGCCATCTGCGTTGGCTGACAATTAAGGTCGGGTAATACCAGGAGGCACCCTTCCGCCAACGGTCTTTGACAACCGGTCGCGTCGTCCAATAGCCAACGACACAACCGCCCAAAGCCTGTGTGCAGCGAGACGCGACCATCGCCGCATCTCGCCGCGCTATCAATTGTTACGCGACAACCGTGCTCGAATCCACGCGCACACCCACGCCCATCGTGCTCGACACCGCGATCTTACGCAGATAAACGCCCTTGCTTGTCGCCGGCTTTGCCTTTTGCAGCGCGTCGACCAACGCCGTAAGATTCGACTTTAGCGCGGTCGGTTCAAACGACGCGCGGCCGATCGTTGCATGGATGATCCCGGCCTTGTCGACACGGAACTGCACCTGCCCCGCCTTCGCATTCTTCACCGCGGTCGCCACATCCGGCGTAACCGTGCCCACCTTCGGGTTCGGCATCAAGCCACGCGGGCCGAGGATTTGGCCCAGCGTACCGACCACGCGCATTGTATCCGGCGACGCGATCACAATGTCGAAATTCAGATTACCCGCCTTGACTTGCTCGGCCAAATCCTCCATCCCGACGATGTCGGCGCCCGCAGCCTTCGCCTGCTCCGCCTTGTCGCCTTGCGCGAACACGGCAACACGCACACTCTTGCCCGTGCCAGCCGGCAACACAACCGAGCCACGCACCACTTGATCCGACTTTTTCGCGTCAATACCAAGCTGCACCGCGACATCGATCGATTCATCGAACTTAGCGGTCGCGCATTGCTTCACGAGCGCGAGCGCATCGTCTACGGGATACAGCTTCAGGTGATCGACCTTGCCTCCCAGTGCCTGCAGGCGCTTCGAAACCTTGGCCATTTACACACCCTCCACGGTAATGCCCATCGAACGGGCGCTGCCAGCGATCGTACGAACCGCCGCATCGAGATCGGCTGCGGTAAGATCCGGCATCTTCGTCTTGGCGATTTCTTCAGCTTGCGCACGCGTGATCTTACCGACCTTGTCCGTGTGCGGCTTGCTCGAGCCTTTGTCGACCTTCGCCGCCTTTTTAATGAGCACAGTTGCCGGCGGCGTCTTCAGGACGAACGTGAAACTCTTGTCCGCGTAGGCGGTAATCACAACCGGCGTCGGCAGGCCCGGCTCGAGGCTCTGCGTTTGCGCGTTGAACGCCTTGCAGAACTCCATGATATTCAAACCGCGCTGGCCCAGCGCTGGACCGACGGGCGGCGACGGATTGGCTTTACCTGCAGGGATCTGCAGCTTGATAAAGCCGATGATTTTCTTTGCCATTTGAAACCTCGGGTGAACGCTTAGCGTTCGGTGAGTAATAACGCGCTTTCCGGCAAACCGTACCGACGCTCCTCAACAGCCAACGAAGCAGGCTGTCAACACTATGTTGCGTGACGTGCCACGTCACGCATGAAACCCCTCAGACCTTCTCGACTTGGCCAAACTCAAGTTCGACCGGCGTCGCGCGACCAAAAATCGTCACCGAGACACGCACGCGCGACTTCTCGTAATTGACTTCCTCGACGCTGCCGTTGAAATCTGTGAACGGACCTTCTTTGACGCGAACCAGCTCCCCGACCTCGAACAGCGTCTTCGGCCGCGGCTTTTCGACACCCTCCTGCATTTGCGACATGATTTTGTCGACTTCACGCTGCGAGATAGGGCTCGGACGATTCCGCGCACCGCCGACAAATCCAGTCACTTTGGCAGTATTTTTCACCAAATGCCATGTTTCGTCGGTCATTTCCATTTCGACCAGCACGTAGCCCGGAAAAAACCGGCGCTCGGTGACCGACTTGTGCCCACCTTTAATCTCGACGACCTCTTCGGTCGGGACCAGGATTTGGCCAAACTTGTCCTGCATGCCGGCACGTTCAATGCGCTCCTGCAGCGCACGTTGCACGCTTTTCTCCATTCCGGAGTAGGCGTGCACAACGTACCAACGCTTTCCACCCGATGACGCTGCGCTATCGCTCATATCATTTCCAACCTAGAATTAGCGAGAAGATGACCCATTCAATGGTCTTATCGCTAACCCAAAGATAGATCGCCATCACCAGCACGAAACCAAATACGACCAACGTCGTCTGGCCAGCCTCTTTGCGGGTTGGCCACACGACCTTGCGCACCTCGCGGTACGCGTCCTTCGCGAATGCAATAAAGCCCTTGCCTGAGGCAGAGGCGAGCGCCGCCGCGATGCCCGCGGCGATGCCGACCACCAGCGCCGTGCCACGCACATACCACTCGTGCGTGCCCAGCAGGTAGAATCCGGCGATCCCGGCGATCACGAGCAATACGCCCAGCGCAAGCAATAGCTTGTCGCTTGCGGTATTCACAGTTTCGACGGATGGATTCGCCATAACACCCTAAACGAACGCGCCGCATAAGCGGCGCTGTATTGGCAGGGGCAGAGGGAATCGAACCCCCAACCTTCGGTTTTGGAGACCGACGCTCTGCCAGTTGAGCTATACCCCTAAAACCCTGTCGGGGCGGTCACTGCCACCCCTTTCGCAGTCATCAAATAACTAGCTTACTCGATGATTTTGGCGACGACACCGGCGCCGACGGTACGGCCGCCTTCGCGGATTGCAAAGCGCAGGCCTTCTTCCATCGCGATCGGCGCGATCAGCTTGACCGTGATCGACACGTTGTCGCCCGGCATCACCATTTCCTTGTCCTTGGGCAACTCGATCGAGCCGGTCACGTCCGTCGTGCGGAAGTAGAACTGCGGCCGGTAGTTGTTGAAGAACGGCGTATGACGCCCGCCCTCATCCTTGCTCAGCACGTACACTTCCGCCGTGAAATGCGTGTGCGGCGTGATCGTGCCCGGCTTAGCCAGCACTTGGCCACGCTCCACATCCTCACGCTTGGTGCCACGCAGCAAGATACCCACGTTGTCCCCGGCCTGACCCTGGTCCAGCAGCTTGCGGAACATCTCCACGCCCGTGCACGTCGTCTTCGTCGTGTCACGGATACCGACGATCTCGATTTCCTCGCCAACCTTGATCACCCCGCGCTCCACACGGCCCGTGACCACCGTGCCACGACCCGAGATCGAGAACACGTCTTCCACCGGCATCAGGAACGCGCCATCCACTGCACGCTCCGGCGTCGGAATGTACGTGTCCAGCGCATCGGCCAGGCTCATAATCGCCGCCTCGCCCAACTCGCCCTTGTCCCCTTCCAGCGCCAGCTTCGCCGAGCCCTTGATGATCGGCGTGTCGTCGCCCGGGAACTCGTACTTGGACAGCAGCTCGCGCACTTCCATTTCCACCAGCTCGAGCAACTCCGCGTCGTCCACCATGTCGCACTTGTTCAGGAACACGATGATGTACGGCACGCCCACCTGACGCGCCAGCAGGATGTGCTCACGCGTTTGCGGCATCGGGCCATCCGCGGCCGACACCACCAGGATCGCGCCGTCCATCTGCGCCGCGCCCGTGATCATGTTCTTCACGTAGTCCGCGTGTCCCGGGCAGTCCACGTGCGCATAGTGACGCTGCTCTGTCTCGTACTCGATGTGCGCCGTGTTGATCGTGATGCCACGCGCCTTCTCTTCCGGCGCCGCGTCGATCTCGTCGTACTTCTTCGCTTCGCCGCCAAACTTCGACGACAGCACCGTCGCGATCGCCGCCGTCAGCGTGGTCTTGCCATGGTCAACGTGACCGATCGTGCCCACGTTCACGTGCGGCTTGGTCCGTTCAAACTTGCCTTTGGCCATATTCGACTCCTAACAGGAATTTGGTCCGTTGCGCCGCGCGCAAACGCATCACCGACACTTGCTGGTGCCCATGGGCAGGATCGAACTGCCGACCTCTCCCTTACCAAGGGAGTGCTCTACCACTGAGCCACATGGGCGAACATCTGAAACGCTGGAGCGGGTGAAGGGAATCGAACCCTCGTCGTAAGCTTGGAAGGCTTCTGCTCTACCATTGAGCTACACCCGCGAGGTGCTTCCACCCAATACCGCTGCCGTAAAATTCTGGTGGAGGAGGTTGGATTCGAACCAACGTAGGCGTAAGCCAACAGATTTACAGTCTGCCCCCTTTAGCCACTCGGGCACCCCTCCGCAGAGAACTGACGATTATCGGCTAATTGGGCGCGAGTGTCAACAACTCTGCAACCACCCGCCGACTTGGCGACCGTCAGTCCTTTGCCTTCCGGCAAGACGGGAATTGTCAACTACGCGGGCGCCGAAGGCAAGCGATATGCGTATCGCCGACGGATATTGGCTTCCGAATGGCGAAATCGCCGCAACGGCACACCGGTTTAGGGCAGAGTTGACTGAACAGCGGGCATGGCCGTCGAATGCGTGCCACTGAGCACCAGGGCGGCCTGGCGTGAGGCATCGGTGGCCATCACCAGCAGCTTGCCACTGTCCAGCACCGCCGCGCCCGTGTACACCGTACCAGGCGTCGAGCAAGGCGCGGGCCCGGCCGTGACCGTCACGTCGTACAGGTTGCCCACCGTGCGCGGCTGGAACATACCCGTCAGCGTGCACGCATTGGCTGTCCGGGCGTTCAGCGTGCCGCCCGCATCGATCTGCAACGTGACCCCCTGGTCGTCCACGAGCGTTTGCGCGTCCCCGCCGCTGTACGTCCCAGCCAACGCCGTGAGCGTTGGCTGCCGCTCGTACAGCGACTGGTAGGTCGAGCCAAATTCCACCCCCACCGCGCCCGACGCATTCGTGCTGCGGCCGCACAAACAATCCTTGTACACGTAGCTTGCGTCTACCCGTTCCGCGTCGCTCGTGCGCTGCGCGAAGTCATAGCGGATTGCGTCCGTCGAGGTGAACGTGCCGCTGGCCTGCGTGCCGCTCGTCGTACTCGTGCCACTGACGAAGCCACCCAATCCCGGCATGCCGCGGTCGTAGGCGATCCAAAACACCCCGTCATCGCGAACGATGCCCACCTCGCGCTGGCCCGGTGTCGTCATGCCCACATAGTATCCTTGCGCAAGGCTCGTCACTGGCCGATCGCCATCATTGCCTGGACTACCGCCATTCGGGCCGCTTCCAGCCTTGGCACCCCTATTGGCTGCGGAAGGTGTAACCTCCGTCAGCCCACTGTTGCACCCTGTTAGGATCCCGACAGAAATAGCCGCAATCGCAATCGACACCACCTTCATTTTTCTCATCTCCTTTTCGTTGAGCCGGATTTACGTTATCCGATACAGATCGTTGCTTAACCGACTTCGCACCCTCGGTCTGCTAACGCACAAAGATTTGGGGCGACGACGGGAGCCAGTGCGACAACGGCTTGCGGTATAGGCCGACAGGCTTGTTTGATAAGGCGCCTATCGCGAAGAATGGGAATGTATGCGCATCTCTGCGCCTCGTATCGTGTTCGTTTATTCAGCGTTAACTTCGTGTTGTCTTATTAGCGCTTCGCGAGAGAGTGGGGATGTCCAGGTAGGGACGAACGCTGTCAGGTTCTGATGTAATAGGCCGTCACGCCGCGCGCGGTATGGACGGTTACGTCATACCCATCGCGGGCTAGTGTGATACGAACCGCAACCCTATGAATCTCGCAATCGAGCCGGCATCGGACCGGTGAGCGCCATAACTGATTGACCTGGCGTCGGACTCAATTGCGCCATGCGGTGGGTGTAGGAAGGGCGGCTATCCCTTATGTGTCGCTCGAGCGTGGGGCCGAGCAGGGCGTTTCCGGACTATCTCAAAGCGCTGCGAGCAAACCCGGGGCCAGGACTGACGAGCCGGGCAATCGACTAATGGGCGTATGCCAATGGGGCGACGCTGAAATTGATTCAGCCGGGCAAGCCGGCGCAGAATGCGTTCATCGAGTCGCTCAACGGCAAGTTCAGCGATGAACGTGTCAATAAGCACGGGTTCACGAGCCTCGTGCGTACTCGAGCAGCCGTCGCGGTGTAACGCCTGAGCTATAGCGAGCAGCGGCCACACAGCACACTGAATTACCTTTCACTAACAGAATTCGCGGCGAAACATCGGCAACAGCAAATATTCCTGCCACTTCCCAGCAATGGGTCTAAAGGGACTTTGCTAAAAGCACCGTAAGCTCTAGTAAAAAGGATAGGTCAAATTTGCAGAGTTCCTTTTAGGCAGCGCAGGGCCGCTATAGCCGAGCGCGCTGCCTGTTCAGAACTGCGAATATGCCGCCTCGTGGCCAGTGCTCAAAGCCACTAGGATGACACAACCAAGCGCATCATCCAGTAAAAAATTAGATTTGGTGGCTTTCGACAGGTTTTGGCAATGCTGAAGCATTGCCGTCCCAAGCTCCACCACCCGCATTTTGAGCCCCTTCATCCATATTATGGTTCTGTACTGTCTTACCAGCATTATTTTTTAACGCTTCCCTAAGTTCTGCTGCTGCTTGAGCCACCATATCTTGAGGGATTATTGGCTTCCAATTGTTGCCATCCCATATGCTCCAGGGATTAGTAGTATTATTGGGATCCAGTTTTAGACTATCCTTCGACAGATTCCCGTCCGGCCCAATATAAGAGCGAGTCGGGTCGATACCATGCATTGAGCTGATGGGGTCCATATCCACTCCTCATAAACAGTTAACAAAACGCATCGCATCGTAAACGCGTTGCGCGTTACGCAGTGTGCCGATAGCACGACAAGGCTAGAGGCGTTTTCCGAAATGAACCAGCACCATACGAAGCGCGTCATCTCATGTCGTTCATGCTGCAAGCCAAGCCAGGCTGCTATGCGTTTCTCGGCAATGGCCGTGGCGCACATCGCACCGCGGGGCACGGATTAGACCCGTGCGAGTTGCATCCCGCCAGCGATGACTTTAATGACGCGCTGCTGGGGAGCGGCGCACCCTATGGGGTCAAGCTTGCCCAGGCGGGGTGGCACTTGAGCGAGTGCCGGTCAAGCAGCCTCATGCAGGGTTGACGGCGATTTGCCTCCAGGAATGTCTCGGGGGCTGACGTTCAAAGTGACATTGCTGGGTGCTTACCGCAAGCGCGGGAAACCGGCCTGCTGAGGCCAGGGCTCCAGGGGGCGTACAAAGCCCAACGCCCGCTTCGAGTGGAAGCGGGCGTTGGGGGGGAAGGGGGAGCCTGACGATTACCTACTTTCACACGGGCAATCCGCACTATCATCGGCGTGGAGTCGTTTCACGGTCCTGTTCGGGATGGGCAGGGGTGGGGCCGACTCGCTATGGTCATCAGGCAAAGGGGGGGGCTGTCGCGCAGGGCGCGCGCCAGCCAATCTGGAATGGGAAGCAGTCGGTAGGTTGCGTGGTGGCACAACGGTAAAACGGACCAGTTATAGGATCAAGCCTTACGGGCCATTAGTATCGGTTAGCTAAGCGCATTACTGCGCGTACACACCCGACCTATCAACGTCCTGGTCTTGAACGACCCTTCAAGGGGATCGCGTCCCCGGGGAAGTCTCATCTTGAGGCGAGTTTCCCGCTTAGATGCTTTCAGCGGTTATCTCTTCCGAACATAGCTACCCGGCGATGCCACTGGCGTGACAACCGGTACACCAGAGGTTCGTCCACTCCGGTCCTCTCGTACTAGGAGCAGGCCCCCTCAAACTTCCAACGCCCACGGCAGATAGGGACCAAACTGTCTCACGACGTTTTAAACCCAGCTCACGTACCTCTTTAAATGGCGAACAGCCATACCCTTGGGACCGGCTACAGCCCCAGGATGAGATGAGCCGACATCGAGGTGCCAAACACCGCCGTCGATATGAACTCTTGGGCGGTATCAGCCTGTTATCCCCAGAGTACCTTTTATCCGTTGAGCGATGGCCCTTCCATACAGAACCACCGGATCACTATGACCTGCTTTCGCACCTGC
This sequence comes from Mycetohabitans sp. B46, assembly GCF_037389205.1. Classification (NCBI taxonomy): domain Bacteria; kingdom Pseudomonadati; phylum Pseudomonadota; class Betaproteobacteria; order Burkholderiales; family Burkholderiaceae; genus Mycetohabitans; species Mycetohabitans sp. B46. Next base: position 187,418 of record NZ_JADBGL010000006.1, read on the forward strand.
TCGACTTGTCGGTCTCGCAGTTAAGCACGCTTATGCCATTGCACTATCAGCACGATTTCCGACCGTACCTAGCGTACCTTCGTACTCCTCCGTTACGCTTTGGGAGGAGACCGCCCCAGTCAAACTGCCTACCATGCACGGTCCCCGTGCCCGATTCAGGGCACTAGGTTAGAGCCTCAAACAAACCAGGGTGGTATTTCAAGGACGGCTCCACGCAAACTAGCGTTCACGCTTCCAAGCCTCCCACCTATCCTACACAGATCGGTTCAAAGTCCAATGCAAAGCTACAGTAAAGGTTCATGGGGTCTTTCCGTCTAGCCGCGGGTAGATTGCATCATCACAAACACTTCAACTTCGCTGAGTCTCGGGAGGAGACAGTGTGGCCATCGTTACGCCATTCGTGCAGGTCGGAACTTACCCGACAAGGAATTTCGCTACCTTAGGACCGTTATAGTTACGGCCGCCGTTTACCGGGACTTCAGTCAAGGGCTTGCACCCCATCATTTAATCTTCCGGCACCGGGCAGGCGTCACACCCTATACGTCCACTTTCGTGTTTGCAGAGTGCTGTGTTTTTATTAAACAGTCGCAGCCACCAGTTCATTGCAACCCCTTCACCCTCCTGGCGCAGGCCAGTCAAGCTAGCAGGGCGTACCTTATCCCGAAGTTACGGTACCAATTTGCCGAGTTCCTTCTCCCGAGTTCTCTCAAGCGCCTTAGAATACTCATCTCGCCCACCTGTGTCGGTTTGCGGTACGGTCTCGTTAGACTGAAGCTTAGAGGCTTTTCTTGGGACCCCTTCCGATTGCTTCGCGGCTCAAGGCCGCTCGCCCCACACCCTTGAATTACGCGCCCGGATTTGCCAAAGCGCCTTCTCCAATGCAGGGACCGGGATTTCCGACACCCGGACAACCTTCCGCGATCCGTCCCCCCATCGCATCTAACGACGGTGCAGGAATATTAACCTGCTTCCCATCAGCTACGCATTTCTGCCTCGCCTTAGGGGCCGACTCACCCTACGCCGATGAACGTTGCGTAGGAAACCTTGGGCTTACGGCGAGGGGGCCTTTCACCCCCTTTATCGCTACTCATGTCAGCATTCGCACTTCCGATACCTCCAGCACACTTCTCAATGCACCTTCGCAGGCTTACGGAACGCTCTCCTACCATGCGCACTTAGCGTGCGCATCCGCAGCTTCGGTAACTGGCTTAGCCCCGTTACATCTTCCGCGCAGGACGACTCGATCAGTGAGCTATTACGCTTTCTTTAAAGGGTGGCTGCTTCTAAGCCAACCTCCTGACTGTTTTAGCCTTCCCACTTCGTTTCCCACTTAGCCAATTTTAGGGACCTTAGCTGGCGGTCTGGGTTGTTTCCCTCTTGACGTCGGACGTTAGCACCCGGCGTCTGTCTCCCGTGATTGCACGCTTCGGTATTCGGAGTTTGCTATGGCGAGGTAATCCGCAATGGACCCCTCAACCATGACAGTGCTCTACCCCCGAAGGTGAGACACGAGGCACTACCTAAATAGTTTTCGGAGAGAACCAGCTATTTCCAAGTTTGTTTAGCCTTTCACCCCTATCCACAGCTCATCCCCTAACTTTTCAACGTTAGTGGGTTCGGTCCTCCAGTACGTGTTACCGCACCTTCAACCTGGCCATGGATAGATCACTTGGTTTCGGGTCTACGCCCAGCAACTGTGCGCCCTATTCGGACTCGCTTTCGCTACGCCTGCCCTATCCGGTTAAGCTCGCTACTGAACGTAAGTCGCTGACCCATTATACAAAAGGTACGCCGTCACCCCTTACGAGGCTCCGACTGTTTGTATGCATGCGGTTTCAGGATCTATTTCACTCCCCTCCCGGGGTTCTTTTCGCCTTTCCCTCACGGTACTGGTTCACTATCGGTCGATCACGAGTATTTAGCCTTGGAGGATGGTCCCCCCATCTTCAGACAGGATTTCACGTGTCCCGCCCTACTTCTCGTACCCCTAGTTCCACACCTTGGTTTTCGCCTACAGGGCTATCACCTGCTACGGCCGCCCTTTCCAGAGCCTTCGGCTAACCAGGATGCTAAATGGTACAGGCTCATCCCATTTCGCTCGCCACTACTTTGGGAATCTCGGTTGATTTCTCTTCCTGCGGCTACTTAGATGTTTCAGTTCGCCGCGTTCGCTTCGCGTGACCTATGGATTCAGTCACCGATGACCCATACGGGCCGGGTTGCCCCATTCGGACATCTGCGGATCAAAGCTCGTTTGCCAGCTCCCCGCAGCTTTTCGCAGGCTACCGCGTCCTTCTTCGCCTGTGATCGCCAAGGCATCCACCGCATGCACTTGTTCGCTTGACCCTATAACAAGTCCGTCTTGCAACGCACCTATCATAGGCTGAGTTTTCGCGTTGTGCCGTATCTTCCAAGCGTCTTCTCAGATCACTCAAAATAATACTATCAATCACTACCCGTCTATCTTCCACGCCCATCTCAAGACGCGTCCAATAGACATTACTGCTTCTTTTTCCAGATTGTTAAAGAACGTCACAGCCATACTGCACTGCTTGACCCACAGGTCAATCGCCAGCGCTCGAGCCTCGAGCGCTCGCGATTGAGCGGTGGTGGAGGCAGACGGGATCGAACCGACGACCCCCTGCTTGCAAAGCAGGTGCTCTCCCAGCTGAGCTATGCCCCCTTATTGGGTTTGGGCCGCACGGCGCGCCGCGCTCAGCGCACACTCCACTTGCGTGGTGGGTCTGGTTGGATTCGAACCAACGACCCCCGCCTTATCAAGACGGTGCTCTAACCGACTGAGCTACAGACCCGTTGTCTGTCCCTGTGACTTTCACAGCCGATAAGCGTGAGTACTTGATTTGGAGGCACTTGAGCTCCAGAAAGGAGGTGATCCAGCCGCACCTTCCGATACGGCTACCTTGTTACGACTTCACCCCAGTCATGAATCCTACCGTGGTGACCGTCCTCCTTGCGGTTAGACTAGCCACTTCTGGTAAAACCCACTCCCATGGTGTGACGGGCGGTGTGTACAAGACCCGGGAACGTATTCACCGCGACATGCTGATCCGCGATTACTAGCGATTCCAGCTTCATGCAGTCGAGTTGCAGACTGCAATCCGGACTACGATCGGTTTTCTGGGATTAGCTCCCCCTCGCGGGTTGGCAACCCTCTGTTCCGACCATTGTATGACGTGTGAAGCCCTACCCATAAGGGCCATGAGGACTTGACGTCATCCCCACCTTCCTCCGGTTTGTCACCGGCAGTCTCCCTAGAGTGCTCTTGCGTAGCAACTAAGGACAAGGGTTGCGCTCGTTGCGGGACTTAACCCAACATCTCACGACACGAGCTGACGACAGCCATGCAGCACCTGTGCGCCGGTTCTCTTTCGAGCACCCCCACCTCTCAGCAGGGTTCCGACCATGTCAAGGGTAGGTAAGGTTTTTCGCGTTGCATCGAATTAATCCACATCATCCACCGCTTGTGCGGGTCCCCGTCAATTCCTTTGAGTTTTAATCTTGCGACCGTACTCCCCAGGCGGTCAACTTCACGCGTTAGCTACGTTACTAAGGAAATGAATCCCCAACAACTAGTTGACATCGTTTAGGGCGTGGACTACCAGGGTATCTAATCCTGTTTGCTCCCCACGCTTTCGTGCATGAGCGTCAGTATTGGCCCAGGAGGCTGCCTTCGCCATCGGTATTCCTCCACATCTCTACGCATTTCACTGCTACACGTGGAATTCTACCTCCCTCTGCCATACTCTAGCCTGCCAGTCACCAATGCAGTTCCCAGGTTAAGCCCGGGGATTTCACATCGGTCTTAGCAAACCGCCTGCGCACGCTTTACGCCCAGTCATTCCGATTAACGCTCGCACCCTACGTATTACCGCGGCTGCTGGCACGTAGTTAGCCGGTGCTTATTCTTCCGGTACCGTCATCCAGCCCAGTTATTCGCCAGGCTGTTTTCTTTCCGGACAAAAGTGCTTTACAACCCGAAGGCCTTCTTCACACACGCGGCATTGCTGGATCAGGGTTGCCCCCATTGTCCAAAATTCCCCACTGCTGCCTCCCGTAGGAGTCTGGGCCGTGTCTCAGTCCCAGTGTGGCTGGCCGTCCTCTCAGACCAGCTACAGATCGTCGCCTTGGTAGGCCTTTACCCTACCAACTAGCTAATCTGCCATCGGCCGCCCCTTGAGCGCGAGGCCCGAAGGTCCCCCGCTTTCCTCCTCAGAGCGTATGCGGTATTAATCCGGCTTTCGCCGGGCTATCCCCCACTCTAGGACACGTTCCGATGTCTTACTCACCCGTTCGCCACTCGCCGCCAGGCCGAAGCCCGCGCTGCCGTCCGACTTGCATGTGTAAGGCATGCCGCCAGCGTTCAATCTGAGCCAGGATCAAACTCTTCAGTTCAAACCTGTTACTTGTTTGGGCCCTCGCAGACCCTGTCGCTCAACTCAAAACGTTGACAAGTTTCGATCTCTCAAAACCTACCTTCATTTCGTATGAGACTTGATGTATTCCTTCGCTTGGCCGCAGCCGGACTGTTACCCCCGACTACCGCCCGCCTCGCCATCAAGTACCCACACTTATCGGCTGTTACTTGTTAAAGAGCATCGCGCTACCTGCGCCTCGGCCCATCCGACCTCAGCCCCGCATCGCGTCGCTGCATCAGCAGCAGAGAAACGAGATTATGAACACAATCTTGCGAAGCGTCAACAACTTTTTTACCACCCTGGTGCAATGCTGACCGCCTCACACCCCGTTGACCACCCCGCCCGCTGCGCTTGCTCCTTCAGCGGCCCCGCTGCGCACTGCAGCAAGGGGGCGAATCATAAGCCAATCGCGCCTCCACCACAAGGGCCCGCGGACATTTTTTTCAGCGCACTCTTTTCTCACCTCACCCGCCCGTCGAGCACGCCCGATACGCCCCCCCCCCCACCCCTTCCCCGCCCCGTCAGCCGCGGGCCTCCCCCTCCAATGCGACAGCACACACCCCGCCAGCAGCACCGCTGTCGGCCATCGCCCGATAGCCGGCATCGCTTCGATGTACGCGGTCGCCGCTATCGTAGCGGGCCGTCATCCGTGTCGGATTGGGCGGCATTATGCAGCGCCGCGTCGAAATCGATGGCGCCATCGAATTGGTGCTGCGCTCTGATCCAGTCGTTCACCGCGCTGCGCACGGCTTCGCACGACGCAGGAAGGTTTGCCAGCGTAAGGGTCCCGGTTTAGATTCGGACGCCGCGCCGGTGTGCATCAGCAGCCACTCGCTGATAGCCATCGATCAATTGCGGCGCACCAATCACCTTATACGGGGAATCACAATCAAGGCCAGCCCAACGCGGTATGGCACCGAAATTGATATCGTTGATCCCGACCAGCACGATGACGGCGTGCATACCCGGTTGTTCCAGTGTGTCGCGCTTGAAGCACGAGACGACAAAAATTATTAACCGACCGGTCGGTAGGTTTATACTGCACAAAGAATCCTGCTGGAGGCTTCCCATGTATACGCAATCGCTCGACCTGCCGGGCAACACCGCGCTGGCCGACAGCCCCGTTGCCAGCATAGAGCAGCAGCGCTTCGACGCGCGCATCGCCGCGGACGACAAGATCGAACCGCAAGACTGGATGCCTGACGCCTATCGCAAGACGCTAGTGCGGCAAATCTCGCAGCATGCGCACTCCGAAATCGTCGGTATGTTGCCCGAGGGCAACTGGATCAGTCGCGCGCCGAGCTTGAAACGCAAGGCAATCCTGCTGGCCAAGGTGCAGGACGAGTGTGGGCATGGACTGTACCTGTACAGCGCTGCAGAAACGCTGGGCGTCTCGCGCGATCAGATGCTCGATGCGCTGCACAGCGGCCGTGCGAAGTATTCGAGCATTTTTAACTACCCCACGCCGAGCTGGGCCGACGTCGGCGTGGTCGGATGGCTAGTCGATGGCGCTGCGATCATGAACCAGATCCCGCTGTGCCGCTGCACGTATGGCCCTTATGCGCGCGCGATGATCCGCATCTGCAAGGAAGAGTCTTTTCACCAACGGCAAGGCTTCGATGCGTTGCTAGTCATGATGCAGGGTACCGCGGCGCAGCGCGAGATGGTGCAGCAGGCCGTGGACCGCTGGTGGTGGCCAGTGCTCATGATGTTCGGTCCGAGCGACAAGGACTCGGTACACAGTAACCAGTCCGCCCGATGGGGAATCAAGCGCATATCGAACGACGACCTTCGGCAAAAATTTGTCGACGCGACCGTCGAGCAGGCCAAGGTCCTCGGCGTCACGTTACCCGATCCGGACTTGAAGTGGAATGAGGCGCGCGGCCACTACGACTACGGCGCAGTGGACTGGGAAGAATTCTGGCGTGTGGTCAACGGCGACGGCCCTTGCAACCGCGAGCGGCTAGCCACGCGCGTGAAGGCGCATGCGGACGGCGCCTGGGTACGCGAGGCGGCGCTAGCGTACGAGGCCAAGCAGGCTCGACGCAACGAACAGCAAGCGGCGTAGTGGTGCGCCGGCGCGAATTGAGGAGGACCCCATGAGCAAGGAATGGCCGATTTGGGAAGTGTTTGTACGCAGCAAGCAGGGGCTGGACCACAAACATTGTGGCAGCCTGCATGCGGCGGACGCACACATGGCGCTGCGCATGGCGCGTGACGTCTACACGCGCCGACAGGAAGGCGTGAGCATCTGGGTCGTACCGGCCGCGGCCATTACCGCGTCGGCGCCCCACGAAAAGTCTGAACTGTTCGATCCGGCCGGCGACAAGATCTACCGTCATCCCACCTTCTATCAGTTGCCGGACGAAGTCAACCACATGTAAAGACAGGACGGACCACGCTCATGCCGACGCAACACCATTTAGCGTATGTGCTACGCCTTGCGGACAATACTCTGATTCTCGGTCAGCGCAATGCCGAATGGACCGGGCATGGCCCGGTCCTCGAAGAGGATATCGCGCTGGCCAATATCAGCCTGGACCTAATCGGCCAGGCCCGGCTGCTCTATACGCACGCCGGCTCGCTGGAGGCCGTGCTCACTGGCCAGGCACGCGACGAGGACGACTACGCGTTCTTCCGTGAGGAACGCGAGTTCCGCAATTACACGATGCTAGAGCTGCCGCACGCCGGCCCGTATTGCAGTACTGTGCGCGCCGACCGGGACTATGCGATAACGATCGTGCGCAATTTCTTGTATTCGATGCTGATGCTGCACGTCTGGAATGCGCTGCTGCACTCTAGTGATACCGAGTTGGCCGCGATCGCCGCCAAGTCACTGAAGGAAACGCGGTACCACGTGCACCACGCGCGCGACTGGCTGGTACGGCTCGGCGACGGCACGCACGAATCGCATCGCCGCACACAGGCCGCGGTCGACTTCCTCATGCCGTACACGAGCGAGTTCTTCTCCGGCGACGAACTCGAGCAGTCCATCGCGGCACAAGGTATCGGCCCACTGAATGCGACGCTGCAGCCGGACTGGTCGGAGCATGTCCGGGCGGCGCTCGATGAAGCCACGCTCGCGTGGCCGCGCACGGGTCGATATGTGACGACCGGTAAGCTGGGCGAGCACTCCGAGCACATGGGCTATCTGCTGGCGGAAATGCAAAGCCTGGCCCGCCAGCATCCCGGCGCCCACTGGTAGGGCGGTGCAGGCCGCTCCCGGCCCCATTCCGGCATGGACGCCCGGCTTCCGAATTCGACAGAGAAACGCATGCCAGACAGCTCGACCGACACTTCACTTGTTGCCCGCGCGTGGGCGGCGCTGGACGCGGTACCGGACCCGGAAATCCCGGTTGTGTCGATTCGCGAACTCGGCATTCTTCGCGACGTGCGGCAGGCACCGGACGGCGTCATTGAAGCGGTGATCACGCCAACCTACTCGGGTTGCCCGGCCATGGCGCAGATCGCCGAGGACATCGGCGCGGCGCTGGATGGCGCGGAGCTTGCGCCGCACCGTGTCGTCACTGTGCTCGCGCCTGCGTGGACCACCGACTGGATCACCGAGGGCGCGCGCGAGAAGCTGCGCCACTACGGAATCGCACCGCCGTCACAGACTAGCACGATGCAGGGAACGCAAGTAGCGCAGCCGGTCAGGATAGTGTTGCGCAACGAGCGCGAGCACGCGCAGCCTACTTGCCCCCATTGCGGTTCGCCGAACACCGAGCGGCTGTCGCAGTTTGGGTCAACCGCGTGCAAGGCACTGTATCGCTGTATTACCTGCCGCGAACCTTTCGATTACTTCAAACCGTATTAATATGGCCTCTCCGCAATTTCATTCGCTGCGCATCCGCGAAGTGCGCGCCGAAACGCCAGACGCAGTCTCGGTCGCTTTCGAGGTCCCTGTCGAATTGCGCGACGCGTACCGGTTCACGCAGGGGCAGTTCGTCACGCTCAAGGCCCATATCGACGGCGAGGAAACGCGCCGCTCATACTCGATCTGCGTCGGCGTCACCGACTACGAACGGGACGGTGAATTACGCATCGGCATCAAGCGGGTGCGCGGCGGCCGCTTCTCGAATTTTGCGTTCGACACCCTGCAACCGGGACACATGATCGATGTCATGACGCCCGATGGCCGCTTTTTCACGCATTTGAATGCCGACCATGACAAACAGTATGTCGCGTTTGCGGCAGGCTCGGGCATCACACCGGTGCTGGCCATTATCAAGACAACATTGGATGTCGAGCCGCGCAGCACTTTTACGCTGATCTACGGCAATCGCAGCGTCGATGCAATCATGTTCGCCGAGGAATTGGAAGACCTGAAGAACCGGTACATGAACCGGCTGATCCTGTATCACGTGCTGTCGGTCGATGTGCAAGATGTCGAACTGTTCAATGGCGTGCTGGACCGGGCCAAGTGCGACGCTTTTCTGCAGTCGCTAGTGCCGGCCGACTCAATCGACGAAGCCTTCATTTGCGGACCCGCACCGATGATGGATGCCGCCGAGGACGCCTTGAAAGCCGCCGGCGTGCCACAACAGCACATCCATGTGGAACGCTTCGGCACACCGCTGCCACAAGCCGGCGTACCACCGGTCGAGATAACGGAAAACACGCCTGCGGCGGATCTGGAAATCGTGCTCGACGGCAAGCGCCGCAAGCTGCGCCTGCCATATGAGGGCGTGAGCCTGCTCGACGTTGGACTGCGCGCGGGGCTCGCATTGCCGTACGCTTGCAAGGGCGGCGTGTGCTGCACGTGCCGCGCCAAAGTGATCGACGGAAAAGTCCGGATGGAGAAGAACTACACGCTCGAGCCCCAAGAAGTGGATGCCGGCTTTGTCCTCACCTGTCAATGCCACCCGGTCAGCGAACGCGTGGTCGTCAGCTACGACGAACGCTGAACCGTGCACTGCGCGGGGCCGCCATCATTCGCGGCGCCGCCGGTCACGATCCGCAGCAATCGCTTACACTAGCACCTGTTCACGTATAGCCCGGCTCGCGTAGCGGACTGGCGACATGCCGGGAACCGCACAGCGCGGACCCGCTTGCCGATTGCCCGTAAGCGGGCGACCTTCATGACAACGATTCATATTACCAACGGGGATGTGGCGGCCGCCTCGCTTCGTGCAGCGCTGGCCAGTGCGCAACGCAACGAGGAGGTCCTCGCGTTGCGTGACGATCTCGCGTTTGGCCCAATCCGCGCTATCGACAGTGACGTGCATGAACGCGCGGCGTTCTGGCAGCAGGTCCTCGATGCATCAGACCAAGATGTCGCGTCCGAATTGAACGAGCAGAACGCCGCGTTGGAACGGCTGGTCGGATCGGCACTGAATATCGTCGTCTGGCATGCACAAAGCGCGTCAGATCAATTGATGCTGCGTCGCGTTGCATGGTATCTGCGCACCCAGCCGCAACGGCTCAACGAAGTGGCCCTCGGCGCACGCGAGTTGCCGCGCGAGACCGCCCCGCGTGCCGACGGCGCAAGCGCAATCGGCATGTTCGGCGCCGACGCGCTGGCCACGCGCATCCAGATGGCCGCGCCGATCTCGGTGTTGCGGATCGGGCGGCTTGCGCTGGAGTGGCAGGACGTGCGGCGGCTCAATGGCGACGTGCGATGCTGGCGCGAGAACCGCTTCGTGACCGGCACCTATGCGCCAATCGACGACGCATGGTTGCAGCATACCGATGATCGATGGCAAAGGGTGACCAACGTCGCCGCCCGGGTCATGCAGGGCGACTTCGGCGCCTGCGTGACCGATACGATCGCGTTGTGGCGCTGCAGGGAACTGGCCACGGCCGGCCGCCTCGTGCTCAGCGGCGAGGCGCCTCGACAGTGGCGTGATGTGCAAGTGCGACGGCCGTAGGCCAACGACGTGCCTGTCACGCTGACCGGACAGAACCTCAACCGAATTACCCCCATGGCCCGCACCCGAGCTCCCGATCATGAAAGCCAGCGCGAGCAGATCTTGAATCTGGCCGCTGAGAAATTCGCGCAGACCAGCTACCCGAGCACATCGATGGCGGACCTGGCCGCGGCCAGCGGTACGTCGAAGGCACGCCTATACCATTATTACGAGAGCAAGGAAGCCATCCTGTTCGATTTGCTGGACCGGTACACCAAGCAACTCATGCTGATCATCGCCGAGGTCGAGGGCGCCAGCCAGCGACGGGAACTGAACGAGCAGCAAACTTTCGCGGCGTTAATCCGCGCCTTCCTCGCCGAATATGAGACGTCGCACACGCGGCATATCGCGCTGCTCAACGACGTCAAGTATCTGGTGCAAACGCAGCGCGAAATTATCCTAGACCGGCAACGCGACATTGTTGCCGCGTTTGCGCGCCAACTGGCTCGCGCCTATCCGCGGCGGGTGACCAAAGCCAACCAGATGGCGCTCACCATGATGGTATTCGGCATGATCAACTGGACCTTCACGTGGCTCAAGCCGGGCGGCAAGATGACCTACGCGGACTTCGCGGACGAGGTCGTCGCCGTGCTCGAGCGCGGATTGCTCACGCCGCCGCCCGTTGCGTAGCAATAATCCCTGCCCGGACCATGACAATTCACCTGGTGTTGTGAGAGCGCAACAGTGCTCGTCAAGGTCTATCATACGTCGTTTTTATGCTTCTGGATGGCGGATTTAGAATATTAATTCAAGCTCAACCTAGGGTTTTCCCGAAGAAAACGAGGGATTTCCTGTAGAATGCATATTGCACTGCATCAGAAGCTGATGCGAGAAGGGCAGGCGGTAAGCCCGCTGCCCGCAGGAGAACCCGATGAAAGCGTTGAATCCGGCCCCTGGTCCGATGACGGTGCATGATCCGCGCAGCGCGCCACTGAAAGCGGCGCTTGTGCGTGAATTGTCGTCATGCGATCGCGTCCAGTTGCACGCCCACTTCCTGTCGCTGAACGACGACGACCGGCTGCTACGATTTGGGCAAAAGGTTCCCGATCATGTGGTCAAACACTACGTCGACGGCATCGACTTTTCCCGCGATACAGTATTCGGCGTCTTTGACGACAACCTCGAGTTGGTCGGTGTTGGTCATCTGGCCTATCTGCCTGGCGACGGCGACAAGCGTACCGCGGAGTTCGGCGTATCGGTGCTTAAGCGCGCCCGCGGCCGTGGCATCGGCACGCAACTGTTCGAGCGCGCCGCGATGCGTGGCCGGAATACCCGCGTGACGACGCTGTATATGCATTGCCTGTCACGCAATTCGACGATGATGCACATCGCGAAGAAGGCCGGCATGAAAATCGAATACGCGTACGGGGAAGCCGACGCATACCTAACGCTGCCGCCAGCGGACCCCTCCAGCATCATGGCCGAACTGCTGCAGGAGCAAGCTGCGATGTTCGACTACGCGATGAAGCGCCAGGTGCGACGTGCGTCTCAGCTATTCGATGTCTTCCGCGCGATACCTGCCGGGCTAGCCGCTTGATACGCCGTTGATACCCTGTTGATACCCCTTTGGCGCGCCCGTCGCGCGCCGTACCGAGCGTGCGAGGCTGGAGCCTTCGCGGCCTGCCTACCCCAACCCATCGGGCTCTCGCAAACGTTCCCGGACCGCACCCGCACCACCCGGCGAGGCTTGATTTCGGGTCTCGCCCAGTGGGTGGGTGAAGCATAGCCTTTGAGTGGTGCCCGGCAACGCGGCTGCGCCGCGCAGACGGGCGCACTTAACCAACGCGTGCGTTGGCCGATGCTACCGCAGTCATATTGATGATGCGGCGCACGGTGGATGCCGGCGTCAAGATGTGCACGGCCTTCGCCGCGCCGAGCAGGAACGGCCCGACCGTCACGCCCTCCCCGCCGATCATCTTCAGCAGGTTGTACGTGATGTTGGCTGCTTCGACGTTCGGCATGATCAGTAGATTCGCCTCACCGCTGAGCGTGGTGCCGGGCATCGCCTGCTTGCGGATCACCTCGGACAGCGCCGCATCGCCGTGCATTTCGCCATCGACTTCCAGATGCGCGGCACGCTCGGCAATCAGCGCACGGGCTTGGGCCATGCGCTGCGAGGAAGCCGTCGGCACGCTGCCAAAGTTCGAGTTCGACAGCAATGCGATCTTCGGCACGATGCCGAATTTCTCGACCTCGCGCGCCGCCAAGATCGCCATGTCGGCAAGCTGCTCCGCGCTCGGCACTTCGTTCACGTAGGTATCGCAAATGAACAGATTGCGGCCGGGCAACATCAGCAGGTTCATTGCCGCATAGTGCTGCGCGTCGCTGGCGCGGCCCAGCACCTGATCAATGTACTTCAGATGACTATGGAACGATTCGATCAGGCCGCATACCATGCCGTCGGCATCGCCGAGCCGCACCAGCATAGCGCCGATCAATGTGTTCGACTTGCGCATCGCGGCCTTGGCCACTTCGGGCGTCACGCCCATGCGCGCTCCAAGCTCGTGATAGTCCTGCCAGCACCGGTGATAGCGCGGATCGTCTTCCGGATCGACGATTTCGAAGTCTTGGCCAGCGCGCAGCTTCGAGCCCATCTTCTTCAAACGCATCTCGACCACGGCCGGACGTCCGACGATGATCGGCCTGGCGATGCGCTCGGTCAGCACGAATTGCGCGGCGCGCAGCACGCGCTCGTCCTCGCCCTCGGCGAACACGATCCGTGCGTTGGACGACTTGGCTGCGGCGAATACGGGCCGCATCACCATGCCGGTGCGGTACACCGTCGTAGCAAGCTGCTCCCGATAGGCTTGCATATCGGCGATCGGCCGCGTCGCGACGCATGAATCCATCGCCGCCTGCGCGACAGCCGGTGCAATTTTGATGATCAATCGCGGATCGAAAGGCTTCGGGATCAGGTACTCAGGACCGAATTCGAGCGTGTGGCCCTCGTACGCCTTGGCCACCTCGTCGCCCTGGTCGCTCTCCTCGGCCAACTCCGCAATCGCGCGTACGCAGGCGAGTTTCATCTCTTCGGTGATCGTAGTGGCCCCCACGTCGAGCGCGCCGCGGAAGATGAACGGGAAACACAGGACGTTATTAACCTGATTCGGATAGTCGGAGCGGCCTGTGGCGATAATGCAATCGGGCCGGACCTTCTTAGCCTCCTCCGGCCGGATCTCCGGCTCCGGATTAGCCAGCGCCAGAATCAATGGCTTGGCGGCCATCTCCCGGACCATTTCCGGTTTCAGCACGCCGGCGCTCGAGCAGCCGAGGAACACATCGGCGCCTTGGATCGCGTCAGCTAGCGTGCGTGCATCGGTGTGCGCCGCATAGCGTTGCTTGGACGGATCGAGATGGCCGCGTCCCTCATAGATCACGCCCTTGGAGTCGGCCACGAGAATATTGTCCTTGTTCAGGCCGAGCTTGACCAGCAGGTCCAGGCATGCAATCGCCGCCGCGCCCGCGCCCGAGGCGACCAGCTTTACCTCGGCGAGGTGCTTGCCGACGACCTTCAGGCCGTTCAGGATCGCCGCCGACGCAATGATCGCCGTGCCATGCTGATCGTCGTGAAACACTGGGATCTTCATCCGCTCGCGCAGTTTTTGCTCGATGTAGAAGCACTCCGGCGCCTTGATATCTTCCAGATTGATGCCGCCCAGGGTCGGCTCGAGCATCGCGATCGCCTCGACCAGCTTGTCCGGATCCGATTCCGCAAGCTCGATGTCGAACACGTCGATACCGGCAAATTTCTTGAACAAGCAGCCCTTGCCCTCCATCACTGGCTTAGCAGCCAACGGCCCGATGTTGCCAAGCCCCAATACCGCCGTGCCGTTCGTGACAACGCCGACCAAATTGCCACGCGACGTGTACTTTTGCGCGTCGAGCGGCTCGGCATGGATCGCCTCGCATGCGGCCGCGACGCCTGGAGAGTAGGCGAGCGACAGATCGAGCTGGTTCGACAGCGGCTTGGTCGGGGTGACCGAGATCTTGCCGGGCTTTGGATTCTGGTGATAGGCCAGAGCGCTTTGCTTCAGTTGTTCGTCCATGGTGCGACGTGTATGTAGATGGAAATTGGATAGGGAGGGGGCGATAAGTGTACACCCCATGAACTGCCGTCCGACAATGCGAGTACGGAGGATAACCCCACGGCGCGCACCATGACCCCGGGCGCGGTCGGCCAGCATGGCGCTCGACTGAGGTACAATAGCGGGCTACGCGTGTCGCGCAGTCCCGCCCGACCCACCCCCAATTCCAAGGATTTTCCCGATGATAGGCATCGATCGCCAAACGATCTCCGACACCACCGCTAAGATTCTGCTCGAGGTCCAGGCCGTCCACTTCAACGCCGAAAAGCCGTATATCTTCACGTCTGGATGGGCAAGCCCGGTCTATATCGATTGCCGGAAGCTCATTTCCTATCCTCGCGTGCGCAACGCGCTGATGGACATGGCCGAATCGACCATTTATGCCGGCGTCGGATTCGAGCAAGTCGACTCGGTGGCGGGCGGCGAAACTGCCGGCATCCCGTTCGCCGCATGGATTGCCGACCGCATGAGCCTGCCGATGCAATACGTTCGCAAAAAGCCAAAGGGTTTCGGCCGTAATGCGCAGATCGAGGGATTTTTGCAAGAAGGTTCGCGGGTGCTGCTGGTCGAGGACCTGACAACCGATAGCCGCAGCAAGGTCAATTTCATCAATGCATTGCGCACCGCCGGCGCGAGCGTCGAGCACTGCTTCGTGCTGTTCCACTACAATATCTTCAAAGAAAGCGTATCAGTGCTCAAGGATGTCGGCGTTGATCTGCACGCGCTGGCGACCTGGTGGGACGTGCTGCGCGTGGCCAAGGATAAAGGGTACTTCGACACGAAAACGCTGGATGAAGTCGAGAAGTTCTTGAATGCACCCGCTCAATGGTCGGCCGCGCATGGCGGCGCGACGTCCGCGCCGCAATAGCGCAACCCATCGGGGCCGATGCCCGATGCGACAAAGCCGAGCCGCCCGGGAGGGCGGCTTTGTCGCATCTGGAAGGCCTTCGGCCGTGGTCGCCGACGCCGCGGCTACCTTGCAAACGGGCCCGGATGATAGACTGCCTGCGTGTTTGCCGGCGCTGCGCCGGTCCCGCTCTGGCCGACCGGCACCGAACGCGCTGTGCCTGACTGTTCGTTACAACAACGTTGTGTCAAGGACAGGAGGTCTCTGGCCCATGCGTGCGCGTCGCCAGCAGCATCGAGCATCCCGTCGTTCGCCTATTCGCGTGTGGCAGACCTTGCCCATGGCCGGGTGGCTGCTGGTCGCCCAGCCTCTCGCCCAGGCAGACCATGCGCCGGTCAGCACCATGCCGACGTTGGTGAGCGGCGTGAGCCGCCCGTTCGAGTTGTACAGCGCGGCGTTGCGCCCCAATCAGGCCGTGCCGCACGAGCAAATCCACAACAAGGGCGGCTGCCGCGGATCCAACCATTCCCCAGACCTGTCGTGGCGTAACGCGCCGCCCGGCACCCGGGGCTTTGCAGTGACACTCTTCGATCCTGATGCACCGGGTCGCGGCTGGTGGCACTGGGCCGTCGCCGGCATTCCAGCTAACGTCCACCGATTGCCGGCCAATGCCAGCGGATCGGGCTTTTTAAAGTCAATCGGCGCCATCGAGGCCCGCAACGACTTCGGCGATGATGGCTATGGCGGCCCGTGTCCGCCGGCCGGCAGAGCGCACCGCTATATCGTCACCGTGTGGGCGCTGCGCACCCAGGACCTGCGGCTGGCCAGCGGGCGTCCTGCCGCGATGTTCGAGCACGAAATCTCGGTGGCTGCCCTTGCCGCCGCGCGGATCATCGTGACCTGTACCCGATAACAGCATTTTTTTCGCAGCCGCCACGAATCTGTCCCGCCCGGGGCCTTAAAATACTTGTTTAACGGTATCGGAGCACAAGGCGGGCGCGCAATGACAACCAAAGTTTTTGTCGACGGGCAGGACGGCACGACGGGGCTGAAGATCAATGAATACCTCGCGGCACGGCGCGACATCGAGGTATTGCGTATCGACGAGGCAAAGCGAAAGGATCCTGACGAGCGGCGCCGGCTGATCAATGCCTCCGACGTCACGTTCCTGTGCCTGCCGGATACTGCATCGCGCGAGTCCGTGTCGCTGATCGATAGCGACCGCGTGGTAATCATCGACGCCAGCACGGCATTCCGCACGCAACCGGACTGGGCGTACGGGTTGCCCGAGCTGAACTGCGCGCAGCGAGACAAAATCCGCGCGAGCAAGCGCATTGCGGTGCCCGGATGCCATGCGTCGGCGTTTGTGCTGGCCATGCATCCGCTGGTCGCCGCCGGTATCGTGCCGGCTGACTTCGTCTCGACAGCTTATTCGATTACCGGATACAGTGGTGGCGGCAAGAAATTGATCGCGGCCTACGAGGACAACCCGGCTCCCGCGTTGTCGAGTCCACGCCCCTACGCACTTGGGCTGGCACACAAACACCTACCGGAAATGACGGTCCATTCTGGGCTGACGGTGATGCCGGCGTTCACGCCGATCGTCGGCGCGTTCTACAAGGGGCTCGCCGTCACGACCTATCTCCCCCCAACGCAATTGGCACGGCGGGTGACGCCGGCCGACATTCATGCCGTGCTGACCGACCATTATGCCGGCGAAGTGTTTATTCGGGTCATGCCACTGGATGCGCCGGAGAACCTGGATGATGGCTTTTTCGATGTGCAAGCCAATAACGGCACCAATCGCGTCGACCTGTTCGTCTTCGGTAACGAAGAGCGCATCATGACGATCGCGCGGCTCGACAATCTCGGCAAGGGCGCATCCGGCGCAGCCGTGCAGTGCATGAACCTCGCCATCGGCGCAGACGAGGGGATCGGATTAACGGCAAGATAAAAAAAGCCCGCCGTCTGGCGGGCTGAATCCATATCAGAGGAGACATGGAGGAGACGGCTCCACTATAGCAAGTGGTTTGGTGCATTGCAACATACTTCTGCCCGTAACCGGGTTGCTTGCGTAGTGTTGCAACGATACAACTTCCCTACGCCGCGCCAATTCATTCCTTTCTAAGCGGCGCCAGCCTACCTATCGCTAAGGGCAGTGGCCCATACTTCACGTACTAAACCGGCGCTTAATGCCGCACCAGCGCCATCAGCGTGCCAAAGCCGACGAATGCGCCGCCGGTGAGCCGATTGAACGCCTTCGCCATGCTACGGCTGCGAAGGCGTTCTCCGTTCCGCGAGCCGCATCCGGCATAGACCCCGTACCAACCAACCTCGATGAGCGCGAACGTCGGCACCAGCATGCTGAACTGCGGCCACGTCGGCGCAGCGGCGTTAATGAACTGCCGATACAACGAACACGGTTGCAACGAAGAGCCACCACGTATGGAGCGTCACAGCGTTCTTTTATCAGGGTCAAGTAATACGAGGACAAAAAAAGCCCGCCAATGCGGCGGGCTAAATCCATATCGGAGGAGACATGGAGGAGACATGGAGGAGACATGGAGGAGACGGATCTAAGTATAAACCCTGATCCTCCCGAAACGCAAACCCCCCTGTGCACATCTGCAACGGTCCGGATGAGAGGCTGCCCGCCTGGGTTACTTCGGCTGCGCGACAATGTGCAGGTACGGCTTGAGCATCTATAAAGCCTTCCGAATACTTTTTCTTCGCTTCTTCGTCGGGTACCGACGTCGGGATGATCACATCGTCGTCCGGCTTCCAGTTTACCGGCGGCGTCACGGAATGCTTCGCGTTCAGTTGCAACGCATCGAGCAAGCGCAGTATTTCGTCAAAGTTACGTCCCGCGCTCATTGGATAAGTGAACATGGCCTTGATTTTTTTGTCTGGACCGGTGATGAACACCGCGCGCACGGTCGCATTGTCGTTCGCATTGCGCGGTCCAGCGCTTGCATTGGGGTGAATCATGTCGTACAACTTCGCAATACTCAGGTTTTTATCGCCGATCAATGGATAGTTGATCGGATAGTCTTGTGTCTCGGCGATGTCCCCACCCAACGCTTGTGGTCACTGACCGGATCGATCGACAGGCCAATCACCTTCATGCTGCGCTTATCGGATTCGGGTTTCAGCCGCGCGACGTAGCCCAGCTCGGTCGTGCAGCCAACCGCGCAACCGCTGCGAAAATCTGCGTCAACTAGTGCATACGAACTGCAATGATAGGGAGAGTAGCGTGCTCGCCCAACAACGTTCATCAGCGCGCATTGTCAACCTTGTCTGCTTAGCCGTTCGGGCCGCTGTGCACTCAACCTTCAGCGCAGCTTGCCGGCACCCGTGCTAGACAGTTATCCACTCATGGCGTTGGATAACGTCTGGATAGCCGGATGCACAGCCGTTGCGTGAAATCTGGATAACTCATTGGCAACGCAGGGTCGCAAACGCGTTATCCCACTTTGACCCGCGCTATTTCCTGATCCCGCATAGCGTTATCAAAACGGTATCATATTGATCTATTAAAGTGTTTTTGTAGTTATCCACAGTATGACGCGGTCATTGTTAACTACTATTACAGATATATATAGATAAATAAAAAACTGAAGACAGATTGCTACCGATCCGGCTGAACTCGGATACAGCGTGATGGCACACGCTCGAATGTACGCCTAGGATCCGGCTTATCGGGTAACGTATAGGTGAGTTGGCAATATCCGCCATCCGCGAGTCGGACGGTCAAGAGCTCATCTGGCGTCACAAGCGGCAGGAACACCTGCTGATCGTCTAATACGGTAGCGACCATATTGTCCGCGCGATCCAGCACGGGGGTGCCGCGCAGGATCGTCGAGCCGCCCTCTGTGGATACCTCTAGCAGCACACGGCGTACCGTCGTCACGTTGAATTGAACCTTTTGCACTGAACCTCGTGCGGGCTGCACAGCCCTGTAGCCATTTTCCACGTCGGCGTTACGCGGCAGGCTACGCGTTGCAATCTCGACGGGCGAGGCCACGTATGCGGGCAGCGATGGCAATATCGCGTGGCCAGTGCGATCCGTCTCGACCACACCCGCACGCGTGAGAATCGTCACGCCGGGCACGCCAGATGTCGATACAACGCCGAACGTATCGCCGATCCGGTAAGGCGAAAATCCGAATCCGTCACGGTACACCGCCAATGCGCCGCTCAATGCCGCTGAGTAGGATAATGCCCGTGACGAACGCAACACACCGGCCGACATGCGTGCAAAACGGTTGCTATGGCTCACGTCCACGTCGACCGACGTGTCGCCGCGCGCATGGTCGCGTTGAAATGACCCGCTATAGTGCGTTCTGCTGCCCAGTGAATGGTTCATCCGCATGCCGCTCCGGAGCACCGAATCTGTCAGCGACGCGTGTGCGCGTGCGCCAGTGCGACCCAGTGGAGCACTGACGCTCAGGTATGTCGAAGTGCGTGCCTTGCCAAAACGGGACGAATCGCATCGGGCTACAAGCCCGACCGACACGCCGGCCACCTGTATTGAGATCGCGCCGTTCACGTAGCGCCCTGTCATACTGCCAGCAGCAAATGACTGTCCGTATCCAAGGCCGACCGATCCATAGGGTGCCGCATAGTTCAACTGGACCGAATAGTCCATCGCACTGCATCGCCTGCTGTTCGCTCTCGAATCAAAGAGATGGCGAAAGCCCATACTCCGAGCGCCCGCGGATACACTGGCGGAAAAGTCGCGGCCCAGGTGGCTGCTCACGCGTATGCTGGCGCGAATGCCGGAAGTGGATGCCGGTGCATGCCGTGAGGCGAGCAGTCGTGTCGCAAGCATTGGGCCACGCCGTGGCAAGATAGTCAGCGCTGCTCCCGCAGCCTGGTAATGCTGTGCCACGATCGCAGCGACTGCCGCGCTGGTGGCCGGACCCAGCCAGCCAGCGCCTGTCAGCACGGCCCCGGGAAACGTTGCCGTACGGCCGTTGAAATTGCCCAGCGCCAACGAAAATCCTGGTGCATCGACCGCGGCGCCCGTGCCGAGCGACGTAACGGGCACGACGAACTCGCGCCGAGATCCGTCCTCCTCAATGACCGTCACGGTCAAGTCGGACATATCGCTGTACAATTCCACGTCGTCTATCGCAAATGGACCGGGTGGCACGACCGTCGAATAAATCTGACGACCGGCTTGCCGGATCACGACGCTTGCCTGCGAAGAAGCCATGCCTTCCACACGCGGTGCACGCAGTCGCGTGCGAAGCAATGCGGTGTCTGGTGTGAGCTGTGCGCCATTGAGCGGGATGCCACCGATTACCCCGTTTGACACTAGGATCTGGCCAATTTGCAGCGTCTTTTGCATATCCGGTAACGTTCGTTGCGCATACGCTCTGTCGTGGAACACGTATCGGCGGCGCCGCGATTCGTGTAGCGACTGATGCGATCTCACGATCCAGCCATAGGCATTGAAGCCGCCTTCCGAGCGCACGTTGAAGTGGCGGCTTGTCCCCGCCGGGTGACGCCACTGAGACAGATAAGCATCGTAATTGAGCAGGCCTGCGACACCGCCGCCATCGAACTGTTTCGGCACGCGCGTTCTGCGACGAACCGCCTGCGGCGGCACCACCAACTCGATGCGGGATGCAGGCGGAATCAGTTTTATCAAAGTCTGCGGAAACGCAGCTTGATAATCGACGCACGGTGATGAATGGGACGCCCCATAGCTAGAACTCGCGTCGGCCGTGCTCGCCAATTTCTCAGGAACGTTCAAGCGGGCGCGCTCGAGCAACTCACGGGTCACGCACAGGCTGCCATCCGGCTTAAAATACGCCTGGATTTCCCCTCGTGACGCGCCGTTTACCCAAAGCGATACGCGGTTGTAACCGGGATCGAAGCGGGCGCCACGTTCATAGTAGCTCGCAAGCTCCACCGGCAGACCGCGAGCGCGCAGCCGATCGAGGTCAAATTTGATTTCAGTACCGGTGGCCCACGCAGCGGTGCTCGCGCTCGTGATGCCGACACACAGCAATACAGCGGGGACGCATCGCACACCTGGCCAAGCGTACCCTATGGCGGTGTTGCGGCGCTGCACGATGGGTCCCGCCCAGGCTCAGTGCGAAGCCGCCACTTGCAGATCATATGCGCTGGCTGTATAGCCGTAGCGCGTCATCGGGAATAAACGGATCGTCTTGGCGCTGGCTTGCCTCGCTTCCCCGACCCGGACCTGTTCGCCGGGCAGGATATAGCGACGGGATAACGTAACCGTGGTCTTTTGCGGCAGAATCTGGGCACGCTGCTCCAGTCGTATGACATAGTCAGACGGGTTCGATAAAGTTAGCACGCCGTCCCGGACCTGTGCCCTCAATCGTTTCCACGGTTCCTTGTCCACGGGCAAGGCTGCCGGCTTGACAATGACCGGAAGGTCTTGCCGCACGATCAAATCGACCGCATTATGGCTGGATAGTTCGGGTGGCAGCCCCTCGAATATGACCCGTTTCATCCGTTCGCATTTTAGTGGCTCCTTGTTGATCAACATGAAGCGAACCAACTGGGACTCACCTGGCTCAAGCCTGGCCGCCAAAGGCGTGGCCACGATTAGCCTGTCAGGGTCCTCTTTTGTATCGATGATGGCGGTGTGCAAGATAATCGGATGAGCATCGGCGTTGCGCACTTTGATTGCCGCCTCGCCGCTGTTTTCGTCGATCAGGACAGCGGAGGTTTCCGGCACGACACCGACTGCGGCGGCATCATGCGGCCCCATTCCGAGATAGGCACAGACAAGCGCCTGGATTGCGCATACTGCTGCGCGCCAATACTTCAATACGTTCAATTTGAAATTCCGTCTAGACAACACTGCTTGATGCCAGTTAATACGTTAGCGTAATGGTAGATTTTCCTTCAAAATCGATAGTATCGGTGAGATTCAACTGACCGGTCGGTATAATGTAAGGCATGATTTTCAGTGTCGCATCAAAACGCATACCATTGACAGGGCTAATCCCATCCGAGGACCATGTCAACTCATCGTATGGGCCGTTAAGGAGTGGAGAGTCGCCCGTACCGTTATCGAACGCTTCCCACCCTTCCATCCCCTTTTTTCTCCCCAAAGGTTCCGCATCCCCTCCTCCCCGTTCGTCTGCGTATCTCATATCATGCAACTCAATGGCGTATACGCCAATCGGTTTGCCATTGGAAGCGAGCACACCTCTTAAAGAACCAAGCCTTTCACTTAGCGTTGCCGTTGCCTTGTCGAGCAGCATACCGCTTGTCATGAACGGATTGGTCACACCGATATCATCGCTCGATCGGATCACTATCGACGTAGGCGCAGTGCATTGGATACCAATTTTGACATCGTGCGACTCTAACTGCGTTACCATGTTTCTCTCCAGATGAAGTGAATCCAAGGTCCCGAGGTTGACTCGCGAAGGGGCCAGTTCAGCTATTTCACATGCGCCGGGGTTGATCTTTCCAGTTATAATAATCTGTTTTTCTTGATGCCCCTGTTTTTCTGGATTGGCGAATATTTCGGAAGAACTGCTAAACAACAAAACCAAAAATATAGCGTGCGCGATCGGTGATCTCATAAATACTGTGCGATTAAATGCGTTGCTTACGCGGGTGGCGTTGGCGGACCGGAATTATAGTGACCAACGCCCATCAATTGTGTCACAAAATACGAGATGATCCGTTGTGAGACGAAGCACTGCGTTATGATCTTCGTCCACAACAAGACAAAACACTTTTACGCCTATCACGCGGCGCGGCGCTTGCCCGGAGAAGTTTTTTTGGATGCTGCCGCAGTTTTTGCTCCGCCCTTGCCCGCTTTCGTGGCGGGCACCTTGCGGGCTGTCGCTTTTTTCCGCTTATCGGTACCGGCCGTATTCTCGTCGATGCTCGGTCCCTCTTTGCGCTGCCCGAGGCTACGCCGCAACAGCTCGGACAAATCAACCACATTGGCGGTCCGCCTTTTTGCCGAGGTCCCGATACTTGGGATTTTTCGCGTCTTGTCCATTCGGAGTTTCTTGTCGACCAACGCTAGAATGTCGTCCTGGAACGTATCGCGGTAGTCCTCGGGCTTCCATTCCCCGCTCATGTCATCAATGAGCTTCTTGGCCATCTCCAATTCACGAGCCGTGACGCCGGCCTTCTTCGCGTCGACCTCCGGCAGCGGGAGTTCGGCCAGCGCTCGTAGTTCATCCTTCCAGCGCAATGTGTCCAGCGCGAGCAACGGACCCACCGGAATCAGTGCGCCAAGGTATTGGCGGCCATGCATGACGACCAACGCGATACCGATTTTGCTGGTCGCTTTCAACGCGTCGCGGAGCAACGCGTAGACCTTTTCGCCCTTTCGATCTGGCACGAGATAGTACGGCGTATCAACGTACAGAAACGACACGGCCTTGGAATCGACAAAGGTCAAGATATCAACCGTCTGCGTTGAATTTGGATTGGCTGCGCGGATCTCCTCGTCAGTCAATACCACATAGCGCTCTTTGTCGTACTCGTAGCCGCGCACGATATCCTCGCGCGGCACCTCCTTTCCTGTGCGCTTGTTGACCTGCCGATAACCGATCGGATCCATCGAATGTTTGTCCAGCATCCGGAACGATGGCTTCACCGTCCGGGTGGCCGGATACAGTTGCACCGGGACATGCACGAGGCCAAAACTGATCGCGCCTTTCCAGATCATTCGTGACGCCATGAAGCCTCCTTCGTGTGGTCCTGCGGCGCACGCGCGCCGTATTGTCGGCTCTATCGCCGCTTGCTGTAGCGTTCCGGCTATGCAAGCTCCGTACCAGCCGGGCCGGACACGTGGCCCTACATTGTCCGGGAACAGCGCTTGCTTATCCGAAACGCCTTCGGTATGTCCGTTGCGCAATACGATGAGGCCATTGTTGAAATATCAGACCAAAGCCCTATACAGATGCGACGTTAAGCGCAACACCGTTGCCATAACGGAATTCAGCATTTGTTCGCTTTGCTCTACTGATAACTAAGAGGGATGTCATGAAATCAATCCGTATCGTTGCGACCTTGACCCTGGCCACGCTGATGTTGGGCGCGTGTGGTGGGGGAGGAAAGGACCTCGGCACCGAGCTTGGGCTGAGTTCTCCACAGGCCAGGTTCATCAATGCCGTTCCGATTGGCCCGAATCTGGATTACTACTTAAACGGGCAAGCGAACGCGACCGACGTGCAGTACAAGGGCGTCACGCGTTATCGCGATGTCGGCGCAGGCACCCAGACCGCCACTTACAATGCAACCGGCACGTCTTTGACGCTGGCCTCACAGGCATTCCACGCAGCCAAAGGACACCATTACACGACGATTGCAATCCAGGGTTCGCCATCCGCAGCCTCCGTGATCGACGATCCGTATGACAAGGGCTTGCTCTCGGACAAGGCACGCGTACGGGGGTTCAATGCGTCGTTTAACGCGCCGAACGTGGACATCTACGTTGTGGCGCCCGGTACCGACATCTCCAGCGTGACGCCCACGGTATCCGCCATCGCCTATCAGCACGCGGTACCCGAATCCGGTCAAGATTCGGTGTACCTATCTGGCGGCACGTACCAGGTCATCGTCACCCATGCCGGTAAAAAGACGCCGATTCTGACGAGCGCGCCGGTCAGCTTGGCTAACAACGCCGATTGGCTGATCTTGACGATCCCGTCGGGCGGCATCGGCGACGTCGTGCCGGGCAACATCCATGTCCTGGTCGCTCAGGGCAACGAAGCCGATACGTCCGCCCGGGAACTGACGCCTCAATAAAGGAGGTGTCGCGCGTGGCGATACGCTTGCCCGACAACGGTCATTCACACTAGCATCGACGGGCAAGCTGCCAACGCGCTGCGGCCAGTCGCTGGCGAGGCCGCTTTTCTGCTGTTCTCAATGGACAGCATCGGCTGCGGGATGCTCGCCATCTTCCATCTTTGCGGGCAGCGCCATCTATGCCCATGCCGAGGCCTGAGTGATCGCGCAAGAGGGCTGGTCAAGCATCTAACCGGTGCACCGCTGTTTTACGATCATTGCGCTGTGTGGCCGCCGGCATCGCATCGAACTTTGTCTCGATCAATCCGGTTCGCGCGCTGTGGCGGGCCGCCGTCCGCAATGGCGTCGGTACAGTTCCGGTGCTGGCGCGGGGGTAACGTCGGCGCAGTTCCGATGCTAACGCTGGTGACGCTATGGCCTCGCGCGACACGCTCGGATCACATCAGTTTTCCGACTTCCTTGGATACCGAAGCCGGGGTGCTGTATTCCCGCTCTGGGATACGCTTGAGCATCTCCAGCACGCTGTCGTCGGCATGCGAGCGTTGCGCGCATTGAATCACGTCGTCCTTGCTGGCCGGGTAGTCCATGCCCTTGAGCGCCTTCTGGATATCCACCGGACTTGGCGCCTTGCCATGCCCGCTCTGGTGACCACCCTTATCATGGTCTTGCTGGACGCGGTCACCTTCATGTGCCCGCGCATGGCTCAATTCATGACCGGTGTGAGGATGACGGGAAGTCATAACGATCTCCTTTAAAAGCCGATGATGCATAAAGGACACGGCAAGCTTGCACGCGCCGCGTGATCGTCACGCCGCAAACTGCGTTCCCCATAGCACACTCCTACATCGCTGCACCGCCGGCAGTGCGCTGCGGTGATACCCCGATTGTGTCACGCGGTTGTAACTTTTTCGAATCCCGCTGAGGTTTGCCCCGATTCGGCGCGCTGCAATGCGGGTGACAGGGTCAGATCGACGCGCGGGTACATCGCTTGCATAGCGCACCAGAGAAAGGCACCGCTGCCTTCATCAACCGGGAGCAGTCACCATGCAAAAAAAAATCGCCCTGATCAGCGAGCATGCCTCACCGTTGGGTGTGATCGGCGGCGTCGACGCAGGTGGTCAAAACATCTATGTGGCTAACGTGGCCAAGCAATTGGCATGGCGAGGCTGGCACGTTGATGTCTTTACCCGCCGTGACAACCCTCACTTGCCGGAGGTGATGCGCATCGGCCCCAGGATGCAAGTTATCCACGTGCCTGCGGGGCCGCCCAACGATATGCCGAAAGAGGCGCTGTTGCCGTACATGGCGTGCTTTGCCGATTTCCTCGTCGATTATTTTCGGCGGCAACCCGAGCCTTACGACGTAATGCACGCGAACTTCTTCATGTCTGGCAAGGCGGCGCTGCGCGTGAAGCAGCAGCTTGGCGTCCCGCTGGTCACCACTTTCCATGCACTGGGTCGAGTACGCCGGCAGCACCAAGGCATGGCCGATGCGTTTCCAGACGAGCGCTTTGCGATAGAAGATAGGCTGGTGCAGCGCTCGGATCGGGTGATCGCTGAATGCCCGCAAGATCAAATCGACCTGACGACGTTGTATCCGGGTGATCCGCGACGTATCCGGGTCATTCCGTGCGGTTTTGACAGCGATGAATTTCAACCGGTACCGAAGCTCGAGGCCCGAGCGCGACTCGGATGGCGCCCCGATGAGTTCGCCATATTGCAGTTGGGACGGCTGGTGCCGCGCAAAGGCGTGGACAACGTGATTGAAGCGCTCGTTCAGTTGCCGGCGCAC
Source organism: Mycetohabitans sp. B46 (assembly GCF_037389205.1). Taxonomy (NCBI): domain Bacteria; kingdom Pseudomonadati; phylum Pseudomonadota; class Betaproteobacteria; order Burkholderiales; family Burkholderiaceae; genus Mycetohabitans; species Mycetohabitans sp. B46. The sequence goes on from NZ_JADBGL010000006.1 coordinate 214,251, forward strand.
CCTGCTCAGCCTACGCGGCTGTATGTGGTCGGGGGCAACGACTATACGCCCGACCCTGAACGCTGCCCCGAATTGGCGCGGCTGATGCGCGTCGCCCAGCAGGCGGGCGTTGCCGAGCGCGTGACGTTCGTTGGCCGACGCGACCGGGATGTGCTGCAACTGTTCTACAGTGCGGCCGATGTCTTCGTGACCACGCCATGGTACGAGCCTTTCGGCATCACCCCAGTGGAAGCGATGGCCTGTGCCACGCCGGTGATCGGCAGCAATGTCGGTGGCATTCGCAGCACCGTCGTGGATGGCGTAACGGGCTACTTGGTGCCGCCGCGCGAACCTGCAGCGCTGGCCCGCAGACTGGCGGCGCTGCGCAGCGACCCACAACATGCGGTGGCGATGGGCCTGGCGGGCCGCCAGCGCGTGCGGCGCGACTATACGTGGGATAGCGTCGCCGCGCAATTGGCTCAAGTCTATGACGAGTTGCGCGACACAGCACAGCGGCCCACACGCGCGGGTACCTCGCTCGGTGGCGGCCGGCGCTCGCCCATCATGCCAGTGGCCGCCATCCCGAACCAGAAGGAGAATGGGTAATGAAAGAATATGGCCGCAAGCGGATTCTGGTCACCGGCGGCGCCGGCTTTCTTGGCTCACATTTGTGCGAGCGCTTGGTCATGGCCGGCCACGATGTGCTATGCGTGGACAACTTTTATACCGGCACCAAAGACAACATTGCTCATCTGCTCGATGCGCCGAATTTTGAGATGATGCGTCACGACGTGACGTTCCCGTTGTACGTCGAGATCGACGAAATCTATAACCTCGCGTGTCCTGCGTCTCCGGTCCACTATCAGCAGGACCCGGTCCAAACCACCAAGACCAGCGTACACGGTGCGATCAATCTGCTCGGACTGGCCAAGCGCGTGAAGGCGCGTATCCTGCAAGCGTCGACCAGCGAGGTCTATGGCGACCCGTCGATGCATCCGCAGCGTGAGCAGTATTGGGGCAATGTCAATCCGATCGGGGTACGTTCGTGCTATGACGAAGGCAAACGGTGCGCCGAGACCCTGTTCGCTGATTACTATCGGCAGCATCGCGTCGATATCCGCATCGCGCGGATCTTCAACACGTATGGCCCCCGCATGCATCCGGCCGACGGACGCGTGGTGTCGAATTTCATCACCCAAGCGCTGGCCGGCAAAGCGCTGACCGTCTACGGCGATGGGACCCAGACCCGCTCATTTTGCTACGTGGACGATTTGGTCGACGGCTTAATCCGCTTGATGGAGGCACCGAGCCCGTTCGCGGAGCCGGTCAATCTGGGCAACGCCGCCGAAGTGACGATCGGCGAAATCGCCCGCGAGGTCATCCGCGTGACCGGGGCCCGCGTGCCAGTCCAATACGCGCCACTCCCGGCGGATGACCCGCGGCAACGTTGCCCGGACCTGACGCTCGCCGCCCGGCGCCTCGGCTGGGCGCCGACCACGACGCTGGCGGATGGACTCACACGCACTGTTCGCTATTTCGTCCAACGTGCCGCACCGCGCGTTCATCGGCCGCACGGCAGCGCGCCTGCCGAGGCAGGCTGCGCAATATCCGCCGCGCAGGCACATTGCGCGCAGGCCGACGAACCGGCGCAGCAGGCACGAGCATGACTGAGCGCTGGCTGGTTATTTCGCCGCATCTGGACGATGCGGTGTTTGGATGCGGCCGGCTGCTTGCCCAGGCACCCGGCTCGATTGTCGCGACCGTCTTCGCCGGCATACCGCCCCGCGCCATGCCGACGCCGCCATGGGATCGCGACGCGGGCTTCGAGTCTGCGCATGAAGCCATGCAGGCTCGTCGCGCGGAGGACCGACACGCGCTGTCGATTCTTCGCGCCGAACCTCATTGGCTAGATTTTCTGGATGATCAGTACGAGTGCGCCGTACCTGACGAGGCGTTGCTCGGCGCGCTTCGCTCGCTACTGGATGCGCATGCGCAGATGAATGTGCTGGCGCCAGCTGGCTTGTTTCACCGTGACCATCTCCGGGTACAGCACGCAATGCTGGCGCTGCTTAACGAGCAGCCTACCACCCGACGCTGGTTCTTTTACGAGGAGGCACTGTATCGGCGCAAGGAGGGCCTGATGGAGCAACGGTTGGCTCACTGGAAGGCGCAAGGTTGGATAGCGCAACCGGTGGCGCTGGTGCACGAGGACGCACCCGACGGCAGTGCGCTCGCGAAAGCCCAGGCCGTGCAAGCGTACCGGAGCCAGATTGCGTTGTTTAGGCCCGATACGCTGCTCGACCTCGAGCGTGCCGAGGGCTACTGGCGGTTGCAGCGTGTTCCTGCGGCATCGTGAGCGCGTCGATGGCCAACCCGCACCCCGAGGACCGCATCACGGTCATCGTGCTCACGTACCGGCGCCGCAACGAGTTGGCCCGGACGCTGACCCACCTGACTGCGCTACCTGAGCGCGTGTCGATCATCGTAGTTGACAATGATTCGCGTGACGGCACCGCGCAATGGGTCGCGCAGCGCTTCGCGCATGTCACGCTGATCCAGGCACCGGGCAATCTTGGCGCCGCTGGCCGTAATCTCGGGGCGGCTGCCGCGCGTACCCGCTACATTGCCTTTTGCGACGATGACACGTGGTGGGAGCCGGGCTCGCTATCGCTAGCTGCCGATCTACTGGACGCCTATCCCCAAGTCGGTTCCCTGACCGCGCGCGTGCTAGTGGGCCCGCAGCGTCGTGAAGATCCAGTGTGCGAGCTGATGCGCACCAGTCCGATCGCACCGCCTTGCGCCCTTCCCGGCCCACCGATCCTGGGCCTGCTTGCGGGGGCTACCGCTTTTCGCACCGACGCGTTCCTGGCGGCCGGTGGATACCATCCACGCTTGTTCATTGGTGGTGAAGAAGCGGTGTTGGCACTCGATTTGGCCAGTGCCGGATGGTCACTCGTGTACGTCCCACAATTGACTGTGTGTCACTATCCATCACCGGTGCGCGATGCGGGCCGGCGACGCAGCCTGCTGGCGCGCAACGCCGTATGGGCCGCCTGGCTGCGTCTTCCGGCCGGCGTCGCGTTGCAGCGCACGTTGCAATTGGCACCGCGCGTATGGCGGGAAGGAGGCGGCGTAACGGGCTGGTGGCAGACGCTGCGCGGGCTCGGATGGGTGCTCAGCGAGCGCTGCGTGATCCCGCCGCACGTCGATCAGATGCGGCGCTGCGTTGAGGCGGCCGCAGCCCGCGGATAGCGGCCGCTCACCCGCCTCACGCGGCAACGTCGCGCAGCGCGCGGTCCCAATCGGCAGCAAAGCGTGCAATGTTGAACCGCTCCTGCGCATCGCGCCGTGCGGCGTCACCCCACTGGCGGGCCAGCGCCGGGTCTTTAAGCAAGCGGTGCATCGCGTCGACCAGTACGGCGGGTCGCGTATCGGCCACGCCGTTGTGGCCACTGCGCACGACCTGCCCCATCTCAGTGGTGGCTAGCGCAACGATCGGTGACCCGAGCATCATCGCCTCGACCACTGCCAGGCCCAGGCTCGTATAGCGGATTGGGTTGAAGAAGAAGCGATAGTCCGCGACGAATCCAGGCAATGCTAGGTTTGGGATTTCGCCGATGCCGCCCAGTTCGGTGGACCCCATCCCGACCAGATCCAATGGCACTGCGTCGCGTACCGCCTCGAATATATCTGCGCCCAAGCGCCGGCCGCGCTTGCGCAGATGATTGACGACCGTCACGCCCTTGGCCAGCGTGCCGCGGTACGCGACGCCGTCCGGCAGCAGCACGCCGTGCTCGATCACGCGCGTGGGTGTCACGCCGTTGTCCCACATCAATGCATTGAACGGTGTGACGTGTACCAACAGGGCATTCGGATCCTGAACCGGATGTAATGTATCGGTCGGATGCTCGCGCGGTGGGTCGTGTTCGATGAAAAGCGTCGGCAATTGCCGCTGTGCTTCGCTAAGTGCGTGCTGCCGGTCTTCGGCATAATGCTGGTGGTGCTGGTACAGCACGCAATCGAACGAAGCCGCGTGCACCTGGTCGTACGGCACCTCATGCATATTGGAGCCCCACGGCAGGTTTCCTCCACAACCGCCATAGCCGGGCGGCGAGCCGGGCTTAGTCACGACATAGAAATCGTGCGGTGTCTGTGACAAGTAATAGAGGTAGTTCCCATGAACGTGCCAGGTCAATACTCGCAAACGTTTACGCGGCATTGTAAGCCTCCGATTCGAGCATTTGCTCGAGTTGATGCGTGACATCCCGTACGTCGATCGCTGTCGCGCACGCGTGCTGGTACGGACAGACATCGAACATGCACGGCCTGCATGACGGATAGTTGGCCAATACACGATGGCATGTCCGATCTAGTGGCGCCCATCGGGCGACATCGCTGCCGCAGGCGATCACCACACTGGGCGTGCGCAACGCCGCTGCAATATGTGACACACCCGTGTCATTGCATACGAGCATCTTGCTTCGTCCGATCAAGGCGGCCATGACGCCGAGTGACGTACGTCCACACAAATTGACACACGGTACATCGAGCCGGTGGGTCAGTTCGTCGGTGAGCGTTGCCTCGGATGCTGTACCGGTCACGACGATGCGTATGCCGCGCCGCGACAACCAGTTGGCCACCGATGCAAACCGCTGTGCCGGCCATCGCCGGGATGGCATCCGTGCGCCGGGATGCAAGACCGCGAACTGTTGTGGCTGCAATTCGTGCTGCTCGCAAAGCGCGCGGCATGTCGCATGGTCGAGCCGAGTGAGTGGAAACTCCAGGTGCTCGCCCCAATCGCCATAGCCGAGTGCCTGCGTCAGCCGCGTATAGCGGACGATCTCAGGGACCGACTCTGGCCAGGGGATGGTCTTGTCGAGCGGGTGCGCCGTGCCGCCCGCTGCCCCGTCGCCGGGCGCCGGCATAAATCCGGCCGTTTGGGCTGCGCCGAGCTGGGCGACGATACGGTTGGTATGCGTGCCGTTACCATGCAACTGGATCACCAGATCGAAACGCCGGGCGCGGCATTGCTCGAGGAACGCCGCGAGGCGCGCCGCATCGGCCGGCTGCTCAGCTAATCCGGGCGCACCCGGAAACGGCAGGAAGTCATCGATGTACTCGGCAAAGCGCTGCGCGAATTGCTCCGCCCACGGCAAGCCGATTAGCGTGATCCTGGCATGGGGCTCGCCACGCCGCAGCGCACGCAGCGCGGGCACAGCACACAGCATGTCGCCCAGCTGCAACGCGCGAAATACCGCTATGCTCGCGTGTCCGGTAGACTCGCGCCTTGCCTCGCCGGCTGGTTTCACTGTATCGGGTGTCATAGGAAAAGCACCTTGAAGTGAAGCGCGCCGCGCAGCCGCCAATACAGCGATACGGGCGGAATCGCAATTGACGTGACGATCATTTCGGCAATATGGGAGGCTGCGCGTGAGGTACCGCGCAACCGCCGCCAGCAAAACCAGAGCGTCACCGCCGCCCAGATACCCAGCGCCACGCTGCCCGCGCCACGCTGGCCGGCGCCAAGCAATACCACGGCCGAGAGCAACGCCGCCACAGCGATGTAGTAATGCCAGGGTGGTATCCGACGGATATGCTGGCGGTACACGCGTCGATGCTTCTTGTAGAGCAACGCATCGAAGAACACTTTGGACTGCTGGCCGATGCTCACGCCCCAATGGGCTGGGCGCACCGGATGCAGGACCCGAGCCTGCGGTGCATTAATAATCGGCCCGGCCTGCTCGCGCAGCACGAACATCAGGTCAGCGTCCTCGCGCCAAGCGCGAGTGAAGCGCTCGTCAAAGCCGCCGACCCGCACGAGCGCGTCGCGGCGCACAAAGCAGTTCGCTGTGGCGAATTCAGCATGCGCCAAGCCGCTAGCGTCGCGCTCGTAATCGGTCGGCGCATCGCTAAGCGGCACTTCGATACGTCCTGCAACCGCGCAGGCGATCGGATCGCGCATCAGCGCATCGCACCCTTCCCGCAGCCACATCGGATCTGCAATCGTATCGTCGTCGGTGAACGCAATGATCGCGCCTTGCGCGCTGCACCAGCCCGCGTTACGCGCACCCGCCGGACCGCGGGTGCGCCAGGCCGGAATGTAGCGCACGCGTGGCCTACCGCCACTGCGTTGCGCGAACGCGTGCACCACGCCTTTTGCGCTGTGACGCGCGCGATCGTCATCCACCACGAGTATCTCGAAGGCGCTGGGATCGAACACCTGGGCACACAGTGCGGCCAGGCACCGTGACAGCAGATCAGGACGTCGATAGGTTGGCACGACCACCGACACCATGATCCGCGATGCCGTGTGCGGGGCATCAGTCATCGGCGTTTCTCCAACAGAAACGGACCGATCACCAGTGCGTCGAGCGGCGAGGTCCAGAAGCACTCTAGCGCGTCGCGTGGCGAGCATACGATCGGCTTGCCGCGCGTGTTGAACGACGTGTTCACCAGCACCGGCACACCGGTCAACCGGTCGAACGCCGTCAGCAGCCTGTGATAGAGCGGGTGCTGGTCCGCGTTCACTGTTTGTACCCGCGCCGTGCCATCGACGTGGCGTACCGCCGGAATGGCCTCTTCCCGGCCGGGTGCTACGTTGCACACGAACAGCATGAATGGGGCACGCAGCCGACCTGGTTTGCGTGCGGTAAACCATTCTTGCGCTTTTTCTTCCAGTACGGCGGGTGCCACGGGACGGAAATCCTCTCGATCCTTGATGCGGTTTAGGCGCTGCTGCATGCCGGGGTCGATCGGCGAAGCCAGGATTGAGCGGGCGCCCAGCGCACGCGGACCAAACTCCATGCGTCCCTGGAACCACCCGATGATCCGGTTGTCGGCCAGTAACGCGGCGGTTTCGGCCGCTACATCGTTTAGCCGTCGGTACGGCAGTTGTGCCTCATCCAGCAAAGCTTGAATGGTTGCCTCGTCGTACGCCGGACCAAGGTATGCGTGATCCATGGCTGTGCCGCCACGCACGCCGCGCTGCTGGAAATCCGTCCACAGCGCCGCGCCCAATGCCGTGCCGGCATCGCCCGCGGCGGGCTGAACCCATACGTCGTCGAAGCACCCGCTGTCCCGGACCTTGGCGTTCATCACGCAATTGAGTGCCACGCCGCCCGCCATGGCGAGCTGCTTCTCACCTGTGGTGTGGGCGAGCCACTCCGCCATGCGCAACACGACTTCTTCCAGCATCGCTTGCAGCGAATGGGCGATGTCATAGTGCCGCTGCTCGAGCGGGCCGCCGCGCTCGCGCGCTGGTCCGAACAGCGAGACGAGGTCGATATGCTCGACTTCGTAGTCGCCATTGCCCACATAGCGTACGAGGCGACGCATCGCGTCCATATATGTCGGTTTGCCGAACGACGCGAGCGCCATCACTTTGTACTCGTCCGACGAGTGCAAAAAGCCGAGATAGCGCGTCACCCGTTCGTAAAGCAATCCCAACGAATTGGGCAAGTTAACCTGCTTGATGCGTTGATACTGGTGTCCGTCGAACACGCCGTAGCTGGTGGTGGCTTTTTCGCCCCGGCCATCCATTGTCAGCACCGCGCAGCGCTGGAACGGCGCAGCCAAGAACGCACTCGCCTCGTGCGACAAATGGTGTTCAACGAAATGCCATTCAAAGGGACCGTCCGGCGTGACGCCGCGCCAGCGCTTCTGCAAATGGTGCGGCACCCCGTCGGCCAGCTGCCTCGGCGCGTTGACGATGTAGGACAGGAACAGCGGATCCCATGGCGATACGTGCCCGCTTGCCTTGCGATGGGCGGACGGGGACAGGGGCAGCGTGAGCACCGGCTCTTGCTGCTGACGATCGAGCTGCAGCCACGGGTCATAAGAATACGCAACGTGGTGCACGTCGCGCAGTACGATGCCTGCTTCCGACAGGCAGTAGTCGATCGCGTGATAGGGCAATTCCCACGTCGAGAAGGGCACCGGCCGCTTGCCATGCTTGATGTGCGTGAAGCGCTCCTCCTCGGCGGCGGCGATGACCACGCCGTCGCGCACCAGGCACGCGGCGCTGTCGTGGAATGCGGCATTAATTCCCAAGGTATAGCGTGGAGTACAAGTGTCTGGCATAGTCAGGCTCTCGCTATCGCGGTTGCGATTGGAAACACGTTGGCAGCGCACGGGCTACCCGGCTGCCAACGGCGTGTAGCCCAGCGCTCGGCCTGGGCAGCATCGTGTCCGTCCAGTAAGCTACGCGCCGCCGCGACGACCTCATCGACCCCTACGCCAGTCAGGCACGGGTGTCCTGGTACGCTGCACTCGCTGCGATAGCAATATTTGCACGGAACATCGACGGACAATACGCGGTGCGGCACACGCCATGGCGTATGTTGCGGGTTGGTCAACGCATAGAGATCGACGACTGGCGTACTGACTGCCGCGGCAAGATGCGCCGGCCCACTGTTGTTGGTGACCAACAAGTCGGCCGCGCCGACTAGCGCGCCCATCTCACCCAGCGTCAACTGGCCGGCCAGCGGCACCGCGCGCTTGCCGGCACGCGCACATACCGCGTCGACCAACGCGGATTCCGCCGCGCTGCCGGTCACCGCAACCGCGTCGAACTGCGGTGCGAGTTGCGCGGCCACTTCGCCGAAGCGCTCTGCAGGCCATCGTCGCGACGGCGCGCTGGCTCCGGGGTGAACCACCAGCCAGCGTCCGTGGCCGGGCTGCGCGAACGGCGCGCCTTGCCGGCGCCAGGTGGCCTGCAGCCGACGCTGCAATGACCGTTGGTCTTGTTCACTGTAGGCAAATTCCATTTGCCAATTGGTTGTCGTCGCACCGATTGAGCGGACCAGTTCAAGTTGCCGGGCCACTTCGTGGCGAACGCGCTGGTGCGGCTCGGTTTCCGCAACGCGGTCAGTCAACAAGCGGTACGGATTCTCGCGGCAGTGCGCCAGGCGCAGCGGAATACCCGCCAGCCAGCACATCATCGCGGCCGGCAACGGGCTTTGGCTGTAGACCGTAAAGATAACCGCGGCATCAAACCGGCCGGCTGCCAGTTGCTCGATCATCGCTAAGTCCGGCGCTGCGTCCGGCGACGCGTTCGGGTGCTTGACCCACGGTGCATCGTATCCCCACACCTGATCGACCATCGGCAGGTGTCCATCCAGCGCGGCGCCGACGCTAGAGGTGAGCAGCGTCAGATGGCGACGGCCGTCATCGCCCTTCAACGCGCGCAGCGCAGGCGTGGTCATCAGCACGTCGCCCATGTTGTCGAGCCGGATACACAGGATGCGTCGCGCGTTGTTCCAGCCTGTGCTCATGTTGCCGCCTCCTGTCCGATTCTCTTAGCGGGCGTGCCGTTGCACTGTGCGGCGATGATGTGGGCCGCGGCGTCGAGCTGCTCGACCACAAAGTCCGGCTCACGCTGCGGGCTGCGCCGCCATTCAGTTTCGTTGCCGCAATCGACCAGGATCGTGCGGCAACCTGCGCCACGACCGGCTTCAATATCATCGAGGATGTCCCCCACCATCCAACTGTGCTGCGGCGTGGCGCCCAGGAACGCGAGGGCCTGCGTCAGCAACGCCGAACGCGGCTTGCGGCAATCGCATTCGATCGCGTAGTGCGCCACCGCTCCGCTCGGATGGTGCGGACAATAAAAGAACCCAGCGAGCACTGCACCGTGCTCGCGGAACAGCGCGCAAAGCCGCTCATGCACGGCGCACAGCGCCGCCTCGGGAAAACAGCCAAGCGCCACGCCGGGCTGGTTCGACACCACTGCGACAGGCATGCCCAGTGCGCCAAGCCGGCGTAGGGCTTGTGCGGCGCCCGGCGCCAGCACCATGCGCGCCGGGTCGACGTTGTAGGGCACATCCTTTAGCAGTGTGCCGTCCTTGTCCAACAGCACCGCGCCGCGGCCGGCTCCTGTTACGGCCATGACGTTTCCTTCATGGGCAGCACCATGACTTCAGGGATCACCGTGCCGGGCGGCTGCGTCAACACGAACCGTACCGCCGCGGCCACGTTTTGGGGTGGCTGCAGCGTGTCAACGTCGATATCGGGGAATCGGTCCAGCAAGAACGGTGTGCGCATGCCGCCGGCCACAATGGACGACACGCGGACCCCGGCTGGACGCAACTCCGCATGCATCGCATGCGAGAAGCCCAGCAGCCCCCATTTTGTCGCATGGTACGCGGAGGCGTTCGGCCATGCGCGCTTTGAAGCGGTCGATGCGATGTTGACGATATGGCCGTCGCCGCGTGATTTCATCCTCGGCACGACCGCCCGGCATATGAGATAGGGGCCGAACAAGTTCGTCATTAGCACGCGCTGCCAGGCGGCGACGTCAACTTCCTCGATTGCGGCCGTCACATCGATCGCCGCGTTGTTCACGACCACATCGAGCTCGCCCACCGACTCGTGTATCGCCTGCATAGCCTGTTGCACCGAGGCCTCGTCGCTGACGTCAATTCGCTGCGACACGGCTTTGACGCCGTGCCGGCCCAACTCGGCCGCGGTGTCCCGCGCCTGCTCCTCATGAAGATCGGCCACGACGATGTTCATGCCGGCGCGTGCCAACTCGTTGCATATCGCCGCACCGAGGCCACGGGCGCCTCCGGTGATGAGCGCTGTCTTGCCAGTAAGAATCGGGTTCGATAGGTCTGCAGTCTGTGCCACGTTCGCTCCTTCAGTGAGTCAGACGTTTGTCGAGACAAACGTTCTGGCTCCTATTGAGCGAATGGCGTGCCCGCCCTGAGCCGATGCACTCGCAGACGAGCAAGCTCATGCAGCCGCCATTCCGACCAGACCGCCGCCCCGACCCGATACCCATTTTTATAATGGCATTGGCAAAAACGCCCGGGTTTGGTGCGACGGGGTGGGTGGCGCGGACCCGCGGTGGGGATCACAGTGCCAGCGTGCTCGCCGCCGCTTCAGCGCGGTGCCGTGCGATAGCGCGCAGGCAATGCGCGACACATCCGGCCAGCGCCTCGTCAAACCACGGTTGGGCGCCCGAGATGCCCACCACAATGCCGTGTTGAGCCACGCTGCCCCACAGGTTCGTGTCACCGCGGCGCAAGCGGTGTGGCTGGCTGGACTGGACAAGCCGGCTGTCCATACCATGCTCCCACGACAGCCGCGCCTTGGCTCGCGCATACGCTCGGTAGTCGGCGTCCCACTGCGCCGGATCCGGCATCGAATGCTCGTACAGGATCGCGTCCTCGAAGTTCGCGTCGCCAGGACCGAGCGCCGGATCCATCACGACGATATGCAAACACCCGCTTTGGCCGACGACTGTGTTGTGCAGCGCCGCCGACAGCGTCGGCAGCAACATCTCAATCGCGGCGCTGGCCGCACTGCGGTCGGCATACAGACTACCGGCGCGGCGCGGGGCGGATAGGTTCTCTGGCGTGCTGGGAGTGGTCAAGCTCATAAGTCTCTCCTAAATGAGTGGCTAATGCTCTGAGTGCGGCAATCAAATCGACCGCCTTGACCGGCTTGGTCAGATAGCCGCGAAAACCGGCCTCGACGGCACGCGCCCGTTCATACTCGCTTGCATAGCCGGACAGCGCGATTGCCTCGATCCGATGCCTGGCGCCGTCCGGGCGTGCCGCCTCGAGCTGCCTGACGCGGGCCATCATCGAATATCCGTTTTCCTCGCCCAGGTCGATGTCGCAGACCATCACGGCCGGCCAGTCGTCGCGCCGCGTGTGTCCGAGGTAGTCCAGCAGCGCCTGGCCGGATCCGAACGCCGTGACGTGCGCCCCGGCACGGGTGAGCAACGCGGACAGTGCGTCGCGTGCCTCCTCATGATCATCCACACAGGCCACGCGTACGCCGTCCAGTTGCGCGGAGCCGAGCGCCTGCAAGGGTTGCGGCGCGAGGCCGTCAGCGGCAGGCAACTCCGCGACGGCCCGCAGCGGCAACGTGATATGGATCGTGGATCCGGCATCGTCGCGGCTGCGCAAGATATACCCATGCTGCTCCTCGAGCACGGCCTGAAGTGACTCCAGATCCAACCATGACAACTCCGGCGTCTCAAGATCCGGCGTGCAGATCGACACGCGTGCATCATTGTCGTGGCGGGCCACGCTCACCTCGATGCGGCTGCCTGCCCCGCCCGCTTCAATGCCGGTGCGGCACAACTGCCAGATGAAGCGCCGCAGTGTTGCCGCGTCGCCAGTGACAATCAGGTTGTCGTCGGTGATGCGCTTGAACAGGCTTGCCTGATGGCGTACCGCCACCTCCTGCAACGCGTCCAGCACGTTGTCGACCAACGCACCGACGTTGATCGGCAACAGCGCAAAGCGCTGTTCGGTGCGCTCCAACTCGCGCTGCTGCGCTTGCAACGCCCACATCTGCGCATAGACTCCGCCCTTCTCCAGCAGGCTGGCATGGGTCCCCTGCTCAACCAGTCGTCCGTGTTCCATGACCAGAATGCGATCGGCATCGACCACAGTCGAGAGCCGGTGCGCGATGATCAGGCTCGTGCGGTGCTCGGCCACGCGCATCAGTTCCTGCTGAATCGCCCGCTCCGAACGGGTATCGAGCGCCGACGTTGCTTCGTCGAATACCACGATCGGCGGCTGCTTGAGCAGCGCACGTGCAATAGCCACGCGTTGGCGCTCGCCGCCGGACAAGCGCACGCCTCGCTCGCCGACCCGCGTGTCGTAGGCGTCTGGCAGTCGCTCGATAAATTCGCCCAATTGCGCGGCCCGCGCGGCGGCGATAATGTCGGCCTTTGTCGCGTCTTCGCGACCGTAGCCGATGTTGTACGCGATCGTATCGTTGAACAGAATCGTGTCCTGCGGCACGATGCCCAAGGCCGCCCGCAGGCTGCGCTGCGTGACCAGCCGCAGGTCCTGCCCGTCGATCGTGATCGAGCCTGCATCGGGCTGATACAGGCGGAATAGCAACCGGGCCAACGTTGACTTGCCCGAGCCGCTGCCCCCCACGACGGCCACCGTCTGGCCCGGCTCAATCCGGAACGAGACATCCCACAGGATCCTGCGACCGGGCTCGTAGCTGAAGTCGACATGCTCGAAGTGGATCTCGCCACCGCGCACCACGAGCGGCTGCGCCGCCGCCGCATCCCCGTCCTCGCCTGCCTTGTCATGCGCATCCAGCAGCGCAAACAACCGCTCCACGTTGGTCAACGCGTCATTGGCCTCGCGGAACACAAAGCCCAACGTGTTCAGCGGCAGGCTGACCTGGATGATGTAAGCGTTGATTAGCACCAGGTCGCCGACTGTCATTGCGCCGCTTACCACGTGCTGGCCGGCCAGCAACATCACCGCCGCGATGCCCGCACCGATACACACGCTCTGCCCGATATGCAGCGTGGACAGCGCATATTGGTTCTCGATACCCGCCTCTTGCCACTGCTGCATCACCTGGTCGAGCCGCTTGCGCTCAAAATCCTCGCGCGCAAAGTACTTGACCGTGTCGTAGTTCAGCAGGCTGTCGACGATACGGCTATTGGCCTGGGCTTCTAACGCGTTCATGCGGCGCTGCACCCGCATGCGGCGCTGCGTGAACACCACCGTATAGCTGGCGTAGACAGCGAATGCCGCGAAAATGATCAGCGTGAAGCTGCCGCCATACTTGCTGATCACGATGGCGAGCACTGACGCGATTTCTATGAACGTTGGCACGATCGTAAAGACCGCAACACCCAGCAGGTAGCCGATGCCGGCGGTACCCTTCTCCAGGTCGCGTACCACCGAGCCGGTCTCACGCTGCGAGTGAAAGCGCGCGCCCAGCTGATGCAGGTGACCAAACGTGCGCGCGGTATAGTCGGCCACGGTGCGCTGCGTGACCTGCACAAACGTCATGTCGCGCACCTCGCTCAACGCATTCGACGCAAAGCGCACCACGGCATAGCCGAACAGCAGCAGGATAGGTATCGCGGCCGGCCGGCTCGTGACGTTGCCCAGCGCATCGACGATATCCTTGAGCAGCAGCGGAACCGCCACCGCAGCCGCCTTGGCTAGCAGCAGCAATGATACGGCGGCCAGCACCCGCCCCCTGTGACGCCAAATAGCGTGCCACAGGTCGGTGGCGATCCGGGCGCGCAACCTGCTGATGCGGGCCGCGCTAGCAAAAGTGGACGACGTCATGGAAGCTGGTTCGGTTTGGCGCGTTACGGCGCCCTTGCAATTTTCGTACCACCGGGGGCTTGGCTGCCCATGTGTCGAGGACTTTGTGCCGTGGCGCAACGGCTGTGCTGGTGCCCGAGTAATGACAAGCACCTTAATAATGACAAGCCAAGCCCTTTAATCATGACTGGCAGATCGTTGCAATTTGTGCGACATACCCCGAACAGCGTACCAAAGCAAGCACGAGACCGCGATCTCCATCGGCCGATTTGGCAGTAGACTTATTGATATGGACGAATGCCGTTACTGCGGAAAAATTCGCGATGAATGGGATTGCCACGGCCCACAGTGCCGACGGGCCATTGCCAAGGCCCTGCGCCGCCAACGCGCCGGGTTGCCAATGGTGCCCAATACAATCCGCAATGAAATCCCGGCCGGTGCGACGGCGCAGCAAGTCATCGCGGTATTGTCCCGGCAGCGGTTACGAGCACGGCGCGGCAACGAGGCGCGGCGCGAACGCAAGGAAATTGACGAGCCGTCATAGCAATGATGTGCCGCGGGCGCCGCAACGCTGGCCTGGGCGAGCAATACTAACGGAACGTCTTTCAAGGAGTATTCATGAAGCAATCGATGAAGGCTGCGGTCGTGCATGCGTTTGGCGAGCCATTGTGGATTGAAGAAGTCGCGGTGCCGACGCCGGGTCCCGACCAGATACTGGTCAATATCAAAGCCTCTGGAGTCTGCCACACCGACCTGCATGCGGCAGACGGCGACTGGCCGGTCAAGCCCACGCTGCCATTTATCCCGGGCCACGAGGGCGTCGGCTATGTCGCCGCAGTCGGAGAAGGGGTCAAGGTCGTCAAGGAAGGCGACCGTGTTGGCGTACCGTGGCTCTACACTGCATGCGGACACTGCGAATACTGCCTCGGCGGCTGGGAAACGCTATGTCACGGGCAGCAAAATACGGGTTATTCGGTCAATGGCGGCTATGCTGAATATATGTTGGCCGACCCAAATTATGTTGGTCGGCTCCCGGACCAAGTCGCTTTTGATGAGATCGCGCCCATTCTGTGTGCTGGCGTCACCGTCTACAAGGGCATACGGGTCACCGACACGCGTCCAGGCCAATGGCTGGCAATATCAGGCATCGGCGGATTAGGACATGTCGCTGTGCAATATGCGAACGCGATGGGCCTGCATGTTGTCGCGGTTGATGTTGTGCCGGACAAACTGGAGCTGGCAAAACGGCTCGGCGCCAAAGTCGTCGTGAACGCGTCAGCCACCGATCCGGCAGCGTTCATTCAGAAGAAAATCGGTGGCGTCCACGGCGTGCTGGTCACTGCGGTGTCACGCAGTGCGTTTGCCCAGGCGCTCGGCATGGTGCGACGCGGTGGCACCATATCACTTAATGGTCTGCCGCCGGGCGACTTTCCGCTGCCGATTTTTTCAACGGTGCTCAATGGCATCACCGTACGCGGCTCGATCGTCGGTACTCGGCGCGACCTGCATGAAGCGCTCGATTTCGCGGCGCAGGGGCTGGTGCGCGCACACATCCACCACGAACGACTGGAAAACATCAATTCGGTGTTCTGCAAGCTGCGCAAAGGTAAGATCGACGGACGTATCGTGCTGACGCTCGATTAACCGTGCTCAATGGGCCGGCCGGCTTTGGCGGGCCAACTGCCGCGTGGTCACGACCGGCGTTGAGCCGCATTTCAACGCGACGGCGCATCAACGCACACCGATAGCGGGGCAGGGACCGTCAGGCCGGCATCACATTTCGCACACCTGCGTGGACAACACCCCTGCCGCCCGACGTTGCGCGCTATCCCCCGTTTTTTAGCCATGGGTCAGCCTGCGCCATGCCGCGCAGCGGCGACCGATCTGGCTCGTGCGGCACGCGCCGCGCCGGCACCGTTACCCTCCCCTTCTCACTCCACCGTCACCGACTTGGCCAGATTTCGCGGCTTGTCCACGTCAGTGCCGCGCGCGCAGGCAGTGTGATATGCGAGCAATTGCAACGGCACTACATGCAGGATCGGTGACAGCAACCCATAATGCTCGGGCATCCGGATCACATGCAGGCCTTCGTCGTTGACGATTCGCGTATCCGCGTCAGCAAACACATACAGCTGGCCGCCTCGTGCGCGTACTTCCTGGATATTAGACTTTAGTTTTTCCAGCAGCGCATCGTTCGGCGCGACGGTGACCACCGGCATCGCTTCGGTCACTAGCGCGAGCGGCCCATGCTTGAGCTCGCCCGCCGGATACGCCTCGGCGTGGATATAAGAAATTTCCTTCAGCTTCAACGCACCTTCAAGTGCAATCGGATAATGCATGCCCCTGCCGAGGAACAGCGCGTTTTCCTTGCGCGAAAATTCCTCTGCCCACGCGATGATTTGCGGCTCGAGCGCGAGCACGCTATTGAGCGCCGCCGGCAGGTGCCGCAACTGCTTGAGGTAATGCGCCTGAAGGCTCGCGTCAACATGCCCGCGCAGCCGTCCCAGCGTTACCGCGAGCACGAACAGGGCGACAAGCTGCGTGGTGAACGCCTTGGTTGACGCCACACCGATTTCGGTGCCTGCGTGCGTCAGCAAGCGCAGCGCAGTGAGCCGTACCATCGCGCTGCTCGCCACGTTGCAAATCGCCAGCGTATGCGAGTGTCCGAGCGCCTGCGCATGCTTGAGCGCGGCAAGCGTGTCCGCGGTCTCGCCGGACTGGGAGATCACCACGACCAGTGACCGAGGGTTCGGCACGGAGTCACGATAGCGATACTCGCTTGCGATCTCGACTTGCGTGGGGATTTTCGCAATCGATTCAAGCCAGTACTTTGCCGTCAAGCCGGAGTAGTAGCTGGTACCGCACGCAAGGATCAGCAGGCTGTCGATCCCGTTAAACACGTCGCCGGCGCCATTGCCGAATAGCTCGGGATCGAATGCGTCGGTCTGCGCAATCGTGTCGGAGATCGCCCGCGGCTGCTCAAAAATCTCCTTTTGCATGAAGTGCCGGTACGGCCCAAGCTCCACTGCGCCGCCATACGCGTTGACGGTGCGTACCTCCCGCTGCACGAGGCCACCGTCGCGGTCCGCGATCCGCACGCCGTCCAGCGTCAATTCGACCACGTCGCCTTCCTCAAGAAAAATGAAGCGGTCGGTGCTGCCCGCCAGCGCGAGCGCATCCGAGGCCAGGAAGTTTTCCTGTTGGCCCAGCCCGACCACCAGCGGCGAGCCAGCGCGCGCGCCGCATACCCGATGCGGCTGGTCCTTCGAGAACACGGCGATCGCGTAGGCGCCATGCAACTGCTTCACCGCTTCGCGCACGGCGGCGAACAAGTCACCGCGATAAAGGCTGTAGATGAGGTGGGCGATGACTTCGGTGTCGGTCTGCGTCACGAACTCGTAGCCTTTCGCGCGCAAGCCTTCACGCAGGGCTTCATAGTTTTCGATGATGCCGTTGTGAACCAGCGCAATCGTGTCGTGCGAGAAGATCGGATGCGCATTGTGCGTGACCGGTGCCCCATGCGTCGCCCAGCGCGTATGCGCGATGCCGGTTTCGCCGGCCAATTGCGTGTCGCGGATCTGCTGGTCAAGGTCCGCCACGCGCGATACGCTGCGAGCGCGCCGGGCGGCGCCATCGACAATGGCGGCTACACCACACGAGTCGTAGCCGCGGTATTCGAGACGTCGCAGCCCCTCGACGAGGATCGGGACGATGTTACGTTGCGCTACCGCGCCGACAATGCCGCACATGATGTTTGTCCGTGGAAAATGGAGGGTGAGCGTCGGGCCGCCTCATCGGGCGCCGTGCATTCAGGCCTTTTTCTTGGTCGGTCGCGTGTACCCTGGCTTTGCAACCTGCGTTTTATCGTTCAACACCAGTGCCCCGGCGGGCACGTCGCGCCAAACGGTGGTACCCGCTGCGATTGTCGAGCCCGAACCCACGACGACTGGTGCGACAAGCTGCGTATCGGAGCCCACGAATACGTCATCGCCGATCATGGTGCGATGCTTGTTCGCACCGTCATAGTTGCAGGTGATCGTTCCGGCGCCGATATTGACACGCGCCCCAACGTCGGCGTCGCCAATATAGCTCAAATGGTTGGCCTTCGCGCCCTGCCCGAGCACCGCGTTCTTGACCTCGACGAAGTTGCCCACATGTGCGTCGCTAAACAGCATGGTCCCGGGACGCAGCCGCGCATACGGGCCGAGCACGACGTTCTCGCCCACGCGCGCGCCGTCAACATGCGTGAACGCGTCCACGCGCGTGCCCGCGGCGATCGTCGCCTCGCGGATCACGCAGTTCGGCCCGATGCTGACGTGGTCACCGAGCACGACGTGTCCTTCGAACACGCAGTTGACGTCGATCGACACCTCGGCGCCGCACTCCAGCGTGCCGCGCACGTCGATGCGCGACGGATCGGTCAACGTGACGCCAGCGTCCAGTAGTCGCAGTGCCTCGTTGCGCTGGTAGAGGCGCTCCAGGTCAGCCAATTGACGCTTGCTGTTTACGCCGAGCGTCTCCCATACGTCGTCCGGCTGCACACCGACGACCTCGACACCGTCTTCGATCGCGCGCTCGACAACGTCGGTCAGGTAGAACTCGCGCTGCGCGTTGTCGTTTGTCAACGAGCTTAGCCATGCATCGAGCCGCCCGCTCGGCGAGATGACGATGCCAGTGTTGACCTCGCGGATTTCCCGTTGCCCCGAGTCGGCATCCTTTTGCTCGATGATCCGTATGATGCGTCCGGCGCCATCCCGCACGATGCGACCATAACCGTGCGGGTCGTCCAGCGTGACGGTCAGCACCCCATAGCGGCCGTTGGCTGCCGCGTCGGCCAGGCGCCGCAGCGTCGAGGCACGCGTGAGCGGCACATCGCCATACAGCACCAGTGTGGGCAGTGCTGGATCGATGAACGGCAGCGCCTGTTGAACCGCGTGACCGGTACCCCGTTGCTCGACCTGCAATGCAAACTGGATATCGGGCGCGGCGACAGCCTCGCGCACGGCCTGGGCGCCATGCCCGACCACCACGACGAGCCGGCTCGGCGCCAGCGCGCGCGCTGTGTCAATGACATGGGACAGCAATGGCCGGCCAGCCAGTGAATGCAGCACCTTCGGCCGTGCGGAATGCATGCGCTTACCCATGCCGGCTGCAAGAATGACGATATTCACGGCGTCAACGTCCAACGAGTCTTGAAGGGCCGATTTTAGCATTGGGCTGACTGCATTCCGTCGTGCAACCCACAGATGGCGCACCGGCGTCGCGGCTTTACAGTGCGTCGAATGGCACGATCGGCACGGTGCCGCTATCGGGCGTGGCACAGGGTTCGTCGTCGAATGCGATGTCGCCGTGCGGATTGGCCACGCCCGTCGCGCGCAGCCCGGCGAACGGAAACAGCCGATGATCCATCAAGTGCGACGGCACGACGTCGGCCAACGCACTGAACATGTTGTCCACCCGTCCGGGAAAGCGCTTGTCCCATTCCTGCAGCAACGCCTTCATCTCGGCGCGCTTCAGGTTCGGCTGGCTGCCGCACAGATTGCAAGGGATGATCGGAAATTCACGCAATTGCGCATAGTTTTCCAGATCATTTTCCTTCACATAGGCGAGCGGCCGAATCACGATGTGCTTGCCATCGTCGGACTGCAGCTTCGGCGGCATGCCCTTGAGCTTGCCACCGTAGAACATGTTGAGCAGCACGGTCTGCAGGATGTCGTCGCGGTGGTGGCCAAGCGCGATCTTGGTCGCGCCCAACTCACCCGCGACGCGGTATAGGATGCCGCGCCGCAGCCGCGAGCACAGCGAGCACGTCGTCTTACCCTCAGGCACGAGGCGCTTGACAATGCTGTACGTGTCCTGATTCTCGATATGAAACGGCACGCCGCGTGCCGCGAGATACTCGGGCAGCACATGCGCGGGAAACCCGGGCTGCTTCTGATCGAGATTGACCGCGATAATGTCAAAATCGATCGGCGCGCGCTCGCGCAGCCGCAGCAGGAGGTCCAGTAGCGCATAGCTGTCCTTGCCGCCGGACACGCAGACCATCACCTTGTCGCCGGCCTCGATCATGTTGTAGTCAGCAATGGCCTGGCCGGCCTGCCGGGCCAGCCGCTTGAACAGCTTGTTGTTTTCGTAGGCCTGTTTTTGCTCGCGACGGGTCAAGGCCCGCACGCCAGTCTCGAGTGCATGCATGTCAGGCTTCCTTGATACGGATGACTTCGACGCCCACCGACTCGCAGTCGGAGTAGACGTCCGGCTTCTCGGTCGAGACGCGCACCGCCCGCACTTTCGGATGCGCCAGCATTGCGGCGGCAACGTCATCGCAAAACGTTTCTTGCAAATGGACGTGTCCGCGCGAGACCCGTTGGGCAATGGTCGAGCGCATGAAATCGTAGTCAACGACTTCGACCAGCTTATCGGCGCGCGGCGTCGATTCGGCCAGCGGCACGAACAGGTCGATGTTGACGATGACGCGCTGCTCGGCGCGTTTCTCGAAATCATGCACGCCAATGTTGATGTAAATCTCGTAGTTGCGCAGGAACAGGCGTCGACAGTCTGCGAGGCTCGGGTGCGAAAGGGCGGAGAGCATGGACGATCCAGTCAAAAGTAGGGGCGGTGGCCGCGCGGCACGGACCGGCCCGGCAGTAGGCACGCACGCATCGCGCTCACGCACCCGTCATAAACATCACGTCGCGCGGCGACGGCACGAGGTGCTGGCCGCCATCGACCAGCAGCGTCGCACCCGTCACACCGCGCGCGTCGGCCAGGTAGCACACCGCATCGACCACGTCGGCCGGCGTCGATGCGCGTCCAAGCGGTGTGCGCCGGTGCGCATCGACAAAACTTTCATCGGTCTGGCTACCGGAGCGCAGCGTGAGTCCGGGCGCGACGGCCACGATCCGCAGCTTCGGCGCGAGCGCCTGGGCCAGCGCCACGGTGGCCGCCTGCAGCGCGGCTTTCGTCAACGTATACGACAAATAGTCCGGATTCATGTTGTACAGCTTCTGGTCGAGCACGTTGATGACCGAGCCGCGCAACGTCTCGTCGTCGCGCGCCGCCTCCGGTATCGATTCGTGCAGTGCCCGCGCGAGCGCCAGCGGCGCACCGACATTGATCGCCGTCATGTTCAGCAATTTGCCGTATCCGAACGTGGCTGCCGTATCCTCGTCAAACAGCGACGCGTTGTTCACCACGCATTCGATGCGCCCGAGCGCGGCGATGCTATCCGGCACCAGGCGCCGCACCTGTGCCTCATCGGCCAGATCGGCGCGCAACGCGACAGCACGCCGGCCCAGCGCCTGGATGTCGGCGACCAGCGACTGCGCGTCGGCCTCAGACATATGGTAGTGGAGCGCAATGTCCCAGCCTCGCGCGGCCATGCCGAGCGCCAGCGCACGGCCGATGCGCCGTGCCGCGCCGGTTACCAGTGCGGCACGGCGCGCGGGCGGCGCGCAAGAGGGGGAAGCCGGATACTGACCGGCGCACGACGGGTCGCTCATTTACAATGCGGGAATGAAGCCGAATACGACGCAGCCCGATAGTTTACCTGTTCCTGGCGATACCGCGCGCTCCTACTCGCGCGCGTTAGTGCAGCACATCGCTGGACAAATCGCCGCTTCCGAAGGCTGGTTGCCATTCGATCGGTATATGGAACTCGCACTCTATACGCCGGGCCTGGGCTACTACAGCGGCGGCTCGGTCAAGTTCGGCCGCGGCCCCGACGACGGTAGCGACTTCATCACGGCGCCGGAACTCTCGCCGCTGTTTGCGCAGACGTTCGCCAAGCCGGTGGCCGACGTGCTCGGCGCCACCGGCACGCGTCATGTCGTCGAATTCGGGGCGGGAACCGGTAAGTTCGCCGCCGGCCTGCTGCGCACGTTGCAGGCGCGCGGTGTCGGGTGCGTACGCTACACGATCGTGGAATTGTCCGGCGAGTTGCGCGCGCGTCAGCGCGAGTGCATTGTGGAAACGGCACCGCAGTTCGCCTCCTGCGTCGAATGGATCGATGCACTGCCCGAGCGCGTGGATGGCGTGATCATCGGTAACGAGGTGCTGGACGCCATGCCGGTGCGGCTGTTCGCGCGGCAGGATGGCCGTTGGCATGAACGCGGCGTCGCCGTGGCGGATGCGAGTCGCTTCGTGTTCGCCGATCGGCCACTGGCTGCCGCCGCTGTGCCGGCCACACTGGCGTGTGTCCCTGGCCAGCACGACTATGTGACTGAGACACACGAAGCGGCAGCCGCGTTCGTGCACACCGTGTGCTCGGCGCTCGGCCGCGGCGCGGCGCTGTTCGTCGACTATGGTTTCCCGGCCGCCGAGTATTACCATCCGCAGCGCACGGAGGGCACGCTGATGTGCCACTACCGGCACCGCGCACACGGCGACCCGTTCCTCTACCCCGGCTTGCAGGACATCACCGCACATGTGCAGTTCAGTGCCATCGCGCAGGCCGCCCGCGACGCGGGCGCGCATTTGCTCGGATATACGTCGCAAGCGCGCTTTTTGATGAACGCGGGCATGATGGACTTGCTTGCGCAACTGGACCCAGCCGACCCAGTCCGCTTCCTGCCTGTGGCCAATGCGGTACAGAAGCTGCTGTCCGAGGCGGAGATGGGCGAACTGTTCAAAGTGATCGCGTTTGGCCGCGGCTTGGATGCCGCACTAGACGCGTTTGAGCGCGGCGACCGCTCTCACATGCTGTAACCCCTGAGGCTGGCCTGTCCATGTTCCGCTGGCTGCTTACCACCTTCATTGCAACCGCGATCCTCAGCGCGAGTTGGCCCTGGCTCGCCCGCTTGGGCATCGGTCGCTTGCCCGGGGACCTCACGCTCAGCTGGCGCGGCCGCCGCCTGCCGTTGCCATTTATGTCGACGTTGCTGTTGACGCTGCTGGGCTCGCTGATCGTGCGGCTGCTATAGCCGCCGCGCGGCGCGCGGCCTGGGCGGCGTCAGAAACCGATCGAGCGTCTGCGTGCGTGGCGATCGAGTACCACGTCGTGTGCGCTCACCGCATCGCGTCCCGCCAGCCGCGCATTGCCGAAGCCGTGTACGATGGCGCGCCGCATCGCGCGCGGCGACAAGGTGGACAGCACATCCAACGGCGCCTCTTCGAGCGCTGGCGGAAAGCGCGCCCCCCATGCGTGCGATTCGCGGATCTCCGAGTAGATCGACTGGGCAATACGGCGCGCGCCATCGCGATCCGGCGCCGGAATCTCGTAGACGTTCATCCGGTTGAGGATCGGCTCCGGGATGCGGTGCACGTCGTTGGCCGTCGCCACCCAAAGAACACTGGATGCATCGATGGGCACTTCGGCAAACTCGTCGATGAACGACTGCGCGGTGTCGCGCTCGAGCAGCGCATACAGCGCGCCGAGCGGATCGTACTGCGCATCGCCGCCGGCCTTGTCGATTTCGTCGACCAGCACCAGCGGGTTCGCATAAGCGCCGTTGACCAGCGCATCGAAAATCTTGCCTGGCTTGGCGTTCTTCCACTGCGACGACGCCCCGGACAGGATCCAGCCCGCCGTGAGCGAGCTCATCGCGACATAGTGATAGCCGGTGCCGACCAGATGCGCGAGTTGCCGAGCAAAATGCGTCTTGCCGATGCCGGGTTCACCCAGCAGGAGCATCGGCATCAGTTCGAGTCTGTCGTCGGTTTCGGCCACCAGCGCGATCTGTTTGCGCACGTCTTCCAGCGGCTCACTAAAATTCGGGGACTCGTCGACGAGCGCGTCGATTGATGGCAACCGGTTAGGCTTGACGCAAAAGCGCAATGCGCCGACCTTCAGCATTTTCTCGTAGGTGCTTCGCAACGCCTCGTTAGCGCCATCGGACAAGTCATGCAAGGCTGTCTCGACCTGACTTAAGTCATAGATCGGCTTGAATGCCGCCACTGCGATTTCCTGCTTGACCATTGCGGTAGTCATATTCACCTCCACTGCTGCCACGCCGCCCTGTGCGGCGCCAATTTAGTGTATCGGCGTCAATATGTTGTGCAAGCTAGCAGTCGCGCGGCGTTGCTGCCAACGCCGCGTGGTGCCCGCGCGCACGGCCAAACCCCGCTATCATGACTGTTTCGCGCATGCAGAACTCGGGCGCCGTGCGGGGCATGAACCCATCGCGGCGATCCCGGTCGGAATCCCTTATGACAAGCCTGTTGAACGCTCTTCGAACACTTGCCACAGGCGTGCTGCTGGCCTCGGCCGCCGCTGTGGCATGCGCGCAGGATGACCCGCCGAAGGTACGCTGGGATGTCGAAGTCGTGCAGGATGGACGCAGCGTCGACCATTTTGGCGCAACCACCACGGTCGGCCAAGCGAAGTCGGAGACGCACAAGCGCAGCGTCGTGCATGAGATCGGCTGCCAGAGCCAACCGGTGGCCCGCATTGAGTTGTCGCGCACGCTGACCGTGTCGCCGACCCGCGTCGAGGGCGGCCAGGCGGTCCTGTCGCTGGACGTGCAAGAGATCTTCGAGGAGACGCGTGCCGCGCAGCGCGCCGAGGGTTGCGCGCTGCCACCGCAGCCGCGCCGAGTCACCGCTGTCCATCCCGGCCTGGTCGTGCCGGCCGGGCAAACGGTAGCGTGGAAGCTAGTGGAGCACGGCCCGCAACTTGTCTATCGCGTGCAGGCGAGCATCGTGGACCAGTGAGCGGGTGATGAACTCGCATGAAAAGGGTCGACTGATGCGACACGACGATACCTTGCCCAGCGTGCCGCGCACCGGCGACAAGGAATTCATTGCCGTCAGTTGGAATCTGCACAAGGGCCGCTCGCCGCTCGGCCTGCAAGCATGGCAGTCAATGCAACGCTGGATGCAGGCAACGCCGGCCGACGTGTACTTCCTGCAAGAGGCCATGGCGCGCCGGATGCCGGCGCCCGTGCTGGCCAGCAATGGCTTCGGCGAGCCGCTGCAGGGCGCGCTCACTGACGTATGGCAATGCCAGGCTACCGAAATAGCGCAAGCATTGCGCTTGCAACTGGCGCTCGGGCCAAACGTGTTCAAGCCATCGTGGCGACACGGCAATGCGATCCTGTCGCCGCATCCGCTCGACCTGGGCGGGCGCTGGGACATTTCTGCGCACCGCTTCGAAAAGCGCGGCTTGCTGGTGGCGCGCGCCACGCTTTACAATACGCCGGTCACGCTGCTGTGTGCCCATCTGGCGCTCACCCGCCAGTCGCGATTGCGCCAGATGAACTGGATCGCGCATTGGATTGCCCGTGAGGCGGCAACCGGCCCGTTGGTGCTCGCCGGCGATTTCAACGACTGGAAGAATGACTCGGAGCCGTTGTTCGCCGAGATCGGCTTACGTGAGGTAGCCTCGACGCTGGGTGAGGCCGGCAAGACGTTTCCCGCATTCTCGCCCGCGCTGGCGCTGGATAAGATGTTTGTGCGGGGCGTCACGCCAGTGCAATGGCTCGAGCCCGCGCCCCGCACCGCGTGGCTATCGGACCACTTGCCGTACATGGCGCGGCTGCGGCTGGACTACCTCGAGGCAGCCGGGTAGCGGATGATGCCAGCGCGTCGGCGTTGACCCGCGAAAGCCTATGTGCACACGTCACGCATCAGCCGGTCAATGGTGGCGGCGCCCGAGTCCACCGTGGTCGATCAGCCAGGAGGAAGTTGGCCTCTCCAAGTGTGGAGCGCAAAGTCGACCGCCTCACGACTAGAGAAGAGCATGCTGCGTGCATTCCCCACGCTGAACGTCTTGACTGCCCCGCTGTCTTTCATCGCCTGGCCCACCGGCAGAAAGTGCTCGGAGTCAAGAAGCGCAGGAGCTTCGTAGACTGCCCACCGCCTGACGCCGTTCTCGAAGATCGGCGAGCCTTCCCGCATTTTTGGTCTGTTCGGCCACGCCCGCTGCTCCGCTAGGTGGAGCATCGTGCAAACGTCGAAGTCTACGCCCAGCAGAAGAACACAGGCGTCTGCGTCGTAGAGCTTGGCCAAGGGTGACCTTTCACCCAGCGGGCTCTCGAGTGCATGGTCGGCGGTGATCTGATCGGCTCGCGGCCCGATTGCAGCAAACGAACAGGTGGGGTGCAAGCTGCGGCGGGCGCCGGGCCAAGTACGAAATAGCTCAGCCACGGCGCCCATATTGCGCGTCGGCGTTGTCGCCGGATCGTACGCCGGCATTTCCTCGCGCAGGGTCTCGACCCAGCTGGATGGCACAGGCGGCGCTTCCCATTCTGCGGGATCGGTCAAATGGGGCGTGTGCGTTGGCATGACCAGCGTCCCGTTAGTTCCGATGCAGTCCAGCAGCGCCTGAATGACGGCCACGGCCCCGCCTGCGACCCACCCCAGCGAGCTTAGGGACGCGTGCACGAGAATTGTGCTACCTGCCGTCACGCCACCTTCCGCAAGTTGCCGGGCGAGGCTCGATCGGGTTCGCGGTGCAGGAGTTTTTAAAATGAGGTTATGTTCGGTCATCACCGCATTCGTCAATCGAGATGCGTCCGGGAGCACAGGCTGTTGGCTAAGGGATTCATGCGCGTTTGGCCTGGACTGCGCACGGGCTTGAGACATCAGCGCGCCCAACGGCAGCGCGAGTGCGCCCTTGAAGACGGATGACGTGAACGCGCGGCGGCAACTGCGAAAGAAAGGTCGTTTCATGCTCAGCTCCTGTGTGGTTGACCGTCCAACAGCACGACAATCTTATCGTGTCGCGATATCTTGACACCCAACATCGCGCCTTGACACCTAATATCGCGCGAGCCGTGGCAAGACTTGTTTTGACTCATGCCAGCGCCTGGGGCCGTGCCCGCTCCACTACACCATTGACGTCCGGGACCCCGCTTGGGCATCGCGCCGACTCAGACTGTTTTCGCAAAAACGATATATGCCGACCGATATCCGGCTAAAATCGCCGTCCATGAAAAAGTTGTTTTATACCTTCGTGGTGCTCGTGTGCGCCACATCGTTTGTTGATGCAGCGCCGGTGCGTATTGACAAGGCGACTGTTGACACGTATTTCTCGCCCAACGGCGGGGCCGGCGAAGCGGTCGCAGCGCTGATCAGCGGCGCAAAACGCCGCGTATGGCTAGCCGGCTATGCATTCACGTCGCCCGAGATTGCCAAGGCGCTGCGCAATGCACGGGTGCGTGGCGTGCAAGTGCGAGTGGTGCTGGACAAATCTAACGAAACCGGAAAATACAGCGGGGCGACATACCTGTCTAATGCCGGCATCGACGTGCGAATCGACTCCCAGTATCCGATCATGCATCACAAGTTCATCGTCGTGGATGACCTGGTTGCATTCGGCTCGATGAACTTCACGCGAGCAGGGGACCGCAAGAACGCCGAAAATTTTAACGTGTTCCGTGGCGCGCCCGCCCTAGCCAGCGCCTATGCGGCC
The DNA here is from genome assembly GCF_037389205.1 of Mycetohabitans sp. B46. Classification (NCBI taxonomy): domain Bacteria; kingdom Pseudomonadati; phylum Pseudomonadota; class Betaproteobacteria; order Burkholderiales; family Burkholderiaceae; genus Mycetohabitans; species Mycetohabitans sp. B46. Next base: position 241,623 of record NZ_JADBGL010000006.1, read on the forward strand.
GAGTTCGATCGGCTGTACGCGGAATCCAAGCCGTATCGGCGTTAAGCGGTGCAGCCGCGTGGTTGCTATGGTGACGGGGACCCATCGCACGGCGTGCGTCACCGCCGCTAGCGCCGCACTAAGCTGAGCCCGTTGCCAACGACGAGCAGGCTTGCACCGACATCGGCAAATCCCGCCCTCCATATCGTACCGCAGCCGGCCACTGTGCGTGCCAGAAAGGCAACCTGGAGCGCAAGTGCCACAGCGATGTTCTACGTAAGAACGCAACGCGCGCTGAGCGGTTGCCCGATAACCATTCGATACGGCACACTGTCTCACTACCCGGTGCCGCGTGCCGATCGTGACGCCTGTCGACGCGCCGTTGTCCGAATATCGAATAAATTTGCCGCAACGCGGTAAAATAGTCGCTTATTCAATATTTTTAGCCGGACCGTCGCGCGTGCCGGGCCCGACGGCCATCGATCCGATCGAGACACCATGAGCAACCTGACTCAACAAACCGTTCTCAGCGTGCACCACTGGACTGACACGCTGTTCAGCTTCACTTGCACGCGCGACCCGGGCTTTCGGTTCGATAATGGTCAGTTCACGATGGTCGGTCTGGAGGTGGATGGCAAACCGCTGCTACGCGCGTACAGCCTGGCGAGCGCGAACTACGAGGAAAACCTCGAGTTCTTGAGCATCAAGGTGCAGGACGGCCCGCTCACGTCGCGGCTGCAGCACTTGAAGGCGGGCGACCAGGTCTACATCGGCAAGAAACCGACCGGCACGCTGGTAGTCGATAATCTGTTGCCCGGCAAGACGCTGTGGCTGCTATCCACCGGCACCGGCCTAGCTCCGTTCATGTCGGTCATTAAGGACCCGGACGTCTACGATCGCTACGAGAAGATCGTACTCACGCATACCTGCCGTTTCATCGACGAACTTGCGTATAAGGAGTACATCACTGAGCACTTGCCGCAGCACGAGCACATTGGTGAGTTGATCCGCGACAAACTGGTATATTTTCCGACTGTGACGCGCGAGCCGTTCCAGAATCGCGGCCGCATCACGGCGCTAATTGAAACGGGCGAATTGTTCGAGCGGCTCGGCGTACCGGCATTCTCGGCCAACAACGACCGCATCATGCTGTGTGGCAGCCCGCACATGCTGCGCGACACACGGCAACTGCTCGATGGCATGGGCTTCACCGAAGGCAGCAATTCGGCGCCGGGCCACTATGTGGTCGAGAAAGCTTTTGTCGGCTGACCTACCAGCCTGCGGCGGATCGTCGCCATCCTCACCCACTCCATTGAAGCCATCACCGGAACGGCTTTGCCATTCCGGTTTTTTTGTGCGCTCGGCAAAGATGATGAAACGCGCCGATAGTCGGTAACGGCAAGCAGGTAAGACCGGTAGCCGTGCGGGTGTACAGCCACCGGCCATGCAGTGCATCACGTCAAAATGCCACATAGGGACCATTACCTGATGGCGTGGACTTGCCGCTGATTGCCACCGCCACGCGCCGCCCATAGAAAAACGGCATGCCTAGGTCGAAGTAGCGGGGCATCGGTCCGGCTAGATCGTTGAACGCAAACGTATTAGGCGTGCTGAGCAGCATCGACGCATTGCCTACATTGAGATGGACGGCCTGGGCGGCACCATTCGCGCCCTTCACGGTGATGGTTTTGACCTGTTGGCCGGGCGGGCAATAGAACGGGTTGCCGGAGCCGCACGCGGGCAACGACGCGTCGGTGAAGAACAGACCGTTGGAACCGGTATCGGTGAACGCGGTGATCGTCGAACCGTTGTACGTCGCGCTAAAACTACCGAAACCATCGGTGGTCAATACCATCGCACTGCTGCCCAGCCGGTTGTTGGACGCGGTGCCGATACCCAGCAACAAGGTGCCGCTGGCCGAAGACTGCCCCGAAGGGCCGATCGCGGGCATATCGACGATTACACCATTGTTATCGATTGGCATGTTCGCCACCGGGTTCGCGATCTGTTGGGCAAGCGGCACGACGGTTGGCACGCAGCTGGATGCACTCGCGCAATTGAAGTAGGAGCTGGCGGCCGCATTGGCCGCGCATTGGTTGCCGCAATCCACGGCCGCCGCCCCGACACCGAGAATGCCGCGAGCATGCAACTCCGACGTGGCGTTCTCCGAGCGGCCCACGACGCAGTCGGACGGCACCGCCGGAAAATTGGGATCGCCGATTAACTGGATCGGGATCGCACTGGCGGTCCGCCGACCTAGCGTCACGTCGGCAATGCGCACCGAGCCGAACGAATACCCGTCCGCGAACAACGCGCACGATGCGAGCGGCGCATTCGAATTGGGCACGGTGGCCTGCTGCAGCGCGCTGCGCAATGCGGGTGACAATTCCGCGGCGACTACCCGCAAGCCATACGAGCCCGTGTCGAGTTGGATGTTGTCAAGCGTCTGGCACTGCGCGGCGTTGCCGGCCGCGCAGAGGGTGACGGACACGGTGCCTATGTTGGCCACCCGATCGAGCCCCTTCGCCACCATGATCGGCACGACGTTGTCTGCCAGAGGGGCGGAACTGGCCGCCGAATTAGAATTGCCGCCGCTTCCGCAGGCGACCAGCGTCATGGCGCCCACGAGCACCGCGGCGCACCATGCGAGCCCGCGAAGTGTATTGACTAGGGTCACGATAGCACTCCTGCGTTCAGCGGATATCCGCTTCGGTTATGCCGGCTGGCAACGCCCGCGGTAGGAAGGCCTGCCCGCTGAAGTCGCCCATGTGCCCGCCCGAATGAACGACTAGCTCGCCGCTGCGCATCTGCACTGGCCCGTGGCCGCCCTGGTAACGGCGTTGCGCCTGGATATCGTTGACGTACTGTGGGAAGTAGGTGCCCAGTAATGTGCGCATGTCAGGCATTTGAGGCCCGGACCAGGCAATGCCGAATACAGTGCTATCGGCGATGTACTCGCGCACCACGGTGCCGGTGGGTAGCGTGGTCTGCTGCACGGTATAGGCAGAGGTCGTTGCGCTGGCACCGGAAGCCATCGATGGCGATGCGGCAACGGCCGCGCGCAGCGTGGCCTGGCTGGATGCGGCGCGGCTCGCGTAGCTCGGCGCGCCGCCAAGGGCGGCGTATGCGTCGTGCGCCACCAGTACCATGCCGAGCGCGGCACCAGCTAGCGCGGTGCACGCTGTTTGGGTCTTCATTTTGATTTCCTCCTTGAAACACTGCCTTTTCACCGGTTTCCCGGCACGCCCAGGCCATGTACGCGATGTGACAAATCACACCCGAGTTCGTCGGTGCCGCCCGAAGCCGTTGACGGCGCACCGTCGGGGCTTGCGCCCGTGGTGCCCTGTTCCTGTTTCAATGGGTTGCAATCGCGCGCGGCGACGCATGGTTGCGCGCCCCTCTTCCACTCAATCTCAGAACCCAAGACTGGCCAATAGATCATCGACCTCGAACGGGTCAGTGACCACGTCGGTACGTCCTTCGGGATTGATCTACGGACCATCAAGCATGGCTCGACGAACTCCCCGTCGAAGGATGCGTCATGTGCGGCGGCGAGCTGCTTACGCTGGTCGGTCGGCATGTTCTCGAGCCACGGCGGCCATGCACTCGCAAGCCGGGCCGGAACTTGCTATTGTTCCACCCCGCGGTCGAGAGCGGCATGTAAGGCCCGTTGGATTGTGTGTTCATGCGACGCAATGGATCGGAATGCAAGGTTGCGCCGATGTTTCGTGCTGTAACAATATTAAGGGTTTGAAAAATTGCTCGAATTTCTCGCTCTCGCCTCGATAATGAAACTTCCGATCGCGATGTCGCGATCCGTCGGGCTGACTGCGACTGCGACTGCGACTGCGGCACGCCGGCGGCCCGATTCGCCGATTTTTTTCGCGTTGCCCACACGCAGCGCCTTCAACGAGGCGCAGGGCGATTTTTTGTAAGGAGAGCACGCAATGCGTATCGCACAAATCGCACCGCTGCACGAAGCCGTGCCGCCCAAACTCTATGGAGGCACCGAGCGCGTGGTGTCATACCTGACGGAAGGGCTGGTGGAGCTGGGGCACGATGTGACACTGTTCGCGAGCGGTGATTCACGCACTTCGGCACGCCTTGAAGCGGCGTGGCCCCGCGCATTGCGCCTGGACCCGTCCATCCGCGATTGGATGGCACCGCATATGTTGATGCTCGAACAGGTGCGCCGCGTGGCCCACGAGTTCGACATTCTGCATTTTCACCTCGATTATTTGCCGTTTCCTCTGTTCTCGCAGATCGACACCCCGTTCGTCACCACGCTTCACGGACGCTTAGACCTGCCGGAGCTGCAACCGATCTTCGACAGCTTCCCGCAGGCACACGTCATTTCGATCTCGGATTCGCAGCGCGGGCCGCTACCGCGTGCCGGGTGGGTCAATACCATCTATCATGGGCTACCGGAAAGCCTGCTCGTGCCGCAAACAGACATCAAGCCGACGTACTTGGCGTTCCTGGGCCGCATCTGCCCGGAAAAGCGCGTCGATCACGCGATCCGCATCGCCGCACAGGCCGGTCTGCCGCTGAAAATCGCCGCCAAGGTCGACAAGGTCGATCGCGAATATTTCAAGAGCGAAATTGAGCCTTTGCTCTCGCTCGGCGATGTTGAGTTCATTGGCGAAATCAACGAAGCGCAGAAGCCGGCTTTCTTGTCCGGCGCGAAGGCGTTGTTGTTCCCAATCGACTGGTGCGAGCCGTTCGGCCTGGTCATGATCGAATCGATGGCATGTGGCACGCCGGTGATCGCTTTTAACCGCGGCTCAGTGCCCGAGGTGGTCGAGCACGGCGTAACCGGCTTCATTTGCGAGGATGTCGACGGCGCGGTAACCGCGTTGTCGCAGGTAGAAGCGCTGTCTCGCCAGCAAATCCGCGCGCGCTTCGAGCAGCGCTTCACGGCGCGGATCATGGCACAGCATTACGTCGACGCGTATACGTCGCTGGCGCGCGGTGCGCGCCAGCCGATGCTGCGCAAGGTCGCGGCCGGCTGACAGAGGCGCCCGCGTGGCGGCACGGGATTAAGAAGCGCTCACGGTGCTTGCCCGCGATCCATTCGGGCGGTCTGCCGCGCTCGCTCCACGTCTTGCCGGTGCGCAGGTCCTGATACGCTCGCGCTGCGGCGCGAACAATGCGCGCAAATGGTGGGCGACACCGGCCTCGAAATTGTTGCCGATGCGCGGGACATGAGGTAGCCGCGCGGTCAATTCGGGGTTGGCGTTGCCCATCATGAACGGGTGCCCGACCGACTCCAGCATGTCGATGTCATTCATGTTGTCGCCGAACGCAATGCACCGTTCGGCGGGCAGGCCAAGCTGCTCGAGCACGAATGCCAGCGCACGTCCCTTCGACACGCTGGCGGCCATCACCTCGAGGCAATCGGGCAGCGAATACGTCACGTACAACGCATCACCGAAATGCCGAGCCAGATTACGCTCGACCATGCCCAGGTCAGCGGCGTCCCCGATATACAGTACCTTCGCCACGCCTTGACCATCATGTGCCGCAAGGTTGGCGACCTCGTAGCGAAATCCGGAATCCTGATGGAACGTCAACAGCTGAGGCGCTTCGCGATCGATCAGCCATGCATCGTCGACAAACAAGTTGACGATGACACGGCCGTGCGTGCCGGCGATATTGGGCGCCACCAGTCGCTTGACGATATCCGGGGGCAGGTCGTGCGCGTGAAGGCGGTTGTCCTGCGCATCGTGCACGCGCGCGCCGTTGGAAGTGACCAGATACGGCCGGATGCCGAGCCGGTCACGGATCCCCGCCACGTCGCGGAAATGTCGCCCGGTCGCGATCACGAAATGCAGGCCGCGCGCTTGCAGCTCCTGCAGCGTGGCGACAGTAAACGGATCGACCTGGTGATCGCTATTGAGTAGCGTGCCATCCAGATCAGTGGCAATGACTTGGTACATAGATAGGCCACGGAGAGCGAAGCACGCCGGCGCAATACGGCCTGCATGCATGGCGCGCGGGCTACTCGCGCGCGAAACGCGCTAAAGCATACCACTTTAACGTCACTTCAACGCGGCACGCTCGACGATTGTGCAGCGGCCATCGATGCCAGCTGCAACGCGCCATCGGCCGAATCTCCGGCCGGCGGTACGAGGCGCGCCCTCACCTCGGCTCTGACATATTTCGCCATCGGCAACGCCAGACCGCCACATAGCGCCACCGGCAGGTTCTCGCCGGCGTCCAGTGCGGCAACCATCGCATCGATATTGCGGCCGGCCTCGGCAAGCAAGCGCGCGGCAAACGGGTGGTCGGCGTGCGCCAGCACGGTCGGCGCGAGCGCGGCATAGCGCGACTGGGTAGCACGGGTACACCAGCTCACCAATGCATCGCGCGCTCGCACATCGGCTCGAGCTAGCAGTGCGCGCGCGAAGTCATCGAGTACCGTGCGGCCGTCCAGCGCGCGTTGTGCATGCACGATGGCACGCAAGCCAAGCCAGGCGCCGCTTGCTTCGTCACCCGATGGGAATCCATAGCCACCGGCTACCCTAAACTGGCGCCGTGCATCGAGCACTGCGCCAATGCTGCCCGTGCCCAACGCAACGACGACGCCCGGCGCGCCGCGATGCGCGCCCAGCAAGGTCGTGTATGCGTCGCTCTCCACCGCCAGACGCAACAGCGGTGGCGCAGCTTCGCTAAATGCGGCACGCCATTGTGGCTGGTTAACCCCGGCAAGCCCGCAGCCCAGCACACAATGGGTCCAATCCACTGGCTCGCCGAGTTGCGCGAACGCCTGCGCCGCGGCATCGCCGATCGCACGCCATGCCACGTCACTGCCGAGCATCAACGCAGACGGACCCGCGCTGGCACAGGCCAACACCGTACCGTCGGCCGACGCGACCCGCAGCCGCGTGCCGCTGCCCCCGCCGTCCACGCCGACCAGATACCAAGCCTGTCGCCGATTCATTGCCATTGCCGCGGTCTCGGGCCCCACATCATCGACGCCCAGACGACAAATGGCCCATGTCCACCGGACATGGGCCATTTGAATCGATGCGTATGCGCCTGAGGGGAGCCAGCAAGCCGTTTAGTGGAGCTTCTTCGGCAGTTGCTGGCTACGCAGGCGACGTTGCAGGCGCTTGACCGCAGCGGCCTTCTTGCGCTTGCGCACAGCCGTCGGCTTTTCGTATGACTGGCGCTCGCGCAACTCGGCGATCAGGCCATTGCGCTCGATGGTCCGGCGAAAGCGGCGGATCGCCACTTCGAACGGCTCGTTTTCCTTGATAACAATCGTGGTCATGTTGTCCCTGGCTGGTTCAATACGTTCATCGCCCTGTCGCCTTGCATCGCCACTTCCCGCCCCCCGCTTACGCACGACACGGAGAGGCTCAATGGTTACCACAGCCGTATTGACGTGCCCGGAAAACCGGACCGCAACTGCGCTGGCCGCACGATGGCAGGCCAAGTCCTCAGGGAATACGGGGGAAGCAAACGCGCAGGCGGGCGCGATGAGAAGCGGTGGAACACCGGAACAGGTCAACCGGGACACCCTTCTCATTTTAAAGCGAGGGAGGATAGCATAAACCGCAGCGTTTTTCCAGCGTCCCAGATCATCGCAGTGTGAATCCTCGTCGCAACAATCAGCGCCGCTGTCGGTGTACGTTAGGGCCCTCACGCCTGGATCAGGCACAGGCGGGCATCGCCGGCCGGTCTCGGTCAACCGAAATAGCACGAAATCGTGCCAAGCGATCCGTAGTCGATGTTGAAAGTATCGCCCTTGCGAGCCAGGCACGGCCGCGTGAACGAGCCGCCGAGCACGACATGGCCTGGTTCCAGCGCGACGTCGAACGGATACAGCTTGTTGGCCAGCCACGCGACGCCGTTGGCAGGATGGTTCAGCACACTGGCGGCCACGCCGGTTTCCTCAATTACACCGTTGCGCGACATGATTGCGGCAACCCAGCGCAGGTCGACGTCGCGTGGCTTAATCGGGCGGCCGCCGAGCACCACGCCGGCATTGGCGGCATTGTCCGCGATCGTGTCGCACACCTTGCGCGGGCGCTTCGTGTCCGGGTCGATCGGGTGACTGCGCGCGTCGATGATCTCCAGCGCCGGGATCACGTAGTCAACCGCGTCGTAGACGTCGAACAGCGTACATGCCGGACCACTGAGCCGCTTACCCAGCACGAACGCGAGTTCGACCTCCACGCGCGGCACGATGAACCGGTCGACCGGCACGCTCGAGCCTTCGCCGAAAAACATGTCGTCCAGCAACGTTCCATAGTCCGGCTCGTCGATCTGCGACGAGTATTGCATGGCCTTGGAGGTTAGACCGATCTTGTGCCCCTTGACCATACGTCCGCGCGCCAGCTTCTTGGCGACCCATGTGCGCTGGATCGCATAGGCGTCGTCGATGGTGATCTGCGGGTAGTCGAGCGAAATCTGCCGGATCTGCGTGCGCGAACGCTCGGCCTCGTCCAACTGCGTTGCAACGCGTTCAATGAGGGTCGCTTTCATGCGGGGTCCAAGATTCAGAGAGAGGTCAAGCTCACGCATGGCGGTACCGCGCGTGCAGGTTGTTGTGCTTATAGGTGCCAGCTTCGCTGAATTCGACCACCTCCATCGACAATGCCAAGTAGCGCGTGGCGAACAGCGCCGCGAAATGGGCGTCGATCGCTGCGAACAACGCATCACATACTTTTTTCTTCGTCGCCTCGTCGCGCCCCGCGCCAATCTTCAGTGTCACATGGACGAACGCATCGTCACCGCTGCCGTCGGCGATCCGATAGTCGTCCAGCGCGATCGCCCGCGAACGGATCCCGCCGATTGGAAACACTCCGTTCTGCGCAATCAACGTGTCGTTGATCGTGGCGAGAAGCTCGCCAATGCGGGCTTCGGCGCGCAAATTGGCCGTATATTCGACAATGACATGAGGCATCGATCCACTCCTGGGTCAACGGTCCGGGTCACCACGGCAGCGGAAAGATCGCATTGATCTGGCCGGTGCCGGAACTCGCGAAGTAATCCGTCACGATCTCAACTGGCTGGTCGTAGCGGTCCCAGCCGAGCAGCCCCAGCAGCATCGCGGTGTCGTGCATGCCGCCTTCGCCATGGCAATGAGCGTTATATTCAGGAAGCATTTTGCAGAAGGTAGCGAAATCGCCCTGCTTCCATAACTGGACCACGCGCAGGTCCACCTGACGGAAAAATTCCTGGCTGATATCGTGGATCGACTCCTCCGGCGAGCCGTTGTCGTTGAAGCGGTGCGACAGCGAGCCACTCGCTAGAAACGCGACATTGGCGTCGCTGCGCGCGATCGCCTCTTTCAACGCTTGGCCGAAGCGCCGGCTCTCATCTAAGGTATGCCATGCGCATCCACCGGCGATCGACACGACCTTGAAGTGCTGGTCGCCGTTCATGTACCGCATCGGCACCAGCGTGCCGTATTCGAGCCCCAAGCTATCAATCTCGTGCGCGCGCGTGTGCACGCCGTACTCGGTCGCGGTCTGAGCGATCAACCGTCCCAACGCGGGATTGCCCGGATACGCATACGTCATGTCCTTGATGAAGTGCGGCAACTCGTTGCTCGTGTATGTTCCTTGAAAACGGGCGTTGCAGTTGACGTGATAGCCGGCATTGACCAGCCAGTGCACGTCGGAAACGATAAGGGTATCGACGTTTAGCGCTCGGCAGCGCTCGCCGATGATGCGATGGCCGTCAATGGCCGCCTGCCGGCAACCGTGGTGCTTGCCGGGCAACTCGGACAGGTACATCGACGGCACGTGGGTGATCTTGGCTGCGAGCGAGAGCTTGCCCATGTCACACGCCCCATTTCGGAATGGGATGCGAACCCATCGAGATGCAGACGTTCTTGACCTCGGCGAATACCTCAAAGCTGTAATCGCCGCCTTCGCGGCCTGTTCCGGATTCCTTCGTGCCGCCGAACGGTTGGCGCAGATCACGCACATTCTGGCTGTTGACGAACACCATGCCGGCTTCAATGCCGCGCGCAAGCCGATGGACCTTGCCCACGTCTTGCGTCCAGACATACGACGCCAGGCCATACTTCACGTCGTTGGCCATCGCCAGGCCGTCGTCCTCATTGTCAAACGGGATCAAACACGCGACCGGTCCAAAAATCTCCTCCTGCGCGACCCGCATCCGGTTCTCGACATGAGCCAGCACCGTCGGACGGACAAAGTTGCCGTTGCTCAGGTGCGCGGGCAACCCCTGCGGCTTGTCCGCGCCGCCGGCGAGCACCGTGGCGCCTTCCTGCTCACCCAGCCGGATATAGCCAGTGACTTTTTCCCAGTGCGCCTGGCTAATCATCGCACCGAGATGGGTTTGTTCATCCATTGGGTCACCAACGATCAAGTTATTCGCACGCCGTGCAAATTCACGCGCAAAATCATTGTACACCGTGCGCTGCACGAAGATCCGGGAGCCAGCCGTACAGCGCTCGCCATTGATCGAAAAAATCGTAAACAGCGCTGCGTCCAGTGCGCGCTCCAGATCGGCATCGTCGAATATCAGCACGGGCGATTTGCCGCCCAACTCCATCGAAAACTTCTTCAACCCGGCGCGCTCGATGATCTTCTTACCCGTCGCGGTACCGCCAGTGAACGACACCGCACGCACGTCAGGGTGGCGCACCAGCGCATCGCCCGCGCTCGCGCCGTAGCCTTGCACCACATTGAACACGCCGGCCGGGATGCCAGCCTCGCGGGCCAGCATGCCAAGCTGGTCCGCGGTCAGCGGCGAGAGTTCCGACATTTTCAGCACTGCGGTATTGCCCAGCGCCAAACACGGCGCGCTCTTCCACGTCGCGGTCATGAACGGCACGTTCCACGGCGAAATCAATGCACAGACGCCGACCGGTTGGTACAGCGTGTAGTTCAGCATCTGATCATCAACCGGGTACGTGCGCCCGTTCATCTGCACGCAGACCTCGGCAAAGAAATTGAAATTTTCCGACGCGCGTGGAATCAGCTGCTTGCGGGTCTGCGCGATCGGCAAACCCGTGTCGCAGGTCTCCAGTTGCGCCAACTGTGGCACGTTCTGCTCGATCAACGCACCCAGCCTGCGCATCAGTCGCGCACGCT
>NZ_JADBGL010000007.1:0-210288 GCF_037389205.1 Mycetohabitans sp. B46
GTGGCACGTACGCGCCGCCGGCCTTAAAATCGCGAGCAGTTCCCACCACCATCGCCGGTGAGCGCTCACACACAAATGGCACGCGTGCATCGGGCTGGACGCCCAACTCGATCAACTGATGGGCGAGACGATTGGCTCGCGCATTCAGCTCGGCGTAACTGACTGCCTGATCTTCAGAGACCAACGCCGTCGCCTCAGGCGTGCGCTGCGCCTGCGCTTCGAACAACTGGTGCACGCATAGGTGCGCCGGATAGGCTTGTGCTGTTGCATTCCACGTCTTGAGCAACAACGTACGCTCGGCCGGTGCCAGCAACTCAACGCGTGTCACAGGGTGCGCTGCGTCGGCCGCCATCGCCTGCAACATCGTCTGCACATACCCAACGTGCCGCTCGATCGTCGTGCGGTCAAACAACGCGCTCGCATAGCCCAATACGCCAATAATTTCGTTGCCCGACTCGTGTAGCTCCAACTCAGGTCGAACTTGACCGTATTGCCCTCAAGCTCGGTCGGAGTGAGCGTGAGATCCGGCAGGCACCAGTGCGCTGTCTGCGCCCCCTGCCACGCAAACATCACTTGAAACAGCGGTGTGTGATCGAGCCGGCGCGGCGGCTGCACGATCTCCACCACTTGCTCAAACGGCAACTCCTGATGCATTTGCGCTTCGAGCGTCGTGCGCCGCACGCGCTCCAGCAGCTGCGCCGTCGTCGGCTCACCGGACAGGTCCACACGCAGCGCCAGCGTATTGACAAAGAAGCCAATTAGCGGCTCGATCGCTGGGTGGCCGCGGTTCGCGCTGGGTGTACCAATGACCAGATCGTCTTGACCCGACAGGCGCGCCAGCACCGCGCTCCACGCCGCCAGCACCGTCATGAACAAGGTCGTGCCGTGCTCCCGGCTCAAGCGTTTGAGCGCGCTTGTCGTGTCGGCATCGATGCACACCGGCACCTGCGCGCCCGCCAATGATGGCTGCGCCGGACGCGGCCGGTCAGTGGGTAGCTCCAGCAGCACCGGTGCGTCGGCCAGCGTCGTGCGCCAATACTCGCTTTGCGCTTGCAGCCGCTCGCCCGATAACCATTGCCGCTGCCACGCTGCATAGTCCGGGTACTGAACCGCCAAGAGCGGCAACGGATCCGGCTGGCCCCGACAGGCGGCCGTGTACAGCGCGCTGAGTTCGCGCACCAGCACCTCGATCGACCAACCGTCCGACACGATATGGTGCTGCGTCAGTAGCAACACGTGCTCGTCGTCCGACAACTGAATCCCGCACGCGCGCAGCAGCGGCCCACGGGCCAGGTCGAACGGCGCTTGGGCGGCCGCTTCGCTGAGCTGCGCTAACTGGGCTTGCCTATCGGGCACGCCGCGCAGGTCATGCCAAGTCATCGGCACGCCCGTCTCGGCGGGTAGCAACTGCACCTGCGGTTGACTATCAACGCTGACGAACACCGAGCGCAGCGCCTCATGGCGGGCAAACAGCGCATCCAGTGCGTGCTGCCACGCGGCCCGATTCAGCGGCCCGTGCACACGCCATGCGAGCGGCATGTGATAGGTGCGGCTCACGCCATCAAATTGTGCGAGAAACCACAGCCGCTGCTGTGCAAACGACAGCGGCAAATGGCCTTCGCGCGACACCGGCGCGATCTCAGGCAGCGTACCGGTGGCGTGATGACGTCGCGCCTCGATCGCCGCTGCGAACGCGGCCAGCGTCGGTGAGGCAAATAGCGTGGCCAGGGGCACATCGGCGCCCAGCCCAGCGATACGATTCAACAGCCGCACCGCGAGCAGCGAATGCCCGCCGAGCGCGAAGAAGCTATCATGCCGGCTGATGCGCTCGACACCAAGCAGCTCGGCCCAAATCGCCGCGAGGTCAGTTTCAAGCTCGCCTTGCGGCGCCTCATACGCTTGATGCGCGAATGCCTCGGCGCCGGGTGCCGGCAGTGCACGCCGGTCCAGCTTGCCGTTCGGCGTCAGGGGAAACGCATCGAGCCGCACGAACGCACTGGGTACCATATAGTCAGGCAATGCGGCCGCCACATGCGCGCGCAAGGTACCCGCTAACGCGTCATCGGGCTTGGCCACCACATACGCGACCAGGCGCTTAGTTTGCCCTTCGCCCATGACCAACACCACCGCGTCGTGCACCTGCGGGTGTTGCGTCAGGCACGCCTCGATCTCGCCCGGCTCAATGCGAAAGCCCCGGATCTTGACTTGATGGTCGTTGCGGCCTAGGAATTCTAAATTGCCATCGGGCAAATAGCGCGCCAAATCCCCCGTCTTATACATGCGGGCATCGGGCTCGTCTGTGAACGGATCGCGCACAAAGCGCTCGGCCGTGAGATCAGGCCGGTTCAGGTAGCCACGCGCGACACCCGCTCCGCCAATATAGAGCTCCCCCACCGCACCCAGCGGCACCGGCTGCTTGTGTGCATCGAGCAGGTAAAGTCGCGTATTGGCAATCGGGCGACCAATCGTGCGCCAGTCACCCTCAACGTGAGTGATCTCATGGAACGTGGCACTCACTGTCGTTTCAGTCGGACCGTAACTATTTAACAAGCGTGGCCGATAACCACGGCCTGTAAACCAAGCATTCCACGCTGACACGCTCACTGCATCGCCACTGATCATGACGGCGCGCACACTGTCTGCAATGGGAACACTTTCCTGGGCCAATTGCGCCCAAAATTGTGCAGGTAACCCCACTACGCTTATGCGATGGGCTTGGCACAACGCCCAAAATTTCCTGGCTTCCACTAGCCAAGCATTCGTGCGTAGGACCAGTGCCGCGCCCACGGTCAACGTAGAAAAAATTTCTTCTACTGACGTATCAAAGGCTGGCGAAGCAAATTGCAACCGTCGGTCCTGTACACCCAACTCCAGTTGTTGAGGGAGCGCCGTAATCTGGTTGATCACACCACTGTGCCGAATTAAGACCCCTTTGGGCATACCGGTGGAACCGGACGTATAAATCACATACGCTAGGTGATGGGATGTCAGAGCCGGCACGAATGGATTCGTCTCCGCCCGATCCGGCAAGGTGTTCGGGTCCAGCACCGTGCGATCGGCCAACGCCGCCTCACCCAGTGCGGCCCGGCCTGCCGCATCCGCGAGCACAATCTGCGGCGTCGCATCCGCAAGAATATGCGCGAGCCGCTCACCCGGATACGCTGGATCGAGCGGCACATACGCGCCACCTGCCTTCAGGATCGCCAGCAGCCCCACCACCATCGCGGGCGAGCGCTCCACACAAATGGCCACCCGTGCATCGGGCTGGACGCCCAACTCGATTAACTGATGCGCTAAGCGATTCGCTTGCGCATTCAACTGAGCATAGCTCAGCGTCTGGTCCTCATAGACTAGCGCCGTGGTCTTGGGCGTGCGCTCGACTTGCGCTTCAAACAACTGGTGAATGCACAACTGCGACGGATAATCGCATTCTGTTGCGTTCCACGTCTTGAGCAACAACGTACGCTCGGCCGGTGCGAGCAACTCAACGCGTGTCACAGGGTGCGCTGCGTCAGCCGCCATCGCCTGCAACATCATCTGCAAATATCCAACGTGCCGCTCGATCGTCGCGCGGTCAAACAACGCACTCGCATAGCCCAATGCACCAACAATCGCGTCGCCCGACTCCTGTAGCTCCAGCTCCAGGTCGAACTTGACTGTGTTGCCCTCAAGCTCGGTCGGGGTGACCGCTAAATCCGGCAAGTGCCACCGCTCCGGCTGCGTGTTCTGCCACGCAAACATCACTTGAAACAGCGGCGTGTGATTGAGCCGGCGCGGCGGCTGCACGATCTCCACCACTTGCTCAAACGGCAGATCCTGATGTGCCTGCGCTTCGAGCGTCGTGCGCCGCACGCGCTCCAGCAACTGCGTCGTCGTCGGCTCACCGGACAGATCTACACGCAGCGCCAGCGTATTGACAAAGAAACCAATTAGCGACTCGATCGCTGGGTGCCCGCGGTTCGCGCTGGGCACGCCGATGACCAGATCGTCCTGGCCAGACAGGCGCGCGAGCACCGCGCTCCACGCCGCCAGCACCGTCATAAACAAGGTCGTGCCGCGCTCTTGGCTTAAGCGCTTCAGTGCCTGCGTGGTCGAGGCATCAATACGCACCGGCACCTGCGCACCCGCCAATGATGGCTGCGCCGGGCGCGGCCGATCGGTCGGCAGCGCCAGCAGCACCGGTGCGTCGGCCAGCGTCGTGCGCCAATACTCGCTTTGCGCTTGCAGCCGCTCGCCCGACAGCCACTGCCGCTGCCACGCCGCATAGTCCGGGTACTGAACCGCCAAGGGCGGCAACGGATCCGGCTGCCCCTGACAGGCAGCCGTGTACAGCGCGTTCAATTCACGCACCGACACTTCCATGGACCAGCCATCCGATACGATATGGTGCTGGGTCAGTACCAACACATGCTCGTCATCGGCCAACTGAATGCCGCACGCGCGCAGCAGCGGCCCATGCGCCAGATCAAATGGTGCGTGCACTGCCTCGTCGCTTAAGCGTGCCCATTGCACGTCGGCGTCAGGCACGCCGCGCACGTCATGCCAGGTCATCGGCACACCTGTGCCCGCCGGTAGCAATTGCACTTGCGGTTGACCCTCGACGGCGACAAACGTCGAGCGCAGCGCGTCATGACGCGCAAACAGCGCATCGAGCGCCTGTTGCCACGCGGCCCGATTCAGCGGCCCGCGCACGCGCAGTGCACGCGACATATGATAGGTGCGACTTACGCCATCCAGTTGCGCGAGAAACCATAGCCGCTGCTGTGCAAACGACAGCGGCAAAGCGCCTTCGCGCGGCACCGGCGCGATCTCAGGCAGCGTCTCGGTGTCGTGATGCCCTTGCGCCTCCACTGCAGCAGCGAATGCCGCCAGCGTGGGCGACGCAAATAGCGTAGCCAGGGGCACGTCGGCACCCAGCCCAGCGAGACGATTCAACAGCCGCACCGCGAGCAGCGAATGCCCGCCGAGCGCAAAGAAGCTATCGTGCCGACCGACGCGCTCAACACCGAGCAATTCGGCCCAAATCTCGGCCAGCGTGGTCTCGATCTCACCTTGCGGCGCTTCATACGCTTGACGGACCAATGCTTCGTCATCCGGCTCCGGCAGCGCCCGCCGATCGAGTTTGCCGTTGGGCGTCAGCGGGAAGGCATTGAGCCGCACAAACGCGGCCGGCACCATATAATCGGGCAAGCGCGCGGCCACATGCGCATGCAGCGTGCTCGCGAGTGGCATCCCGGATTCAGGCGTGCTGGCCAGCGGCGCATCGGCTTCAGCAATGACATACGCGATGAGCCGCATGTTCTCGCCGTCGCCGCGCGCCAGCACCACCGCGTCGCGCACCTGCGGGTGCTGGGCCAAGCATGCCTCAATCTCGCCCGGCTCGATTCGTTGACCGCGCAGCTTAATCTGATCGTCGATGCGGCCCACGTAGTCGAGCCGACCGTCCACTCGCCATTTGCCCAAGTCGCCCGTTCGGTACAGCCGCTCGCCGTGCCCGAACGGGTTGGCGACAAAGCGCTCAGCGCTTAACGCCGGCTGATTGAAGTAACCGCGTGCCAAGCCCGCACCCGCGATGTATAACTCGCCCGTCACGCCCGGTGGCAACGGCTTGAACTGTTGATCCAATACATACACGCGCACGTTGGACAACGGCTCGCCGATTGGCACCGTCCCCTGTACGTCAGGCACGGCCGCAAACCAGGTCGAGGTCATCGTGCATTCGGTCGGGCCGTACTGATTGAACACCTGCACCTGCGCGCCGAGCGTTTGCTGCACGCGCGCCACAAGCTGCGCGTCCAGCGCTTCGCCACTCACCAAGATCAAGCGCAGGGCGTCACACACGCCTCGGTGTTCAGCCGCCTGACACACGCTACGCAGCAAGCTCGGCGTTATACTGAGCAATGCCGTGACACGCTGCTCATGGAGCACACCCACATAGCGGTGCGGCTCCTTGGCGTGCGCGGTCGGAATGAGCACCACGCGGGCGCCTGCAATCAGCGGGCCGATTAGATCACGCACCGACGCATCAAAGGCCAGGCTCGCGACATTGAGCACCACCTCCTTGTCGCTGACACGATAATGGCGAACTAAGAAGTTCAGGTAATGGGCTGCGCCACCATGCCGGGTCATCACCCCTTTAGGCTGGCCGGTTGAGCCCGACGTATAGGTCACGTACGCGAGATGCGCAGGCAACACACCGCTGGGCGGGCGCGTGTCGGGCTCCGCCGCGATCTGCACCCAGTCGGTATCCAGGCACACGCATGATGCAGCCGTGCGCGGCAACGCCTGCTGCAGGGACGACTGCGTAACCAGCACCGGCACGCGCGCCTGTTGCATCATGTACGTGAGGCGCTCGTGCGGGTAGCTCGGATCCAGCGGTAAATACGCACCCCCGGCCTTCAAGATGCCCAGTACGCCGACCACCATCTCGATTGAGCGCGTCACGCCTAGCCCCACCACGACGTCAGGTCCAACGCCCAGCGTGCGCAAATGCCACGCCAGTTGGTTGGCCCGGCGCTCTAAGTCAGCGTACGTGATGGACTGCTCGCCCAGCACGACCGCCACCGCCTGCGGCGTGCGCTCGACCTGCGCCTCGAACAGCTGATGCACGCACAGGTGCGACAGACAGTCCTGCTGCGTCGCATTGCAGTCGGTTTGGGACGTATTAAGCGGAACTGGCATACTGTAAACAGACATTTATAACCTTCGATCAGATAAAGTCAAACCGTTTTAGCAGCACTAACCCACTGAACGATTGCCATTACCTTAACAATCGGCCAGGCAGCAAAAAAATAAAGCTTTACGTTGGCGAGCACCGATTACATGGCGCTTCGTATGCATCTCGCCTGCCACTGGTACAGCCTTTTTAGGCCATTGCTTTGAAAAACAGCGGGGAGCTTTCGATACCTCCACGTCACAACGAGGCGGCCATATGGCTAGCGCGGCATAACGTCGCGTGTGATATGAGCGTGGTCCGCTTCGACCTTAGTCGAACCGCATCAAGACAAACGCTGTGTTAATGACGCCGCCGGGCCATCATGCTCGCGTGCCACGAGCATGGTGAGCACGCGTCAACGCGACAACAACGTGGCGAATAGAGATACCGAGCGAAGGCGGGAGGATTGTGCGGCGGAAAAGTTGGATGCACCACGCCTATACAGCGTCACCGGGTGCAAGCTGGGGTACTTCTGCATTGTATTCCCTCCAGACATCACTTTTAGCCAGCAAAACGGCGACTGCCATGCGCCCGTTCGCTGACAAATCACCTCATTGTACGACTGCCCGCTCACGCGACGCGCCTAAGCAGGAGGCCAAGTTGTCGTGCGCCGCTTCACAGATAAGGCAACTGCGACTATAAGGCGTCTGTTGTGACAAACACAAGCTTGTTACCCTCACTTAAACCGACAAATACTATATAGGAAAAGCGATGAAGCACTCACGGCGACAAACGGCAGCAGTCGACTTGCTGCCACGCAGGGTATGGCGCTCATGAAAACGCTCGATTGCATATTCAAACGCCGCTCCCCAACCCGTCTAGCTTCTTAGTAGCATGAATCATGCCGCGTGACTATTGGCAAGGAAGCGTGCAACTACATCATGCAGGCCAGATCTGGAAATGCTCGGATCACCACAGGCCGAATAGATAAACGCGAGTCGCTAGCCGCCACCAGTCTGCGCTTGCGGTTTGCGGGTGGACCATAGAGCAATCCATGCTCCAGATTCCGTTGATCGCAATCACGAGCTGCTTGGGCTGCCTCAGCTGCGCCGCCTTGTTGCGCCGCAGCCTCTTATGCCGCAATGACAGCCTCTGCTCGCGATAGAGCCGATAACTCTTTCATGGTTGTCTCGCCAGCCTTGCCGACACAGCATCACATGCACCCGGCGATAGCCATAGTGCACGCGTGTTGGCGTGATCTGCTTGATGCGCAAGGCGATCGCGTTCGAATCTCATGCGATTGACTGATAGCTGTACACCGAACGCGACAGCTTCAGTACCCTGCAGGCCTGGCGCTGGCTTGCGCCGAAGCGTTGCATCAGATCTTGAGTGAGTTCACGCAGCCGGGAAGGCTTCAGCGCTTTTTTGATAGCCCATCCTGTAACATGGCTTTGTCCAGCGATAGCTCCGCCACCAGCCGTCTAAGCTTCGCGCTCTCCCCTTCGAGTTGCTTCAGCCGGCGTAGCTCCGACGGGCCCAGGCCCCATACTTCTGCCGCCAGTTGTAAAACGTCGCATCGCTGATGCCCATCTTGCGCATACCTCAGCCACCGGCATGCCCAGCCCTGCTTGCTTCAACGCGAACGCAATCTGTTCTTCAGTGTACTGGCTCTTCTTCATGACATGGCCTTCTGCTTGTCAAGGTTGCATCACGCCGAATTTTTCTTCTTCTGCACGGCCCATTTTTTTGGGTCAGCCTCACAGGTTTTCTCCGGTAAAGCGACCGGCAGCCGGAGCACTGGGATGGGGGATAATCGTGGCGCACTCGCCGATTTAGCTCAGAAGTGTCCAGTGCCGAATAACAGGTTATCCATGCGCCAACGAGCAATACCAGGATTTTTATAAGGGTTTGTAAACGGCTGGGGCAAACAGCGACAATCCGAGCTTGGGCATCTTCTTAAAGGTGATTACGGCACTCGCCTTCAGTCGCGCAAATTGGCAACACTAGCAGGTAATTTTTTCCTTTCTGCGCCGCGCCGCCGGCGAAAACCGTAAGTCACTTATTTTTAAACTAGTGGTTGGCTCAGCTGTCGGCGCGTTAAGGTATAATAGATGTTCTAGTGGGGCCGTTGGCCGTCGTAAAGAACTAGCTGGCATTGTTTATGCGCACACGCAGGGTAGGAAGGCAAAAAGCTAAGTAATATTTGATCATCGAAAGTGAGGACGATCCCGGCCCCCAGTGGTTAGTCTGCAATCAAGCTTGCGCGTTGGGGCTATACGGGGAAGTGCTAGCGTAGATGATGTCGCAACGAGCGAAAGGATATTTTCGGCAAGCGCATGAGCATGGTCAGGCATGGCGGCCTTAAGATACCGGGTAATAGAAGAAGGGTATTTTTAAATAGAGGCCATGCCACCAAGCACTTCGTCAATCTGAGGCGTCAGCATAGGCGTGCAAGCGAGTTGGCCCAGTCCGCCTCCGTCCAGGGTATTTTTAACTTAACATAGGGAATGAACATGGCGACATATCAAGAGTTGCGCGCACAAATTGAACAGCTTGAAGCGGAGGCAGAAGCCTTACGGGCGCAGGAATTGGAAACGGTGATCGCACAGATGCGTGAGAAGATCACCGAATTGGGGATCACGGCCGAAGATTTATTTGGACGTAAACGCCAAGTTCGCGGCGCTGCACGTACGAAGCAGCCAGAGCCGAAATACCAGAATCCCAAAACGGGTGAGACCTGGAGCGGTAGAGGTCGGGCGCCGTCATGGATTGGAAAGAATCGCGAGCGCTTTCTAATCTCAAAATAAGGTGAAGCGGCATGCTGGTGAAGGAGCCGAATGTGTCACGTTAATTTTTTCCGCACCCGCAAAGCTAGTGGAAAAAAAGCGCGTTGTAGCATCGGCTTAACCCGGTGCACTGCTGTTGACGACGGCAATGAGTACAAGACCTGACTGCTGCTGTGATAACGAACGGCTTGCGGGTTTGACCTGCTAGCAAACGCAAGCAGTAGGTGACGACCTCGCCAAAAGTGCGGGAAGTTGCGCCTATATTTGCTTGCCGCACGCCGTTTCGAATCACATCACTGGCTCAGGCTCTTGTGCTCGATACGCATTGGTGGATGGCTCGAGCTATGTCACGCCGCCGGCATCGCCCAACTCCTGTCTGGACCACTCGGTGCCATACCATTGCCGTAATTCAGTACGGGCAAGCGGCCTCGATGCGCTCGCGCAGTTAGTCTTTGTACGGATCGAGCTTCGCCGTTTGCGCTTCGTGAGCGCTGTATCGCCGTGCCTCGGCCTCACGCAGATACCATCGCACGAGGCGGCGCGAGCAGCCCAACTGCTTGATTATCTCCCGAGTCCCTACGCCCCGACGCACCAATACCTGGATTTCCACTGCTTGCTCCTGGGCCAACATCGTCGGTAAGCAAAAGTCACCCTCCTCGCCCGGCGTGCATTTTTACTCCGCCGCCGTGCGTCAGCATGACTCCGGCGCTCACGGATAGGCACTCATGTTAGATATTAAGCTTATGCTGACCTTTCCCCTCTGAAGTATCCCACTGTAAAGTTAGTGGCAAGGCCGCAGGAGAAACCTTGACATGAAGAAATTGCGGTTCAATGAAGAGCAGATCATCGGGGTGTTAAAAGAAGCCGAGGCAGGCTTGAAGCCGGCAGAGCTATGCCGCAAGCACGGCATCTCGGAAGCGCCCTACTACAACTGGAAGCCGGAGTTTGGCGGGATGACGGTCTGTGAAGCGCAGCGCCTGAAGGAGCTGCTATCCCGAAAGTAGCAAGCCCGCAGGCCAAGCGCGAAGCGGTATCAGCAGCACGTTGAAAATGGCTCTTCCCCACTTTGTGTGAAGTTTCACGTCACAAATCAGCACCGATTCAGCACGCGAATACGAAGCAGTTGGAAGCCGGCGCGGCCATACATTTGGCGCTTGAGAGACTTGAGCCGATTGACATGGCCTTCGACGATGCCGTTACTGTAGGGTATGAGTCATGCAGCGTGTACGGCATCGTAGTCGTGGCCAATGCCTGCTGCAAACCGCTGCATTTCTGGTACACCGCTGGCCTGCGCTTGACGCAGCCAGCCTGCCAACGCTTCATGTGCGCGGCGCTTGACCATGTCAATGAACGCGAGCGACAACCGCCGAATTGTTGCTATCTGGGGATTCTGCTTGGCGAGTCGTTGAACAAAGCGCTGGACGTGCCGCTTATCGTCGTTGGTGAGCACGGCCGTGCCCCGACACATTAACCAGCAGTCTACGCGGCGAGTGGAAGGCACTGCTCGTGGCACATAAGTGCGTCGCTGCTGCATGGGCGCACAGGTTTGCCGCCAAGGCTGAAGGGGTTGGCGTACGATACTGCAACCGCCGTTGAATCCCTGAGCCGCGATCTCCGAATATAACCTGGCCGCGTTTGGCAGCCTTCACGCCAGCGCTGGGCAAGATACGCTCGATAGGGATTCAACTTGCTGGCGGCTGGCAGCCGTTGCGCCCGCTCAGGGAACCCACCGGCGTTGATCCAGTGCCGCACCGTACGCCGCTCCAATGCCGTGATCCGCACAATCGCCCGGATTGCCATCCCGCTTTGATGATGGTGCATGACCGATTCATAGCATGCGAGCCACGCTTCACGCCGCTGCGCTTGTTGCGCTTTCACGCGCGATGTGGTTGCCACGCCGGGCGCATTCGATTTAATCGCTGGCAATGCGAGACAAGCGTCCTCGTGATCGAGCGAGTGTGCAACTTCGCGGATAGGCCGCTGGCAGCGGCTCAGCGCGCGTTCAGTGGCGTCGCCAAGCTTGTTCAATAGATGCCATCGGTCGGCCACTTGTATGGATTGTGGCGCACCACGTGTGATGCCTTCGGCGTCAACACCAGCGCGATCGCGCGACCGATTCGGATTGCGCGGTTTTCTGTGAACCAGTTCGCCACCGATGTCGCGTCACGATTGGGCAACCGATCCAATGGGCGCCGTTGCTTGAACTCGACCAGTAGGGTGCCATAGCGATAAGCGCGTTTGAATGCCCAATCATCAACGCCAATAATGGTCGGGGCGATGTCATCGCGACGTACTTCTTGCCATTGCGTTTAAGCAAACGAAGAATCGCTTCGCCGCTGATCGGATTGCCCAGCCGCTGCGCCAAGCGCGCACCCGCGGCGCCACTGAGCGCCAAGCCCACATGACGTCATCGCCGGTGCAACTGTATCCACTGCCTGACAAACACTGATTTTATTCTGACAGTAAAAACCCGAAATGAATAACAGCGTCCCGTGTTTCCCTCTGGATGAAGGTCACGAGATCGATAGTGCGGGTCGGCACCGGTTGCAGCGTCGTCTGGTCCATAAGTCAAAACTCCAACATGTTTTCGTGGAACGTATAGACCCGGTACCGCCCGCTGGAGAGGGGCAGGATTGCTTCGTTGCGCCATTGATCATCGAATCAGGCCATCCGTTTTTCTTCGAGCATGAAATCGACCATGTGCCGGGCCTGATGCTTGTCGAAGCAACACGGCAAGTTGGCACCGCAATATCTCACCTGTTCTACGGGGTCCCTTTTGGGGTGGCCTTCGTGCTCGACGAATTTAACGTGAGCTATGCGCGTTTTGCTGAACTGTCCGCGCCGCTTGCCGTGCACTTCACGGTGGTTGAAAAATACTATCGCAAGCGGTCTCTGTCGGGCTTACAGGCACACACCGAATGGCACCAGGCCGGGCTGCGAGTTGGCACGATGGATGTGCGCTGGAGCTTCGTGCCATCGGCCATATTGGCACGCCTGCGGCGCACCGGCGCAACAAGCATCGGCATCACGGTGTAATGGCGGCAGCTACTGAACAAATCGTCGTGCAGGTGACGACAATTCCAAAGCGTGCGATTGCGTAGATCACCAAGCGGCTCGGATTGAATGTGGGTGAACTTGTGCAGCAAGCTGCGCGGGACTTTACGCCGTCTGAGAACGAAGAGGAAATTATCGCGTTGCTCGGGCGCGTGAATGCGTCCATAAAGGAGGCAAACGATACGCTCGATGATGCACTGTCTTTCGTTGTAGAGCCGCACAAAAACATCACGGCGATAACAAAAGGTAAGCGGTAATGGGATAACCGACCAGGCATGGGACGCACTCCCGTACCATTA
Organism: Mycetohabitans sp. B46; assembly: GCF_037389205.1. Lineage (NCBI taxonomy): Bacteria > Pseudomonadati > Pseudomonadota > Betaproteobacteria > Burkholderiales > Burkholderiaceae > Mycetohabitans > Mycetohabitans sp. B46. The sequence continues at coordinate 12,795 of NZ_JADBGL010000007.1, forward strand.
GCATGGGAACAGATCCGAGCGCGGTATTCGTTGCGCGATGTGTTTCGATTTTAGTGGCCAAGCGTGGTGCGAACTTAGCAGGAGCCAACTTCTTGCACATCCACAGCAACATCCCGTGCAGTGGATAAGGCAAGCGCTTCAGTCCCCTTGGCAATGCCAGTGGCAGCCTGTCTTCAGTTTCGGCATAGTTGCCGCTGAGCTTCGGTAACTTGCAAGACTTGCCCGATCGCCAACCGCGCTTTCAATCACGAGACAGGAGGGGTCAATGGCGTGACACTTGAAAGGTTGAAAGTCAATATCGATCACTCGATGACGGGCCACTTCCCGTATCAAGACAGTAGCTTACTCAACGCTCGCTTCAACTCGTCGCTTCCTTGGGCCTTTGGAATCTCCCTTTTCACACGAATTTTATAACCAGGTTTTATTTCCTTGTCGTTTAAAAATTTTTTCAATAATTTATCAGAGTGACCCCGATAATCAGGATTTGCAATGATTTGCGCCAAACCCGCCGGCTCCGGTTGGCCTCTTTCCCAAATGGAAAATTGCTTAAAATCCCTAACAACTAAATCACTAAATGAATGTTGTTTAATAACATTGATTGCTAGTTTATCGTCCGCATGTAACTGCGCATCCAAGCTTCGGCGTGTTTTAATTTTTAATCCTGCCCGAAGATTTTTTATTGCGCCATTGATGATTTTTTTATACGATTTATTGGCGCTTAGCTTGTAACATTCAGTGATTAAGTCTATCATATCTGACTTTGCATATTTTTCCATGCAATCAAGTTTATCCTTTTGATTGTAGGTGGTGGAAAACCACCGTGCCAATGATCTTAAGGCAGATTTTTCTTTAGCTGTCAAATGCGGAGCCTGTTGAAGTACCTTTGCGTCGTTTCGCGTCGAAGATTGCCTCGCCAACCAGAACGCAATCATTTCGCGTTTGATCTGAGTATCTATCGCTGCGGGAACAGGGACTGTGGCAACCCCCGGCAAAACGATGCCGTCCAACGCACGCTCGCACTCCCATGCCTGCAACTTTTGTAGCCACCGGACTGAGGTGCCGATGGCCGAAGCGTCATGTTGGACGCCGCACCCGCCTACCGGCTTGGCTTGATAGCGCGTGAGTAATTGCTGTCGGTCGAGTTCTGACAGCTGACCGTCTTCAAGCCGTGCCAGCACGTTGGTCAGACTTTGCTCAGGCTGTTCCATCAGCCATTCCGATAGCCCTTTCAGGTTACGCACGTACTGATATATAGTAATTTTTTTCAATGATTTATCCCCATCCTGTGAGTCGCAATAGGCAGCCAAGCGCGCGGACAGATCTTGGAGAAGCGCGGCGTCTTGAGGATTGGGACGAAACAGGTAACCTCTAGCGCGGGTAGCTTTGACCAAGCCGGCTGGCGTGGTGCGGGCCACGTCTGGCGGCGAGCCCTCGGAAGGCCATTCGGCTCGCCGCGCCGGCGTTGACGCCATAGGCGATGTGGGACGCCGGGCCGATCCGACCTGGACCGTCTGGTGCCACGTCATGCCATACGCGTGGTGGCTCTCCGGCAGCGTATGCAGTCCGCGCCGATCGCTGGAGGACCAACTCAGGATCGGTAGCGCGTGCCCGCTCATCGAACGCGGAGTCGGTCGCTGGACGGGTTGCGGTGCCGGCGCTTCGGCCCTATTATCCATCTCGGTTCGAGGCAAGCTCGGATCCGATGCGTGAGGAGCAAATAAGTAACGAGTATCCATGATCGGCTTGTCAGCCGCACGGCGGCTGCCTGCTGTGAAAAAAAGGTGAGCCTATTGTTGCGGCACGCGCCGCGCGACGCTGACAGGCAGCCGAAGCCAGGGCATGCCATGCGAGCATTCTGGCGGCAAACGATAAGGTAGGGCAGGCTCCAAAGTGGTCAACCCGTGCTTTCCTTCCGCCGGTCTCATTCCGGTTCTGCGCTGCCTCTCCTCATAGTCTTTCACAGTCAGCACCGATTCAACGCCAGCGCGCAGAAATAAGCGTCTAGCACAGAGCAATCTGAGCGTGCAGGCGATGCCCACTGAATTTTCAGCAGATACCTTAATGACAGAGCAACGCTCAAAAGCGTTGTGTTAAAGGTCGTCACCGTAGGCATAGGCAGCAAGCGCTGTTTGATCGGCGGACCAAACAGCGGCTAATCGAGGCTTGCCTTGAACCGAGCGCATCGGTAGCGGGGCTCACACTCAGACACGGCGTCAATGCGAACCTTTTATGCAAATGGAGCAAGTTGCACTAGCAACGGCTAGCTAATGCTTCAACACAGCAGCCGACCGCAGAGTCGGCATTCGTGCCGGTCGCGGTTAGCGGCGAACAGGCGCTTGCCGAGCACAATCCGTCATGTCGTCTTCGATGGCAGCGACGGGGGAGTTCGTCCACTGGGAGACTTGGATAACGGAAGCCGTATAACGCGAAGGTGTCACGTACGGTTTTGCGAGAACCTCGGGGTGAGATTCCCCCGGGCTAGTCACCCGCGGATGAGCGACACGGGTCCTGCCATTCGGTTGTTCAGTTACAGCTCGACGCGCAGCGCAGCATACGCCGCGGCGCGCTAGGCTAGCATCAAACCCGGCGTAACAGGGATGACTGACGGCGATAAGCTGTACAATGATGTCGCCGACACCAATCAACTGGTGCAGGTGGACTGCTGAACGCACACGCGTCGCTACAGGATCGAGGCGAAAGAGAGCCTGCCGAATGCGCAGCGTGGTCGCAATCATCTCGTTAGCGGATTCATTCGACTGATCGAGCAGCTGTTTGGGATCGAATCGCGCTGCGAAGGCATGTCGCCGGAGAATCGGTTGCTCACAAGACAACGCGAGAGTCGTGTGGCCCTCGGGCAAATCGAAGCACTGCTTCTGCGTCAGTCGCACGCCGTATTGCCGCAACGTGCCTACTACCGACGATTACCAGGCCCTGTTGCCATGGCGGGGCGTCGCCTCAACACACTGACGCATGGCAGACCGTCCCGCGCAAACCACATCGTCTACTAAACGCTTACATTTGTCGGGTTTCACCGGTACACCTACGGGCGTATGCATGAACACCAGCCGTTGATTAACCGCCAGCGGGACGGGTGCGAGTTGCATTCTATGTTATTTATGGGTGGAACAAAGAACTGTCAGGTAGCGATAGTGACGACATAGCTTCCCAAAGCGCCATTTATGCGTGTGATCGCTGTCCGGTCAGGCTGAGTCTGCTATCCTCGCGGAAGCAAGGATCCGATAGACTGTCGCTTTGCCCAGCCCACGCTGACGAGCAATGCTGCTCGCAACCCGACGCCAGGAGCTTTTGAGATACGGCGGCACGCCTCATTGCCGTGCCGTCACTACGCTTGGCAAGCGTGGCAACGGCAATTGCCAAGCTTTGAGATGATTGAGGCGAACTCATTCAGCCATATGACGTTGTTGACCAAACCCGAGGTGTTTGACATGATCGCAGAATTTTGCGTGTCGCTGTATGGGCAAGATTGGATCAAGGGTAAGCGCGTTGTCAGGACTGTCTTGACATAGGAGGTTACTTTTGAATGGAAACCAGGACCGCCGGCGATATCAAGTACAACTCGGTCGTCGGCAGTATCGTTATCGTAATAGGGTCGCGAAAAAATAAAGCTGCCTGTTTTTTGTAGTCAATAATTGTCCGCTTGTTAGCATAACCGACCGGCTTTTTTCATGTTTTAAGGCATGTGGTGCATCCCTAGCCGGTCATGATCGACGGAGACAACATGACATCTAGTCTAAGTGCAGGCGCCGCCGAGCAAGTCGCGGCTGTGCCGTTCCTCTCCAAGGAGCGCATTGTAGCGAGGCCAGGCTTCAACCGCTGGCTGGTCCCTCCGGCCGCCTTGGCGATTCACTTGTGCATAGGCATGGCTTACGGCTTCTCGGTCTTTTGGCTACCCTTGTCGCAGGCCATCGGCATCACCCATCCTATGGCCTGCGGTCCCGAAGTCGGCTTTTTGCAAGAGTTGTTCGTGACTCACTGCGACTGGAAGATTTCCACGCTGGGATGGATGTATACATTGTTTTTTGTGCTACTTGGCAGTTCTGCCGCTATTTGGGGAGGCTGGCTGGAGCGAGCCGGGCCGCGCAAGGCTGGCGTGGTCAGCGCACTATGCTGGTGCAGTGGTATGCTGCTTTCCGCACTCGGCATCCACCTACATCAGTTCTGGCTGATGCTGCTGGGCTCCGGCGTGATTGGCGGTATTGGTCTGGGTCTCGGGTATATCTCGCCAGTCAGTACACTGATCAAATGGTTTCCAGATCGGCGGGGCATGGCCACCGGCATGGCCATCATGGGGTTTGGTGGCGGCGCGATGATTGGCTCGCCGCTAGCCACGGAACTCATGGCGTCCTTTGCTGCGTACGAAGGCGGGGGCGTGACGCAGACTTTTGTCGCGATGGCCGCAATGTACTTTGTGTTTATGATGAGTGGCGCACTGGCCTATCGCGTACCGCCGCCCGGATGGGCACCCGCTGGCTGGAAGCCCGCTAACGATCGGGTAAATGGCGCCATGGTGACGCAGCACCATGTTCATGTGAAGAAAGTGTGGGGCATCCCGCAGTTCTGGCTGGTGTGGATGGTGCTTTGCATGAATGTCTCGGCCGGAATCGGTGTGATCGGCATGGCCAGTCCGATGCTGCAAGAAGTCTTCGGTGGACACTTGATTGGCCAAGCCGTGCAATTCTCTGCACTCGATAAAACGCAATTGACGTCAATAGCCTCTGTGGCAGCCGGTTTTACCGCGCTGCTGAGTTTATTCAACATCGGTGGCCGGTTTGTCTGGGCCAGTCTTTCCGATAAGCTCGGACGCAAGCAAACTTACACCATTTTCTTCGTGCTAGGTGTGCTTCTATACGCCAGCATTCCGTCGAGTATCACCGCCGGGTACTTAATACTCTTTGTTGCTGCTGTCTGCGTCATCGTCAGTCTGTATGGTGGAGGGTTTTCCACGGTGCCGGCTTACTTGGCCGACCTGTTTGGCACCCAGTTTGTCGGTGCCATCCATGGCCGGCTGCTCACAGCTTGGGCCACCGCCGGCATTCTTGGGCCGGTCGTAGTGAACTACATGCGTGACTACCAGCTAGGTCTGGGTCTGCCGCGTGAGCAAGTGTACAACCAGTCGATGTATATCTTAGTTGGCATGCTGTTAGTAGGCCTAGTTTGCAACCTTCTGATAAAGCCAGTGCACCCGAAACATTTCATGAGCGAGCAAGAGCTGGCGGAGGAAAAACGCGTGGCGCACCCTGCGCCACCCGTGTGCGAGCTGCCTGCCGAAGCACCCGCCATGCGGGCGTTCGGCAGCGGTGTGCTGGTTGTGCTTGCTTGGACCGCGGTTGGATTGCCACTCGTGTGGGGCATCTATCGCACGATGCTCAGTGTTGTGGCGCTCTTACACGGCTAGTGCCTGTCAGATTCAACCCGCCATGAAGCGCCACCGCTACAATCGATAGCTGTGATGGCACCGCAACCGCCCTTGAACCCCTGCGCTGCAATTTGCGAGTGCAGCATCACAGCGTCCTGGCAGCGCTCGCGCTGCCAGATAAATCAGGAAGGGATCCAACTTGCTGGCTACTGGTGGCCAGTGTGCCCGCTCAGGGGACCCACCGGCGCTGATCCAATGCTGCACCGTACGCCGGTCCAATGCCATGATGCGTACAATCGCCCAAATTGCCCTCCCGATTCGATGGTGATGCATGGCCGATTCATAGCGCGCGAGCCGCACTTCACGCCGCTGTGCAAGCCGTGCAGTAAGCAACAAGGACTTTATGTTTCAGTGCAACGATGAGCCGATTACCGATTATCTCCCGCTCTACAATACACATACTGAGCGCGGGGGCAACCAAGCGGCACATCGAGCGCTTTGCTCAACGACTCGGCGAGCGAAATCCACAGATTGTGGCAATCCGGCGGCTATCTCTCGAGTTCGCCGACAGAGCTAAGCGCCACGCCCATGAAGCGTTGGCAAGCTAGCTGCGCCAGACGCAGGCTAGCGGTATATGGCCAATGCGGCAATTCGCGGCAAGTATCGGCCACGACTACGGCGCAGTACACACAGCACTGTTGAGCTTATTGGCGTGTCTGGGCAAAATGCTGATTCTTATGTCAAAGAAGCTGCCTTATTGTCAGTTGACCGACATTCCTGCAGCGCATTTAATTTCCGGCGTAGGATGCGGCCGATGTGCGCAGTCGGTTCCGGTAACTCCATATCCTCATGCTTGCAAGCAATGTCATGCACCTCAATATCCCCTAGCACGTAAGGCTGCCATGCACCCGGTGAGAGGGGCGCAATAGTGCCATCCAGTGCCACCGTCGCTCGGAAAAACAGCATGTCACCGCTATAAATGCGTGGAGAAAAGCTTGGTGCAATGCGTTCATTATTCTGGATAACCGCACGGGTTTTCTCCCACAAATATTGGCCGGCCTCCGACAGATTTTCCGCTTCGTGACGCGCATACAGGTTGATATAAAGCTTTGCTTTTTCGCTGGCTTCCAGCTTGTCATCCCCTTGCGCGGTCTTTGGCGTGGCATCGAGCACCACCAGCAGCGCGACTGTCTCGCCCTGTTGCTCGAGTTGCGTCGCTATGCTGTGCACGACTTTTCCGCCAAACGACCAACCCAGCAGATAGTAAGGCCCATGCGGCTGAATACGGCGGATTTGCTGGATATAGTCCGCAGCCATGGCTTCAATCGTAGGCGCAAGCGACGAGATACCGTCGAGTCCATGCGCTTGTAAGCCATAGACGGGTTGATCCTCCTCCAAATGGCTCGCCAAGCTTCGATAGTGCCAACTGATGCCGCTGATAGGATGAACGCAGAAAAGCGCAGGTCGAGCACCGTGCGGTTGAATTGGCAGCACAACAGCAAAGGACTCATCCTGCACATTGTCTTGTGACGATACACGCTGCGCTAGCGCAGCAAGGGTCGGCGCTTCGAACAGGGTGCGCATTGGAATAGACAAACCCAAGGCGGTGCGGCTACGACTGATCATTTGTACCGCGAGCAGCGAATGGCCACCGAGTGCAAAGAAGCTGTCGTGTCGGCCTACCCGCTCCACACCGAGCAACTCGCTCCAGATCGCGGCTAGCGTGGTCTCAAACTCGCCTTGCGGCGCCTCGTACACTTGGTGCGCGAACGCCTGCGCGTCTGGTGCCGGCAGCGCTCGGCGATCGAGCTTGCCGTTCGGCGTCAATGGCAATGCATCGAGCCGCACGAACGCATTAGGCACCATGTACTCGGGCAGCGCGGCTGCCACGTACGTACGCAAGGTACCCGCTAACGCGTTATCGGGCTCGGCCACCACATACGCGACCAGGCGTTTATCTTGGCCCTCGCCCACTGCCAGCACCACTGCCTCACGCACCTGCGCATGCTGGACCAAGCATGCCTCAATCTCGCCCAACTCAATGCGAAAGCCACGAATCTTGACTTGCTGGTCATTGCGGCCCAGAAACGCCAAGTTCCCATCCGGTAAATACCGCGCTAAATCCCCCGTCCGATACATTCGCGCATCGGGCTCAGCCGAGAACGGATCGCACACAAAACGCTCAGCGGTCAGCTCCCGACGGTTCAGGTAACCCCGCGCCACGCCCGCGCCACCGATATACAGCTCACCGACCGCGCCTAATGGCACCGGCTGGCCGTAGCTATCGAGCAAATAAATCCGCGTGTTCGCAATCGGTCGTCCAATATGCGGTACATCGCCCTCTGCGCCCAATCGGCCAGACGTCGCCACGACCGTCGTTTCAGTGGGCCCATACTGATTCATCAAAGCCAGCCCAGCGGGCAGGGAGCGGACTAAGGGCGGAAAGCGATCCCCGCCGGTGAGCAAATAACGCAATCCAGCAGGCGTTTGCTGACCAGACAAGGCCATCGCAGCCAACGGCGTCACCAAGAAAGCCGTATCCAATGGCTGTTGTTGCCACCAACTTAGCAGCGCAGGGACATCATCGTGGAGAGCGCCAGGAGGAATAAACAATGTGCCGCCGCCAACCAAATTGGCCCAAACCTCCCACGCGCAGGCGTCAAATGCCACGCCCGCGGTCAAGGCGCTACGGCAACCATGCTGTCCATCAAACGTCTCGTTATGCCAGGTACACAGGTTGACCACGCTGTGGTGCTCGACCATCACGCCCTTGGGCATCCCAGTGGAGCCCGACGTATAGATCACATACGCAAGATGGCGGGACGTCAACGCCGGCACCGACGGGTTCGCCTCCGACTGCTCCGGCAGCCTGCTCGGATCGAGCACCGTGCGATCGGCCAAGACTGCGTCACCCAGTGCCGCCCGGCCCGCCGCATCGGCCAGTACCATGTCCGGTGCCGCATCCTTTAAAATATGCATAAGCCGCTCGCCCGGATACGCCGGATCGAGCGGCACATACGCACCACCCGCCTTTAGGATCGCCAGCAACCCCACCACCATCGCGGGCGAGCGCTCCACACAAATGGCCACGCGCGCATCGGGCTTCACGCCCCATTCAATCAACTGATACGCCAAGCGATTCGCCCGCGCATTCAACTCAGCGTAGCTTAGCGTCTGCTCTTCAAACACCAATGCCGTGGCCTCGGGCGTGCGCTGCGCCTGCGCTTCGAACAACTGGTGGATGCACCGATGCGCCGGATAGTCTTGTGCTGTCGCGTTCCACGTCTGCAGCAGCAGTTCCCGCTCTTCATTGGGCAATATCTCTAATTGCCCAACCGGCCACTCAGGCGCTGTCTCGAGCGCCTCAGTCAGGCTCTCCAACGCCTGCTGCATATACCCGCACACCCGATCCGGCTCCAACGACGCCACCGCCTGCGCGGTCAGTCCCAGCGCTTGACCACAGTCCTCGACCGACAGCGTCAACGGGTAATTGGTACGCTCCTGCGCACTGAGCAGCTCAACGCCGGGCAGCATGCTGCGCTCAGTTGGGTGGGTCGTATTGTGCCGATAGTTCAGCAGCGCACTGAATAGGGGCGTGCCGGCCGCCACGCCACTGCAACGCTGCGCTAGCGCCAGCGGCGCATGCTCGTGCTCGAGCAGTGCCGCCAGCCGCGCATGCATGGCGCGCACAGCGGACTGCACACTACCGGCCAGGTCCACGCGCAGCGGCAGCGTATTGATAAACAGCCCCATCGCACTGTCGGCGCCATCACCCGCTTGCATCCGCCCAAACAGCACCGTGCCAAACACCACGCGTTGTTGGCCACTGGCGCGGGCCAGCACCTGTGCCCACGCTAGATGGCATAGGCTCGCCAGACTCACATTCAGCCGCCTAGCGTGTGCACGCAGCCGATCGTTCAACGCTTGCGGCAACATCCGATGCGCTTGCCTGATCTGCGCACCATCGCAATGCACCTGCGCCAGACCAAACGGCAGTGTTGGCTCCTCAATGTCCGCAAGCTGCTCGGTAAAGAAACGTTCATGCTCAGCCTGACTCACGCCCAGACGCGCCTGCGCAATCAAATTGCGGAACGGCTGTGGCGCTGGCAGCGATCGGGCTTCACGCCCCATTCAATCAACTGATGCGCCAAGCGGTTCGCCCGCGCATTCAACTCAGCGTAGTTCAGCGTCTGCTCTTCAAACACCAGTGCTGTGGCCTCGGGCGTGCGCTCCACCTGCGCTTCGAACAACTGGTGAATGCAGTGATGTGCCGGATAGTCACGCTGCGTCGCGTTCCATTCGACCAACAGCCGATGCCGCTCAGAAGCATCGAGCAGATCAATGCCACCAATCGGTTGCGTAGCATCCGCAGCCAACGCTGCTAGAAACCGGGTAAACCGGCGCTGATGCGCCTCGAGCGCCTCCACCGTATAGCATGTAGGATTCGCGTTAAAGTCAATCCGTAGTGGATCGCTAGCTGACGTCCAATAGACGCCAAGCATTAGATCGTCAACTGGACCATTGAGCAAATTATGGTTTGTTGACGAATGCCCATCGAACGATAGTTCGTAGTCGAACGGCATCACGTTGACTGTGGCACCGAATAGCGCTTGCCCTGGAGGCAGTCCCAATCGGCGCCGCAACGCTTCGCTCGAGTAGCGTTGGTACCGCAAACCGCGCTGGATCTGCTGTGCAGCCTGATGCAACAATGACGACAGGTTCATCCCCGCCTCGAACGTGAACCGCAGCGGAATATCGTGCGCCAGTGTACCGGGGATATGCCGGTCCCCACCCAAGCGAGCCGTCACGGGAAAGCCCAGCACCACGTCCTGCGCGCCAGTTATCCGATGCAGATACGCGGCCAGCGCGGCTGTGAGAAGCTGAGCCAGCCGGCCCGCATCCGACGCGTAAGCTCCCAGCGCTTGGGGCGCCAGGCACGCTGTCTGACGCAGCCGGTGCTGTAAGGCCGGTGCGGCACCGCTCGCTAATGTCGTGGGCTCAGGCCAATCAGCACAGAACTTCAGCCAATACGCCTCATCCCGCTCTCGCTGGACGGAGGTCTGGTACTGTGCATCACTGTCCAACAGCTGTAAGATTGAGCCCAACACACACGGCTCGGGCTCCCTTCCTACACGCATTGCGCTGTACACCTGCGCGACGCGTTGCGCAATCAGAAAAAAGGCATACCCATCCATGAGGATATGGTGAGTACGCTGATACCAAATCCATTGTTCGGGCGCGACTTTCAGTAACGCATAGCAAAAGAGCGGCCCTTGCAACAGATTTACTGGCTGCTCGTAATCGGCGCACATCCACGCTTGCGCGCTTGTGTAAGGATCAGCCTCTGCACTGACATCCAGCACCGGCATCGACCACGCAGGTGAGCCTATCGCCTGTCGCAACCCCTCGCGACTGTCGACAAATTGCAAGCGCAGACTGTCCGCCTCGCCGATGACTTGGCGCAATGCCACTTCAAACACGGCCGGATCAATCGCGCCTTCAATCACCGTGTATTGCGCGATGTTATAGACCGGGCTGTCTGGATGAAGCTGCTGCGCGAGCCAGATTTCTGTTTGCGCCGAAGAAAGCGGATACATCGCAAGGGGTGTCGCGCTAGCAGCCATCAATCCCTCCCATTCAGATCAATGATTTATTCGATTTTGGATACGTGGTTTCCACGCATTGAACATAACCGCCCTCCTTCAACCCGGAGACGACACATGCGTATTCGTGCGGGTAGCGTGATAGGATTAATCACGCAATTCGACTGCTTGGGCAACATCAGCTGACATATTTCTTCATTTTCGTAATCCCAAGCGTTTGCAGCATTGCTATGCGATAACAGGTCCACAGCCATTCAGACCGCTGCGTCTCAATTTATCAGTGTTACTATCTATCTGTGGGTCAGTCATTGGCTACCGAAAACCGCCATTGACGCGCCCATTTCTCGTGTCCCTAAGATCTAAGCAGGCCGATCCTGCTAGCGGGCGAATCCTTAAAACACCGCGCATGCGGGTTGACTAACTTGTGCTGGCAAACCAGCCGCGCTGCGAACAGACGCTGCGCTAACGACAACAACGAAAACCAGCTTGCTCGCGTACCGTGAGCGTACTGGACACGCTTCACCGCGGCAACAACGTGGCGGATAGGCTATACCGGGCGAAGACGGTTTAAGAATTGTACGGCGGGAAAATTGGACGCGCCACGCTTGTGCAACGTCACTGGGTGCAAGCTGGGGTACGTCCGCATTGTATTCCCTCCAGACATCACTTTTAACCAGCAAAACAGCGACTGCCATGCACCCGTTCGCTGACACCTCACCTCATTGTGTGACTGCCCGCTCACGCGACGCGCCCAAGCATGATGCCAAGTTGCGGTGCGCCGCTTCGTCAAATAGATCACTGTGACTATAGAGCCCGCGTTGTGACAAACACAAGCTTGTTATCGTCGCTTAAACCGACAAATGCTGTATAGGAAAAGCGAAGCACTCACGGCGACAAACGGCAGCAGTTGATTCGCTGCCGTTCACGACCGCATCAATATCGCTGAGGCTTTGCACTAGCATGAGTTGAGCCATTTTGCAGGGAGATAGCACCTTGATCGTATAGGATCATTAAAATCTGCTCGAGTCGACGTAGTGAATGCTGCACTGTGTCGCCACATCATGCGATACCCCAGGTGTGCGATTCACAGACATCTCATTCAAAAAGTGAAACAATGTCCGTGAATCGCACACCTGCTGCGTCGCATGCCACGTCTGGAACAACAACGTGCGCTCAGCCAACGGCAGCAACTCGACGCGGATGACCGAATACTGGCCGTCAGCCGCCATCGCCTGCAACATCATCTGCAAATACTCAACGTGTATTAGCCGGGACTTCAACGTGTCGCTCAATCGTCGCGCGATCGAACAATGCCATCGTATAGCCCAGCCCACCAACAATTTCTTCACCCGACTCGTACAAGTGCAGCCCCAGATCGAACGTGGCCACCTCGTCAGGCAAATTCGCTGGCGTGACTTCCAGATCCGGCGGCTGCCACGCTCCGGTCTCGTTGCTTTGACACTCGAACGTCACCTGAAATAGTGGCACATGCTTGAGCCAGCGCGGTAGTGGCACGATCCACGCTGCTCTCCCACACTCGGTCGCCCTCATGCAGCTGCGCTTCACTTCATTCGTTGTAACCAGCTTATGGTGGAACTGGCGCCCACAGGAGTGTGCCCATGCTGGGCGCACCCCAAAAAAAGCACGGCGCGCAGCCGTGCGTCTATTCGCGACCCGGAATCGTCTTGCGCGCTCCGTAGCCCGCGTCTCTCAGGTTCCAACTCCACCCTCTTATCGGGATAGCTGTTTGCCGCGAAAATCCAATGTATCAGTGGTTTGGCGCACTGTAAAGAACTGATTTCTGTGTCTCAACTTCGCGGCCTCTTGCTCGATGCAGTTTCGTCGTCACGGATTCCGCACGACACTAGCACGGCGGGAACCGATCCGTCGTCGAGGGAGTCGCCGCGCAGCGGAGGCCATCGTCAGCACACCATGATCGATTCAGTTCCAGCGAATACAATTGACCCGTCTTCCTTCGCGCTCGACGGGTACATCGCCTTGCAGCGTCAGTGCAAGCAGATCGGACGGTCACGCCGGCTCAGCGCTGGAAACCGTAGACGGACCCGAGATTAAGCCACTGTGTCAGCTCATCGCGCGCGGTGCGGCATTGCACGAGCAGTTGCGGGTCGCCGAGGCCGTCAGCGGCCAGACGGTCGCGATAGGGCTCCTTGACCCACATGTTCAGTTGCGCATACAACTTGTTGTCCATCCACAGCAATGGACTCACTTCATCAATCTCCCGCTCGTTTAACGCTACCCGCAGTCGCAGGCATGCCGGTCCCCCCCATGCTTCATGCTCTTGCGCGGATCGAAGGCGAGCACGTTGGCGATTGGACCGCCACGCTCGGTCCACGCGGAGCACGTAAGGCGGTGGCTCACGAAACATCTTTCGCCTACGCGATCCGTTTTATCGGGTTTCCGTGGACGGTCCGGCACGCCACTTCGCCGGCAGCCCGCCGGGTTCGCGGTAAGTGCGTCATGCTCATGGCGTCGGCGTCAGAATCCCGGGTATCGACATTGCACACCAGCGAGGATCCGGAATGCCTGACAGATTTTCAGTCCGCCATTGCGGAGCAAAACCGCCGATCGTGGCCGACTCCGCCGACGCGAAACCGCGAACGGATCAACGCAAGGCAACTGGCATTGCCAAGCGTGCGCCCAGCAATGGCCGATTGTCCGGGCTAGGCACGAAACCTGCCTACCGACCCGATGCAGCCCGCCCCCCCGAGGCAACCAGCCGCAACCGCGCCGCCCCCCGGGCAACGGCGAGACGCATGCCTGTCAACGGCACGCGAACGCCGGGCGAGCCACGCTTCAGTTTCGACATTCAAGACAATCCTTTCTGGCAAGCCAGCGAGAAGAACCCGAAATGATGGCGTACGGTCCACCCGCTACGTCACACCGTTTTCCGTCGATACCCGGGCCGTCGCATTGACAAATACGCGCCGCTTCTCACGCGGCGTCACGTCGAGCCTCCCGCGATACGCGTTGGAGAAAATGAGCAGCCGAAGAGCATCCGCACGCCAGGTTAATCTGCGGGCCAGGCTGATCTGCGGGCCTGATTAGCTGGCGCGCTGCAACGGATCTTTGCCTTCGCCAGTCCCTTGAGCCCGTCATCTTAGAGAAAGCCCGCAGCGGCAGCGAGCGGGGCGCAAGCAAGCGAGATACTGCCATTCAGCGGCACAAAACGCCGCGACCAAGGCAAACGATACGATGCAATAGATCAGAGCGGCCGTCCCGAAGGCGTTAAACGATCGATACGTCGCCGAATTCACCTCACGGGTGACCTTAGGCACCGGTACAGATCAATAACAGTTTTACGTATAGCGACGTGCCGCGAGTCACGTACGTGAACACGCCCACCAAGACCGAGAGCCAGCGATGCCAACACGTGCGTCACCGGCAGCGGCCCGGGCAACGTGAAACCCATAGCCAGCAACGCAACGAGCCACTGCACGGTCACCGTCAGGCCGAACAGCTGATGCCCGTCGCGATGCAGGTCGGCGGCGTGTCCTGTGCGCGCCTGTGCAAGCGGACGAAACCGCGCATTGTCCTCCACGCGCGACACCCGTGCAGCGATAATAGTTAGTTTTTAAGAACGCAAGCAACAGGATGACCCTATCACTGCGGACCCGCCTGCGCGCATTGGCCATGCGCGTCACGATCGGGCAGAAGGACGTGTCACGGCATAGCCGCATTGACTGCCAAGCACTCGCCGTGGCGCTCGCGGCAGCGCTGGCGTTGCACGCCTCGGCATCGTGCGCCGGGGCACTCGCGTGCGCGCCGCCCGACTGTGCGCACGGCCGCGCGGCGATCGGCCTGGTGCTCTCTGGCGGTGGTGCGCGTGGCTATGCGCACCTGGGCGTGCTTAAGGTGCTGGAGGAAAACCACATCCCCGTGGATTACATCGCCGGCACCAGCATGGGCGCCGTGGTGGGCGGCTTGTACGCGAGCGGCATGAGTGCGACAGACATGCAGGGCCGGCTGGCGGGCGTGAACCTGGCGGACATCGCATTCGACGTGCATCAACGCGCCGAGCTGCCGCAGTCGCAACGCGAAGACGAACAATCATATGTCAGCAGCCTGACGATGGGCGTCAGCAGCGACGGGCTGAAGTTGCCACGCGGCCTAGTGCAAGGCAACCGGCTGCAAGCACTGTTGTCGGATTGGACCTCGACGCTGCCCGGTGACCTGTCGTTCGATAAGCTACCGATCCCGTATCGGGCGGTCGCGACCGATTTGCGCAGTGGCCAGATGATCGTGCTGGATCATGGCTCGCTGCCGCAGGCGATCCGCGCCAGCATGGCGATGCCCGGGTTGTTTGCGCCGGCCGACGTCGACGGGCGCACGCTGGTCGACGGGGGCTTGGTCAGCAACCTACCGGTGGACACGGTACGCGCGATGGGCGCAGACATCGTGATCGCCGTGGACATCGGCTCACCGCTGCGCCCGCTCGACGCACTGGCAACGCCTGCGGACGTGATGCAGCAGATGATCGGCATCCTGATCCGGCAAAATGTCGCGCAACAACGGTCGCGGCTGGCCGCCGGTGACGTGCTGATCCAACCCGACCTCGGCTCCCTAACCTTTACCGATTTTGCGAACGCGGCACAGGCGATCGAGGCCGGCGAGGCGGCGGCCCGCGCGGCCCTGCCGCAACTGCGGCGTCTGGCGCTGGCGCCCGCCAACTACGCTGCTTACCGCCGCGCACACGCTGCCCCACCACCGTGCCCGATACGCCTGACCCAGATCGATATCGAGTCGGTCGGCGTGGTGCCGGCCGCACGGATCCGCAACTATCTGCATGTGCGGCCGGGCAACCTTTACGATCCACACCAGTTGAACAAGGATCTGCTGACCTTGTCGAATTCCGGTGACTTCGAGGACGTCACGCAGAAGCTGGTCAAACATGGCGACGAACACCGGCTCGTGATCACGGCGCGGCAGAAGTCATGGGGGCCAAACTTCCTGCTATTTGGCCTGGGCTTGTCGAGTAGTTCGACCGATGAGGGCGGATTTCGGCTGCATTTGGGCTATCGCCGACCGTGGCTGAGCCCGTCGGGACTCGAGGGACGCGTGGACACCACGCTCGGCAGCGACCTGATCAGTGTGCACGGCGAGCTGCGCCAGCCGTTATCCAGTGCATTCGGCTACTACGTGGCGCCGTATGTCGAGTACGTGAGCCGCTACGCGAACCTCTATAGCGACAACATCCGCATTACCCGGTTTCAGCTGCAGACCAAACGCGCCGGCATCGATTTCGGGCTGCCGCTCGCGCGACTCGGCGACTTGCGCATCGGGCTCGCGTATGCGCACGGCTTCGCATCACCGCTGTACAACCTGCCGCTGGACGAAAGTGGCACACAGTTGGCATTCCCGGACGCCTATGGCCGGCAGTTGAGCATGCGCGCACGGCTGGTCATCGACCAACTCGACGACTCGCAGTTCCCCCGCCGCGGCTACTATACGGAGATCGTGGCCGAGCGTTCACTCGCCAGCAGCGAGGACCGCATTACCGAACTGTACGGCAAGGCACTGGCCGCGGCCTCGTTCGGACGACACAGCATCAACTTCGGCATCGAGGGCGGCAAGGACATCGGTGGCACTAACGCGATCAACCCGCTCGGGTTCACGCTGGGCGGCTTCCGGCACTTGTCCGCATATGCAGCCGACCAATTGTCCGGCACGTCGATGGCCTATGCTCAACTCACGTACATGAACCAGTTGACTTCATTCAATGCCGGTCCGTTCCGCGGCTTGTTCGCAGGCGTCACGGCGGAAATGGGTAACGTCTGGAGCGGCTTCAACGACGCGCTGGACAGCGGGCCGATGAAGCGCAGCGTGTCACTGTTCACCGGGCTAACCAGTTCATTTGGGCCGATCTATTTTGGTGTCGCGCTCGCGCCAGAGGGACGTCGCAATGTATATTTTCAGTTCGGACACGTCTATTGAGCCGGCCAATTGGGCTCAAAGCGCGTGCCGCCGCGCGATTGGAAGATCGCCACGACGATACGGACACGGTGCCTTGCCTTTGATTGCCTTTGATTGCCTTTGGTTGACTTGGTTGACTTGGTTGACTTGGTTGACTTGGTTGACTTGGTTGACTTGGTTGACTTGGTTGACTTGGTTGACTTGGTTGACTTGGTTGACTTGGTTGACTTGGTTGACTTGGTTGACTTGGTTGACTTGGTTGTCTTGGTTGTCTTGGTTGTCTTGGTTGTCTTGGTTGTCTTGGTTGTCTTGGTTGTCTTGGTTGTCTTGGTTGTCTTGGTTGTCTTGGTTGTCTTGGTTGTCTTGGTTGTCTTGGTTGTCTTGCATGCAAAATTGTCGAATTTTGTCGAATTAATCCCATGCCAGCTTGCTGAATTGATATCCCCTGCCACGCACGGTCTTGATCCGCTGCGGGTTGGCTGCGTCGTCGTGCAGCTTGCGCCGCAGCTTGGAAATACAGCCGTCAACCGTGCGATCCACGCCGTCAAAGCCGATGCCGCGCAACTGACGCATCAAGTCGTCGCGACTCACGACCTCGCCTGCGCAACGCACCAGCGCCCATAGCAAGTCGAATTCGGCTGAGGTGAGATCGGGCACGCTACCATCTGGCAAGCGAATGCTGCGCGTGGCGCGGCTGATCTCGAATTTGCCTAAGACGAAGCGCTCCGGCTCAACGTTCGTCTCGCCGCCGCGCTGCAGTCCGCGGCGCAGTAGCGCCTTGATCCGCGCAAGCAGCACGCGTGGCTCCACCGGCTTATGCACGTAGTCATCGGCACCCAGCTCCAGTCCCAGCACCTCGTCGAAATGCTCATCCCGAGCCGTCACCATGATGATTAGCCCATCGAACTGCTTGCGCGCCTCGCGGCATATCTGGAAGCCATCCTTGCCGGGCAGGTTTACATCGAGGATCACCAAGTCGGGCCGACGCGCGAGAATCGCGTCTAATGCGTCGTTGCCGTGCAGCACGATATGCACGTCATAGTCGTGCTTGCACAAGTAGCTGGCCACCAGTGTAGCCAGCCGACTGTCGTCTTCGATCAGCAGGATGCGTGAAACCATGATGGAGCCGCTCAATGGCATGGATGTTTCGCGCGCATTCTACGACACAACTCGATATTTCTCTGCGCATTTCGAAAGGAATGCCAGCCACTCGCGGCTACAATCGATGCATCTTCACCGTTTCGCCTCCACCGTTTCATTACCGCACCATGTCCGATCGAGCTTTCGCGTCAGCGCTGCTCGGTGGGCGCGGCCTCGTGCTAAACGAGGCCCGTGCATAACGTCCGCCTTGTCAGAATGGCTGGCGGCGCCATCGCGCTGCCTAGATGACATAGCCTGTTCCATCGCGCTGATCCGGCGCGCCGCGCACACTGCCTATTCCGGGCAGTGCGCCGTACATCGGTGGCGCTACCTCGGGTTCTACATGCGCTCTTGTATGGTGGAAGGAGATGACGCAGTGGCTCGTGCAATGCTTCGCTTGTCTAACCATTATGCTGGTGCGTCACTGTCCAGCGATGCTGGAACACATGCCCCAGCCTTCCCTGCACTACCGCTTTGGCGTACGAGATGACTCGCGGTCGGCCCCACGCACCACGCGATCGAACAACGCCGCGCACCCTGGCTGGTGCGCCATATCGCCATGCATGGCCACGCACCGATTGCCCGCTAGTCGGCCGCCAGCGCCCAGCAGTGGCAGGTGTCACTCGAATCGCTCGGTCAATGCCAAAAGGCGACTAGAAGCTATGTCTGCGCGATGACGCACATCGCCGCATCGTGGCATCGTGTTGTGTACGTTCAGCGCTGGCTATGCGTGCATCGGCGGGCCTGGCCCGCGGCTGTACATCGACGCGATTTAGGAACTTGACCCGTCGCTGAACGCCCGCGCGCTGTTTCGTACACCGACGCTGACGATACCCAACCGCGTGCATATATACGCATACGCGCCGCGCACTCAATGGTCCTATGCGAGCACTTTCAACCTGGCCTCACCGACCTCCTGAACAGCGCTTTGCGTGACAAACGCCTCGTTTGACACCAGCGAGGGCCACACTTTGCGCGCTGCGCAGTCCACCAGCGCAATGACCCAAACGTGACCGGCCAGCCGCTGCGCAGTCTGCACAGACGTTTGCCAAGCGTGAGTGCGATGCGCTTTTATTACCGTCTCTACCCAGTAGATCCTATCGCACTGGGCCACCAACGCAGACCGCACGCTTAATGGCACGCTGAACCCAGCGTACGCTGAGCTTACAACGCCCGCATGCGTGCCAGCGCAGGCATGGCCCGCGACCGTGCCTAACGTACAATTCGCCAGATCGGCCTTGAACGCCCTCAGTGGCCGCCCATTGCTGCGCGGATCGCTTAAGCCGATCCAATTGGGCCAGCTCCATGCACCACGCGGGGTGCCATTGTTGCACGGCATGTTACCTGCCCATCGGTCCGCCCGTCGTTGTTGTGTCCGCTACGGCCATCATCGGGTAGCCGCTGAAGCGGCACGCATGGACACAGCCATGCGCCCGTTGTAGGAGCCGGACGAGCTGCTATTCAGCCGTGGAACGGTGAACGTCTATATCGTTCCGGAAAACAATTGATTAAAACGATCTGCGTAGTCCGTATCGACCGCACCTTGCTGTACCGCCGTGGGCACCACTTCGGCAGCCAGTCGCTCAAGTGCCTCAACCACGCGAAAGGTGGTCTTCGCCACTTCATGCAACTGTGCACTCGTAGGTTCTAGAATACTACGCATCCTCGGGACGATCTCGTAGACGGCCAGTGCGTGCAGCGCCCGCTCTAGCTGTTCGAGCCGGTCTTGCCGATCGATGTCACGGGCCGCCGCCGCCCGGACAAATGCATCAAGTTCGCCCGGCCGGGCGCCGCGCTCGCCCAAAGCGACCAGGTCCAGGCGCAGGTCGAACATGCGGAGCATCCATTGCACAACCATGCGATGCTGGCGTTCGCGAAGCACTTCGCACGGAAACAGGATGGCCGCCACTGACCAAGCGAGTCGATCGTCGTCGTTCGCACCCTCGGCGTCGATGACGCGCAGCGCGACCCACAGTTTATCGCGTTGATTGAGCTGATCGAATGCATCGGGCGTCACAGGCACCGCCTGCTTTGCACTCACCCGGCGTTCAAGCGCCTCGCGCACGTCTGCCTGCTCCTTGTACTGTCTCATCCGTGCATCGACATCGAACAGCGTGGTCCACGGCTGCGGCGATCCTCGATGAGGACAAGGCATGGTACGGCAGTCGGCAAAATCGGCATGGGCCTCCCGCATCCACGTCCTGAGCCGGGCACTCAACGGTGCCGCCGGCCGCTCCTCCAAAGTGGCCACTGTGTCGCCCTGCGTGGAGCAGAACGCCTCAAGCGGATTGAAATTTGTATCGTGAAAGAAATGGGGCAATACATTCAATACGCCAGCATCTTGCTCGCTAGACGATCGTTTGGTCGGACTAATAGGCAAGCTGGCCCGGGCGCGGCGGTGCGCGTGTCCCGGGACGTCTATTGACGGCACAGCGTGGAAGATGGTACTTATGTCAGGATAAGAATTCCCCCTCGTGTTGTCGGGGCGGGGCCCATGGAAGACTGATAGCGACGACGCCCTGCTCAGCGACCTGCGCTTGTATTCTTCAGATGGGCGCTTCACCGGCGTGGCGGGCAGACCTGTTTTTAAATGAGCAGCGTCTGTCCAGTCATGCAACACCTCGGTATCATCTCGTCCCTGCAATTTTGTGGTGTCCGTGTGCGACAGCTTGCGCAAATTGGCATCGCCAGACACAGCCGGCATAGCACGCACCAGCATGGCGTCGCCATTAAGCTCTGGTCCGTCTGACCTGTCGCGCTCGTCAATCCCATCGTGTTCTTCGCGCTCATACCGCGGGGAAGCGACGACGCGCGGTGCGGTGATCGGCGCCTCTCCTGTACGATACTCGGCCGACGCGCTTGTGGTGTCCGTGTGCGACAGCTTGTGCAAATTGCCATCGCCAGACACAGCCGGCATAGCACGCACCAGCATGGCGTCGCCATTAAGCTCTGGTCCGTCTGACCTGTCGCGCTCGTCAATCCCATCGTGTTCTTCGCGCTCATACCGCGGGGAAGCGACGACGCGCGGTGCGGTGATCGGCGCCTCCCCTGTACGATGCTCGGCCGACGCGCTCATGTCGCTGCTCGTCGTGCCGCCGCACCCCGCGGTTACTGCCAAAACCATGCCGGCGCCCAACTTCAAAAGCAATCGACTTGTCTGTCGTGTCATTGTGTCCTCGCCATAAAAAATGCAGCTTATGCACCGGGCTGCGAGCCTGGCACAATCGGAGAAGAACAGACCGTATAGCGTCTGATAAGCGATCTAAAAAGACCGATGCTCCAGTGCGACGAGTGAGCGCGGCAGCGCCACCACACACAAGCGCGCAATGATCGCCAGGTAGTGTTCCAGATCAGGTATAGGCAGGCAGGCCACTTTGGCCCGGTCTTTCCAGCGCCGCAATTGCAATGCATTGGCGGCGAGCGGGTTCAGTTGCGCAAAGCGCTCGCCAAGGCCGAAGCAGGGCAACATCAGCAGCTTGTAACAAATAGGGACACGCGGCAGCGGCATCATATGGCCCGCGTCGGACAACTGGACGAGCTTGAGCGCATCGGCCACGCACCGCGCGATTTTGGCGTTCAATACGCCGCGCCCTCAAGCCGAACGCGACATTCTCAAACACCGTTAGGCATGCAGAAAGCGCATAGCTCTGGAACAACATTCCCAGGCCACCCTAGTGCGGTGGCACGCCGGTCAGGTCGCGGCCCAGTGCTATCAACAACTCGCCACGCTGGATCGTCAGCGACAAATCGTCGAGCACGGTACGCTCGCCAAGCGCACGGCCAGCGCGTCGGCCTACACCCTTGCGCCGGCGCCGACGCGTCGGTGCGCGTATCGGCACACACCGACGCGCCAATGTGCCCGTTGTTCCGTCGCACGCAACGCCGACAGCCGTACCCAAACCCCGTAGAATCGGTCAGGAGGCGTATCGGCCCGTCGCCGATGCCACGCACGGTTGCCGTTATACCACACTGCTTTGTCAGCGAGATGAAAACGTTCATATCCGAAGGTCCGGCCAAACGCCGCAACGGTGTCGATACGACCGGGCCAACGCACACGCCGACCGAGCTAGGTGACGCGCAGACGAGCCTGCGCGCACTGGCCGGCTTTGTGCTGGCACATCCTCGCCTATTCGTGCTAACGGGCGCCGGCATCAGTACCGCGTCGGGCATTCCCGACTATCGCGATGCGAATGGCGAGCGCAAGGGCCGTGCGCCTATTCTGCTGCAAGAGTTCCTTCGCTCGCCGACGGCACGCCGCCGCTACTGGGCCCGCAGCGCGCTCGGCTGGAAAGTGCTAGCTCAGGCTGAGCCAAACGCCGCGCACCATGCGCTAGCGCGGCTTGAGGCGCTGGGTCGCGTCGAGCGGCTCGTCACGCAGAACGTCGATGGCCTGCATCGTCGCACCGGGCAAGCTGGCACGATCGAGCTTCACGGCAACATTGGCCGCGCCGTCTGCGTGAGCTGCAGCCGTGTGCATGCGCGTGCGGCCCTCCAGCAGCGGCTTGAAGCGGACAATCCGATACTGCAAACGCTGTCGGCCAACGCAGCGCCCGATGGCGACGCCGATCTCGAGTCGATCGACTTCGATACGATCCGGGTGCCGGTGTGTGATCATTGCCAAGGCATGCTGAAGCCGGATGTGGTGTTTTTTGGCGAAGGCGTGCCGCGCGAGCGTGTCGACGCGGCTCAGGCCGCGCTCGCGCGCGCCGATGCAGTGCTCGTCGTGGGCTCGTCGCTGATGGTCTACTCGGGCTATCGCTTCTGCGTGCAAGCGGTGCGGGCCGGCAAGCCGATTGCCGCGCTCAACCTCGGGCGCACGCGCGCCGATCCGCTGCTCGCGCTGAAGGTCACGCTGCCATGCGACCAGGCGCTGCTGTCATTGCTGGACGCCCTGCCGTCTGCCAACCTGCGCGAACCCACGTAATCCGCCAATCTTTTGCCGCGTACGCGACATCTCGTCCATCCGATGACCCCGCACGCGTGCGCTCGATAGGCATAGCGGTGCGACGCGGATAAACTGTATTTTCATGGACCGGGGCGAGCGCCGCACGCGCCTGGGTAACGGTCACGGGTGCCTCAATCCGCGCAACGATCAATCGCCCAGCGGCTTGGCCATCGCGACGCGCAGATGCATTGGAAATCCCAGCGCCTGCTCATGCGCGAGCACCGCGCGCATCTGCTCGCCTTGCAGCGCGATCGGCAATTCGGCGAAACCCTCACTGCGGTAGAAGGGCGCATTCCAGCGCACGTCCCGCAATGTCGTCAGCAGGGCTTGCCGGTAACCCCCGGCGCGCCCGGCGGTGCATGCATGCCGCAGCAATGCTCGGCCATGGCCCCGACGGCCGTAGGCAGGGTCGACGTCCATTTGCCGGATATGGAACCCACCATCGAGTTCCCCGCCGAGCAAGTAGCCGATCACGGCCTGCTGCTCGTCGTGCTCCACTACCCATAGCCTGCGTTGCCGCACCCCGTCGGCAAGCTCATCCTGAGTTAATCCATGCGCGGCAAATACCGGGAACGCGGCATGCCCACGCAGCCGCTCGCCGGCGCGACGCTCTATCGACAACAGCACGGGAAAATCCGCTGGAACGGCAAGACGAATCATCAACGAGCGCCTGAATAAACTTCCACAACAGCTTCATATAGCGGCCCATCGGCCCGCCTCCGCTCCGCGGCCGACGACCGACGACCGACGGACAAGCGTGTTCAAGCACGCGAACGACACATGTCGATCCGAGGCTAGCTCACGTTTGCGCAGACGGCACCTTATCGCGTGGCATTGAGCTTGCGCCACAGTGTCGTCTTGCTGATACCCAACGCCTGGCATGCTGCATTGCGATCACCACCATGGGCCTTTAACGCGGCACGAATCTCGTCCGCCTCGATGTGGCGGCTACGTTCGCGCAGCGTCGAGGCGGGCACGACGGAGCCAGCCGGCGTGTCGAACAACTCGGGCGCGATCGTGCGGAGCATAGCCACGTTCAGCGAGACCTCATCACCGACCTCGGTATCAGCCAATTCGACCGCGATCCGCTCGATGACGTTCTGCAACTCGCGCACGTTGCCGGGCCACCAGTACGCGCACAGCGGCGCGGCCACCGGCGCCAGTATCCGGGTTGCCACGCTGGTATCTGGCACGCGCGCGGCCAGGCGGGGCTCGCGCCGCGCCGCCTGCAGCAGCCATTCCACCGCGAGCAGCATCACATCACCAGGACGCTCACGCAACGATGGTAGCGCAATGCTCAAGATATTCAGTCGATAATACAGATCGGCGCGGAATGTGCCCGACTTGATGCCGTTGGTCAACGCGCGGTGCGTGGCGGCGATCACGCGGATATCGACGCGCACCGGCTCGGTCGAGCCCAGACGCACCACTTCGCGCTCCTGGAGCACCCGCAGCAAACGGCTTTGCAGCGGCAACGGCATCTCGCCGATCTCGTCTAAGAATAAAGTGCCACGATGCGCGGCTTCGATCAGGCCCACCTTGCCCTTCTTGCGCGCGCCGGTGAAGGCGCCCTCTTCGTAGCCGAACAACTCGCTTTCGAGCAGCGCCTCCGGAAAGGCACCGCAGTTGATAGCCACGAACGCGAAATCGCGCCGTGCACTCAGGCGGTGGATGCTTTGGGCGACCATTTCCTTGCCGGTGCCACTTTCGCCGAGCACGAGCACGGTCGCGTCCGAGCGTGCATAACGACGCACCAGCGTACGCACGCGCTCGATGGGCGCGCATTCGCCGACCAGGTCATCCAGATCGTAACGGGCGGTAAATTGCCGCGCACGCGGCCGTGACCGCAACGTGCGATCCAGCCGTTCTACCGCGCGCGACTCTTGGAACGTCAACACGGTGCCGCCCTGCTCGCCGCCGGGGCCGGCGAGCGGGCCGCGATGCACGATATAGCTCACCCCGCGAATCACGCTGAGCGTATCGCCGTCGGCGTCGGGCAACGAGTCGGCCAAGTACGGCGCCAGATCCAGCAGCGGGCGCCCCGCCGCCTGCGAGGCGCCGATACCGAGGGCGTCAGACAGCCGTTGGTTCATCGCCTCGACGCGCCCTTCGGCATCGAGCGCCACCACCCCATCGCGCAGGTGCTGCAGCAGGTTGTCCAGCCGAGCGCGGCGCAGTGCCTCGGCACGCGTGGCCTGTGCGACTTCCAGCGCGGTATCGAAAGCGGCACGCACGCAGGCGCGAGAGTACAGAAATACCGCATGCATGCCGGCGCGAGTGGCAAGATCCGCGACCAGACCGGGTCCGACCACCGCGCCGATGCCACGCTCACGCAAATCCTGCACGCAGGCCTGCGCATCCTGCACCGACCGATACGAGCCGAGGACCACATCGGCGCCGTAGGCGTGCGTGAACTGCCGAACCTCGTCAGGAATATCGCCGTGCATGACCAGCGCGACCCATGCCGCGTCGCGTCGTGCCTGCGCCAGCGCATGCATCACGTCGAAACCGGTGGGATGGATCAGCACGACCGGCACGTTCACGCGCCCTTTCAGATACGCACCGTTCGATCCGCCGGCCACCACCACGTCCGGACGCATCGCCGTGCCGGCCACATTGATCTCATGCACCGCGTCTTCGAAACCGCGCGAGACTACGCGCAGTTGCGCACGCCCGTCATATTCGCGGGCAATGTCCAGGAACAAGTCACGCAATCGGCTTATTCCGATGGCCCACATTCGTGGGCGGGCAACCGCGTCTGGTTGTACGATGCTCAACGCCTATTACCCCTATTGTTGATACCACAAATGGGTGATATTGCATGATGTGAGTCTAATTTCAAAGATGAAATATTTAATTTCAATATTGAAACCAGAGTCACGACCGTCGAGCCCACGCAGTCCAAGAAATCAAGGCATCGATGCTTTCAACAGCCACTGGCTCGGAACTTGCTTAAACCCCGCTGTTTACTTGGAGCGACAATGACCCCCTCCCAATCCCCGCCCGCCAGCGCGGGTGCCAAGTTCCGCGCCGCCGTTGCTCAAGCCCAGCCACTGCAAGTCGTCGGCGCAATCACCGCCTATGCGGCGAAGATGGCCGAGGCTGTCGGCTTCAAGGCCGTCTATCTGTCCGGCGGCGGCGTCGCGGCGAACTCACTCGGCTTGCCAGACCTGGGCATCAGCACGATGGAAGACGTGCTGATCGATGCGCGTCGCATCACCGATGCCACCTCGCTGCCGCTGCTGGTCGACATCGATACCGGCTGGGGCGGCGCGTTCAACATTGCGCGCACCATCCGCTCATTCATCAAGGCGGGAGTGGCGGCCGTGCACCTCGAGGACCAGGTCGGTCAGAAACGCTGCGGTCACCGGCCAGGCAAGGAATGTGTGCCGACCAGCGAAATGGTCGACCGCGTGAAAGCGGCGGTCGACGCGCGCACCGACGAGCAGTTCGTCATCATGGCGCGTACCGATGCCGCCGCTGTCGAGGGCCTGGACGCCGCGATCGAACGAGCACTCGCCTATGTCGAAGCCGGCGCCGATATGATCTTTCCCGAGGCCATGCGCACGCTAGACGACTACCGTCGCTTCAAGGCCGCGGTCAAGGTGCCGATTCTGGCTAACCTGACCGAGTTTGGCTCGACCCCGCTGTTCACCGTTGACGAACTGCACGAAGCCAACGTGGATATCGCGCTGTACTGCTGCGGCGCCTATCGAGCAATGAACGCAGCGGCGTTGAACTTCTATCAGACCGTGCTGCGCGATGGCACGCAGAAGGCCGCTGTGCAAACCATGCAGACGCGCGCCGATCTGTATCACTACCTGAGCTATCACGCATACGAGCAGAAGCTCGACGCGCTGTTCGCTGCCAATAAGTAACGCTTGAGTGCGGAGACGAAGCCATGAGCGAAACAGACCACCATACGCCGGCAACGGGTGCTTTCAAGCCGAAGAAATCGGTCGCGCTGTCCGGTGTGGCCGCCGGCCATACCGCGCTGTGCACGGTCGGGCGCACCGGTAATGACTTGCACTATCGGGGCTACGATATCCTGGAGTTGGCCGGCGCATGCGAGTTCGAGGAAGTCGCCTACCTGCTGGTGCACGGCAAGCTGCCGACCGTGTCCGAGCTGACCGCCTACAAGGCCAAGCTCAACACAATGCGAGGGCTGCCGGCAAACGTCAAGGCAGTGCTCGAATCCATCCCGGCGTCGGCTCATCCAATGGACGTGATGCGCTCGGGTGTCTCCATGCTCGGTACCGTGCTGCCCGAAAAAGACGATCACAATTTGCCCGGCGCGCGACACATCGCGGACCGGCTAATGGCCTCGCTAGGTTCGATCCTGTTGTACTGGTACCACTACTCGCACAACGGCAAGCGCATCGACGTCGAAACGGATGACGACTCGATCGGCGGTCATTTCCTGCACCTACTGCACGGCAAGGTGCCAACGCGCTCCTGGGTCGACGCGATGCACGTGTCGCTGAACCTATACGCCGAGCACGAGTTCAACGCTTCAACGTTTACCAGCCGCGTGATCGCCGGCACGGGCTCGGACATTTACTCGGCGATCACCGGGGCAATCGGCGCGCTGCGTGGCCCGAAACACGGCGGCGCAAACGAAGTCGCGTTCGAGATCCAATCGCGCTACGCCACCCCCGACGAGGCTGAAGCGGACATCCGCCACCGCGTCGAGAACAAGGAAGTGGTGATCGGCTTTGGCCACCCCGTCTACACGATCTCCGATCCGCGCAATAAGGTGATCAAAGAAGTCGCCAGGAAGCTATCGAAGGAGGCGTCCAACACCAAGCTGTTCGACATTGCCGAGCGCTTGGAGACCGTGATGTGGGACATCAAGAAGATGTTTCCGAACCTGGACTGGTTCAGCGCGGTGTCGTATCACCTCATGGGCGTGCCCACCGCGATGTTCACGCCGCTGTTCGTGATCGCCCGCACCTCTGGCTGGGCCGCGCACATCATCGAGCAGCGGGTGGACAATAAGATCATCCGCCCGAGCGCCAACTATACCGGCCCGGAAAACCTGCCGTTCGTGCCGCTCGAGAAGCGGGTCTGATGCCGATGCATACCGCTTACAGAACACCCCTGCCAGGCACCGGCCTAGACTTCTTCGACGCGCGCGCCGCCGTCGATGCGCTAGCGCCGGGCGCCTACGACAGCCTGCCGTACACATCGCGGGTAATGGCCGAGAACCTGGTGCGCCGGTGCGATCCGGCCACGCTTGACGCGTCCCTATTGCAGCTCATCGAGCGTAAGCGCGAACTGGATTTCCCTTGGTATCCGGCGCGTGTCATCTGCCATGACATCCTGGGCCAGACCGCGTTCGTCGATCTGGCCGGGCTGCGCGACGCGATCGCGGCGCGTGGCGGCGATCCGTCACGGGTCAATCCGGTCGTGCCGACCCAGCTAGTGGTCGACCATTCCCTGGCAGTCGAATGCGGCGGCGATGACAAAGACGCGTTCGAGAAGAATCGCGCGATCGAGAATCGCCGCAACGAAGACCGCTTCGACTTTATCAACTGGACCAAGAAGGCATTTCGCAATGTCGCCGTGATCCCGCCCGGCAACGGGATCCTGCACCAAATCAACCTGGAGCGCATGAGCCCGGTCGTGCAGGTCAACAATGGCGTCGCCTTCCCGGACACGCTCGTCGGGACCGATTCGCATACGCCGATGGTTAATGCGCTGGGCGTCATCGCCGTTGGGGTCGGCGGGCTGGAGGCGGAAAGCGTGATGCTGGGACGCGCGTCGTGGATGCGTTTGCCGGATATCGTCGGCGTGAAGCTGCGCGGCAAGCCCCGAGCCGGCATCACCGCCACCGACATCGTGCTGGCTCTCACCGCGTTCCTGCGTCAAAAAAAGGTCGTGTCGGCCTACCTCGAGTTCTATGGCGAGGGCGCGGTCAGCCTAACACTCGGTGACCGCGCAACGATCTCGAACATGGCGCCCGAGTTCGGCGCCACCGCGGCCATGTTCTATATCGACGAGCAAACGATTAAGTACCTACGGTTGACCGGTCGCAGCGACGAACTGATTGCGCTGGTTGAGCAATATGCGAAGCGCGCCGGTCTTTGGGCTGACACGCTGACACACGTGCAATATGAACGTGTGCTCGAGTTCGACCTATCGACCGTGGTACGCAATCTCGCCGGTCCGTCTAATCCGCACAAGTGCGTGCCCACCTCAGAACTAGCCGCACGCGGCATCAGCGGCATCAGCGGCAAGGTCGAGCATACGCCCGACCGCATGCCTGACGGCGCGGTGATTATCGCGGCCATCACCAGTTGCACCAATACCAGCAACCCGCGCAACATGATTGCCGCGGGTCTGCTGGCACGCAACGCGAATCGGCGAGGGCTGACCCGCAAGCCGTGGGTGAAAGGCTCACTGGCTCCCGGCTCAAAGGCCGTCACGCTATACCTGCAGGACGCGCAGCTGCTGCCGGAACTGGAGCAATTGGGTTTTGGTATCGTCGCCTATGCCTGTACATCGTGCAACGGCATGTCCGGCGCGCTCGACCCGATTATCCAAAAGGAAATCGTCGAGCGCAACTTGTATGCAACTGCAGTGTTGTCCGGCAATCGGAACTTCGACGGGCGGATCCACCCGCATGCGAAGCAAGCGTTCCTTGCCTCGCCGCCGCTGGTGGTGGCGTACGCGATCGCCGGCACGATCCGTTTCGATATTGAGCGCGACGTACTCGGCCTCGACGGCGATGGTCACCCGGTCACACTGCATGACATCTGGCCCAGCGATGACGAGATCGACGCGCTGGTTGCAGCTAGTGTCAAACCGGAGCACTTTCTCAAGGTGTACAAACCGATGTTCGCGCTCAGCGTTGACGCGGGTCCGCAGGCCAGCCCGCTGTACGACTGGCGTGAGCGCAGCACCTACATTCGCCGTCCGCCGTACTGGGAGGGTGCGCTCGCCGGGGAGCGCACGTTGCGCGGCATGCGCCCGCTCGCGGTGCTCGGCGACAACATCACCACCGATCACCTCTCGCCCTCCAACGCGATCCTGGCTGATAGCGCCGCCGGCGAGTATCTCGCCAAGATGGGCCTACCGGAAGAAGACTTCAACTCGTACGCAACCCACCGCGGCGACCACCTGACCGCCCAACGCGCGACGTTCGCGAACCCAATGCTGAAAAACGAGATGGCCTTGGAAAACGGCGCGGTCAAGACGGGTTCGCTCGCGCGCGTCGAGCCAGAGGGTAAAGTCATGCGCATGTGGGAGGCCATTGAAATCTACATGGCGCGCAAGCAACCGCTGATCGTCATTGCTGGCGCGGACTACGGGCAAGGCTCGTCGCGCGACTGGGCCGCCAAGGGCGTGCGGCTGGCCGGCGTCGAGGCCATCGTCGCGGAAGGCTTCGAGCGCATCCACCGCACCAACCTGATCGGCATGGGCGTGCTGCCGCTGGAGTTCAAGTCCGGCGTCAACCGCATCACGCTGGGCATCGACGGTACTGAGACCTTCGATGTGATCGGCGCGCGCAAGCCGGGTGCCGATCTCACGCTGGTAATCCATCGCCGTGACAGCGGGCGCGTCGATGTCCCGGTCACCTGCCGGCTCGACACGGCCGAGGAGGTCTCGATCTACGAAGCAGGTGGCATGCTGCAGCGTTTTGCGCAGGACTTTCTCGAATCGGCGAAAACGGCCGCGTGACGGAGCAACACGCTGATGATTCACTCATCCCAAATCAAGGTCCCCGCCACCTACATGCGCGGTGGGACCAGCAAGGGCGTGTTCTTCCGGCTGCAGGACCTGCCCGGCGCCGCGCAGCAACCCGGTGCGGTGCGCGACGCGCTGCTGCTGCGCGTGATCGGCAGTCCCGACCCGTACGGCAAGCAGATCGACGGCATGGGCGGGGCCACGTCGAGCACCAGCAAGACCGTGATTTTGTCCCGCAGTGAGCGCCCCGACCATGACGTGGACTATTTGTTCGGGCAGGTCGCGATCGACCGCCCGTTCATCGACTGGAGCGGCAACTGCGGCAACTTGTCGGCGGCCGTGGGACCGTTTGCGATCAGCCACGGCCTGGTCGAAGCGTCGCGCATCCCGCGCGACGGTATCGCCACCGTACGGATCTGGCAGGCGAATATCGGTAAGACCATCATCGCGCATGTGCCCATCACGGACGGCGCGGTGCAGGAGACCGGTGACTTTGAACTCGATGGCGTAACCTTCCCGGCCGCGGAAGTGCCACTCGAGTTCATGGACCCATCCGCCGGCGACGAAGGCGGCGGCTCGATGTTCCCGACCGGCAACCTCGTGGACGAACTGGACATTCCGGGTATCGGCGTGCTGCAAGCGACGATGATTCATGCCGGTATCCCGACGATCTTTGTCGAGGCCGAGGCGCTCGGCTACAACGGCACGGAGTTGCAAGACGCGATCAACGACGACGCAGGCGCGTTGGCTAGGCTTGAGACCGTCCGCGCCCATGGCGCATTGCGCATGGGACTCATCTCGTCCATTGATGAAATCGCGATGCGGCAGCACACGCCGAAGCTGGCGTTCGTGGCGC
This sequence comes from Mycetohabitans sp. B46, assembly GCF_037389205.1. Classification (NCBI taxonomy): domain Bacteria; kingdom Pseudomonadati; phylum Pseudomonadota; class Betaproteobacteria; order Burkholderiales; family Burkholderiaceae; genus Mycetohabitans; species Mycetohabitans sp. B46. The sequence goes on from NZ_JADBGL010000007.1 coordinate 44,336, forward strand.
GGCCAGCCGACTACGTCGCCTCCAATGGCAAGCGGGTCGCCGCGTCCGACATCGACCTGCTGGTGCGTGCGATGTCGATGGGCAAGCTACATCACGCGATGATGGGCACGGCCGCCGTCGCGATCGGTGCGGCGGCGGCTGTGTCCGGCACGCTGGTCAACTACGCGGCAGGCGGCGGCGAGCGCCACGCAGTGCGTTTTGGGCACCCGTCCGGCACGCTGCGCGTCGGCGCCGAGGCGAGCCGCGTCAACGGCGAATGGATCGTGACCAAGGCGTTGATGAGCCGCAGCGCACGCGTGCTCATGGAAGGCTCGGTGCGCGTGCCGGCCGATACGCTGCTGCTGCGCTAGTGCGGCGCAGGCCTGTCCGGATTATGCGCCAGCGGGCTGCCGGGCGGCACGGGTTCCGGATCGCTCTGCGGCAGTAGCGAAGGCTGCGAATCGGCGTCCGGGAACGGAACGTCGGGGCCTACCTCAGGTACCGAATCTGTCAGTACGTGGCACGCAGCACGTGACACGTGCCACGCGAATTGCGGACTGCGACACGCTGCCTGAAACATGGGCCGTGCTGTCTACCACAGCAACGTGCAGCACGGCGCCCGTGCGCCGGCCGCACCCAAATAATCGGATTGACGACACTAGCCATGCCGCTCGCGTTGGCAGCGACGGTATCGCGCCGCGCCGGCGTGCGCTGAACGCCAGCCCGGACGCCGGACTGCCAGCAACTCGCGATGCGTCAGCGCTGCGCGTCGCAGAAGATCGCCGTCACGAGTGGGCCGACATGATGGACAATCGCCGGACTGCCAGCATGTTCGGCGCGGGCCTTGACCCGCTGGGTAGTGCCCATTACCACGACGCCATAGGCCGAGTCGCCGATGGGCTTGCCCCGACCTTGCCGGAACAAGGGATCGTCCTTCTGGTAGCCGACGACCGCAATCACCGAAAATCCGAAGGCGCGCAAGTCCGCGCCGCGTACCGGAAAGAACGCATTGACCGAGTTGTCTTCGACGCGTGATGCCTTCGGGCCGATCAAGCCCTCGTCCACCAGCGGCGCAATGAAATCATGGGCACGCAACTGGCACGCCAGCGCAGCATCGAGCGAGCGGCTGGCCATGCGTGTGCCGTCGGCCATGTCCGCGCAAGCCTGACCGCATAGCGTGGCGAAGGCCACGCCGGCGAATAGGATGCGGTAGGCAAGTAAGCGCATGGTTTTGATCAGTAAATAGTGCGCATGCCACGCATTTATAAAGGTGTGCAGTTTACTCGAACCGATACCTTACCGCATCCCGCCCGCCGGTATTACGGCTGACGGTCAAGTTATCGCGCCGGCTCTGCGCAAGCGCAGCGTGGGCGCACGCTACATCGGTGGGCACCGCGCCCCACGCGAACGAATGAGGCGCCGCCGCGCATGCCGAGCCTGCGGGGCCAGCAGCGCCACTGCGTAAGCAGCAGGACGGGGACCATGCGGCGCGAGCCCATGCGAACGGGGCACACCCCTCGCGCAAATGCCGCGTCGTCAGTGCGCCAGCCCACGAAACCGCCCACCACGCGGGGCAGTCCAATCGGTCGGCATGACGGAGGAATTCATGAAAAAAGCAATCATCGTCGCACTATCGGTCGCGGCCGCAGGCTGTTCATCCCAGAATCAGGTCAGCTCGCAGACGATGGCGCAAGCCGTCGCGCCGCTCAGCTGCACGCGCAAGGTGCAGTGCGATGCGTGGTGGCAGCGTGCCCAGGTCTGGATATCCGAGCATAGCGCATATCGAATCGCGACCATCACCGACTCGGTCATCCAGACAGAGGGTCCGTCGGTCACGCGTCGCGATCTCGCCTATGTGATCACGAAAACGCCGAACAACGATGGCTCGGCGACTATCGGTTTTTCCGCGCAGTGCAGCAATATGCTGGGATGCCTGCCGAATCCGTGGGAGGCTGGCGCAAATTTTAAGCAGTTCATACGGTACGGACGCGCGATGCAGCCAGCGACGCACAGTGACACACCTGGCGCCAGCGCGGCGGCGCCGATCCGCACCGCCCCTGCCACGCCGGTGTTGCCACCTCCGCCCATGCCCGCTGCGCCACCAGCCGCATGGGGCGCACCCGATGCCGGGTTGCCGACGCGCACCATCCAGTAACGGCAGCCTGTCCCGGCGCCACCCAGCGCCCGTAGCGCCGCACACGCGTGCCCGCCGATACCGTGTTCTATACTTGTGGGTAACAGACATTTCTTGTGGTTAACACGCATCTTGTTGGCGCCCCACGATCCACGCGGGCGGCGCATTCAATCCCGCCGCGGGCCCGCACCGCGCCGGCGCAAGGAGGGCACCTGATGGCTACCGTTGCACAAATCCTGAAGAGCAAGCCGGACACGACCGTGCACACGATCGACGCGTCCGCACTGGTCTACGATGCAATGAAGCGCATGGCCGAGAAGCAGATCGGCGCGCTGGTCGTGACCGAGAACGGCAAGATTGTCGGCATCGTCACCGAGCGCGACTACGCACGCAAGATCGTGTTGATGGACCGCTCGTCAAAAGCCACGCCGGTGCGTGACATCATGACTCGCGACGTCCGTTACGTGCGGCCGGAGGACAATGCGCAAAGCTGCATGGCGCTGGTTACCGAGCGGCGCATGCGGCACCTGCCTGTCATTGACGAGGGGCGGCTCGTCGGCATGATCTCGATCGGCGATCTGGTCAAGCACATCATCTCAGACCAGGCGTTCACGATCCAGCAGTTGGAGTTCTACATCCGCGGCGAGCACGCGTAGACTCACGCGCGCCGTCCGGCTTGCGACAGTGCCCATCGCGCGACCGCGTATCGGTGCGCCCGTGCGCCGCAGCAGTGTGCGCGTCCGCACATAAAACACTGACGCTCCTCTCTAAGATCGGCTAATTCACGCACTGTCACAACCGAGACCATGAGCGCCAGATCAAAAACGCCCCATGGCGTGGCGCTGGGCTTCACCAGACGGGGAGCGGCGCGCAGCGGCAAGCATGTGCGCAATACACGCAGGATCGAGCCCCGGCTGGGGCCGGCCAAGACCCGCGCCGCCAATCCCCGCTCGCTTGCCGACTCGCCGGCAAGCGACGAGGATGCCTGCCACGCACGACAGCACGCGGCCGAACCCGTGTACGCCACGGCACGCTCGTTCGATACCGCGCCGCCATCGTTCGTTACACCACCGTGGACTGGCTTGCAGCGTGCTCCGCTCGCGCGACGTCACACGGCCGCACTCGCCGCCTTGCTGGCGCTAGGCGCCGGCGCTTTGGGGGTGACGCTCAGCCAGCTCTACCAGGACAGGGCGCCGTCCGAGCCGCGCCGGTATGCCGAGGCCATGAGTCGCGAGGCGCCGACGCAATCCGACGCGAGCGCTAGCACCGTGCCATTGTTTGATGTCACTGCGCTCGCCAGCCATACCGAGCACTTGAGCGCGCAAGCGCCGCAGCACGCCATCATGCCACCGCTGAGCCTACCGCCGTCGCCGCAAGCGCGCGCGCCAGCATCCAATACCGCGTCGCTCGCGAGCATACAGCCAGCGCGTGGCGACAACCCGGCGAGCATGGGTGCGGGCACCGTGCAGCGCGGCCTGCCGAGCACCTTCCATGCGAGGACACGCAAGGCCATTGCTTCAACCGCGCAAGACACCGACGGGCACACCGCATTGGTCACTGCGCACGCCGGCCTCCAGGCAACCGAGCCGCTTTCCATCCCACACGAGGTGGCACATCCCGCGCAACATGCGGTGGCCACCGCTGCGCCGGCCGAACCGAGGCAGCCGGGAGCCGACACGCCGGGCGTATCTCGTGCCGACGCACGCGCGGCAACCGACGCTTTGACGCAGGACGCGGTCACGCCACTGCCGCCGGAAGCCGCTCGCGTCGACCCGACTCAGCCGCCGGTCGTCTATGGTGGGCACACCGCCCCCTCGGCCGCCGCGGCCGTGCCCCGCCCGACGACGACCACCGTGCCGTATGCCGCCGAGGCAACCAGTCCGCATGTCCCGCCCTCCGCCGCCGAGGCCACCGCGGCATTGACGGCCAAGGCCATCGCGCTGCCGCAAGCGGTCCGGCTCGCCGCCACGGCAACTCGTCCGGCGCTCGCGCAGCCACCTGCCGACACTGGCGCTCCGGCTTCAATTGATGATGAACCAGCGGCGCCAATCGACGATCAATAGCTACGGCCTGCTACACGGGCAGCCGCTCGCGCTGCACCCCAAAGCCGCGCGGCATCGGTGTATCGGCACATCACCGCGCGCCGCCCCCAGGATACCGGCAGCGTTCGGCAATCCACGATAAAGTAGCGTCAAACGCATCGGTGCACATGCGCCTGCCGGTACATCCGCAATGTGCGCTGATACGCCGCTCACGAAATCGCACGGCTGCTCGAACACGTCAGGACAACAGCCGGTGCGCTCGGCCGATTGCGTCGGCGACCATGACATCTATTACCGTACCGCTCATGCCGAGTGCCGTACTGGCGCCAACACACCTTCACCATTCGCGGCGCTGACGATTGCCACGCGCAGCGCATCCGCCTGCGGCAGCACGTGATGGGCAAAGCAATGCGCAGTCGCGATCTTCGCGTCGCAGAAAGCCGGATCCTGTGCCCGTGTAGCATGCGCCGCAAGCATCGCGCGCGCGAGCTGCCACCCGCACAGCACGATGCCGCATAGCTTCAGGTACGGCACACTGCCGGCATAGACCGCATTCGGATCCGTCTTCGCGTGACGCAGCACAAATTCGATCGACTCGGCCAGCGCGGCGCGCGCCGCCGCCAGGCGCTCGCGCATCGCGGCGAATACCGGCGCCTCGTGATGGACCAGCTCACGCTCGGTGAGCACAATCTGCTCGCACAGCCCACGAGCAACCGCGCCGCCATCGTACACGGTCTTGCGGCCCACCAGATCGTTCGCCTGAATAGCGGTCGTGCCTTCGTAAATCGGCAGAATGCGCGCATCACGGTAATGCTGCGCGGCGCCGGTTTCTTCGATGAAGCCCATGCCGCCGTGGACCTGCACGCCCATGCTGGCAACCTCAACCGACAACTCCGTGCTCCAGCCTTTGACGATCGGCACCAGGAACTCATAGCGCCGAGCGTATTGCTGTCGCACCGAAGCGTCCGGATGCCGATGCGCGATATCGCAGGCGGACGCGGCAAAGTAGTTCAGCGAGCGGGCGCCCTCGGTCAATGCGCGCATCGTCATCAGCATCCGCTTGACATCCGGATGCTGGTCGATCGGCACCGCCTGCTTGGCCGAGCCATCGACCGGGCGGCTCTGCACACGCTCGGCCGCATACGCAGCGGCCTGTTGATAGGCGCGCTCAGCAATCGCCACGCCCTGCATGCCGGCCGAGAACCGTGCCGAGTTCATCATGATGAACATGTATTCCAGGCCACGGTTTTCCTCGCCGACCAACTCGCCAATCGCCCCGCCGTGGTCGCCGAACTGCAGCACCGCGGTCGGGCTCGCCTTGATACCGAGCTTGTGCTCGATCGACACGCAATCCACGTCGTTGCGCGTGCCTGACGCGCCGTCACTGTCAAGCAGGAACTTCGGCACGATGAACAGCGAAATGCCCTTGACGCCCGGCGGCGCCTCAGGTGTGCGGGCCAGCACGAGATGGACGATGTTGTCCGCCATGTCATGCTCGCCGTAGGTGATGAAGATCTTCGTGCCAAACAGCTTATAGGTGCCGTCCGCCTGGCGTTCCGCGCGCGTGCGCACCAGCGACAGGTCCGAGCCGGCCTGCGGCTCGGTCAAGTTCATCGTGCCGGTCCATTCGCCGGCGATCAACTTGGGCAGGTAACGCGCCTTCTGCCCGTCGCTGCCGGCGGTCAGCAACGCCTCGATCGCGCCATCGGTCAACAACGGGCAAAGCGCCCACGACAAGTTCGCCGCATTGATCATCTCGTTGCATGCGGTCGCAATGAGCTTGGGCAAGCCCTGTCCGCCAAACTCAGGCGGATGCACGACGGCCTGCCAGCCACCTTGCGTAAATTGGCGATAGGCCTGTTTGAACCCCGGCGGCGTCGTGACCGTCCTGTCGGCCCATGTGGACGGCTGGGTATCCCCGGTACGGTTCAGCGGCGCAAGCACCTGCTCGGCGAATTTCGCGGCTTCCTCGAGCACGGCTTGTGCGGTTTCGAGCGTCGCATCCTCATAGCCGGGTAGGCGGCTAACCGCATCAATGTCCGCCAACGCGTTCATCGTGAACAACATATCTTTGACCGGTGCACGATAGCTCATCGCTTAGCTCCTCAAACGTCGCAGCGTTATTCACCGAAAACGCACGGCCTGCCGCTACTTTGCCACTGTACGCGCCGATACGCGCGCGGCACCCGGCTTCGCGAGCAGCGCACGCGGGATACCCGAGCACTCGGCAAGCCGGGCGACAGCGTGCGGATCCGCGCCGGCAAGAAAGCCGTTTACCAGCGAGATCGGCACGGTGGCAACCAGCGGATTCGCGGCATCGAACATGTGACGGGCCGGAATCAGCACGGCGACAACGGCATGCCGGATCGATATTGTGTCACAAGCATCATGACGGAGTGCCCCCTCGCCTAACCCCTGCGATAATGCCAGTTTCCCCCCGATATTGTTTCCAGGAGAAACGAAGTGACCGACCAGTCATCTCTTTCATCGAGCGGGACGCCACGGCGCGTTGCGTTTCTTGGGCTCGGCGTGATGGGCTACCCGATGGCCGGCCATCTCGCCAAGGCCGGGCTGGACGTGACGGTGTACAACCGCACGGCGGTCAAAGCGCAGCAATGGGTGGCTAAATACGGTGGCCGGTCGGCGACCACGCCCCGCGAGGCCGCACACGGCGCTGACATTGTGCTCGCCTGCGTGGGCAACGACGGTGACTTACGCAGCGTGACGCTGGGCAGACAAGGTGCGTTCGCCGGCATGCTGCGCGACGCGGTATTCGTTGACCATACCACCGCTTCGGCCAATGTCGCCAGGGCGCTGTTCTCAATCGCCCGCGAGCAAGGCCTGCATTTCATCGACGCGCCGGTATCGGGCGGACAAGCTGGCGCTCAGAACGGCAAGCTGACGATCATGTGCGGCGGCGACGCCACAGTGTTCGAGCGCGTCGCGCCCACGTTGCGGCACTATGGCGTCGCGGTTACGCTGCTCGGTGAATCGGGCGCAGGCCAGTTGACCAAAATGGTCAACCAGATCGCAATTGCCGGCATCGTACAGGGGCTGTCAGAGGCCATTCACTTCGGGCAACGCGCCGGGCTGGACATGCCGCGCGTGCTCGAAGTCATCGGCAAAGGCGCGGCCGCGAGTTGGCAAATGGACAACCGCGGCAGCACGATGATCGAAGGCCGCTTCGATTTTGGCTTCGCGGTCGACTGGATGCGCAAGGATCTGGCGATCTGCCTGGATGAGGCCAAACGCAATGGCACATCGCTGCCCGTTACCGCGCTGGTTGATCAGTTCTACGGCGATGTTCAGGCGCTCGGCGGGCGACGCTACGACACGTCGAGCCTGATCGTGCGATTGCGCAAGCTCAGCGCGTAACGCTTGATACGCGCGAGCGCCGCGACCAGGTCGGCATTGCCGACCATGGCGCCAATGCGCTAGCTCGCCATGTTGTAGCTTTTGGACAACGTGAACAACTCGACCGCGATGTCCTTCGCACCGGGCACCTACATGATTGATGGCGCCTTCCAACCGTCGAACACACGATCTACGTAGGCCCGGTCACCACGCTGTTATTTATCGATTATGTCCCGATGGTTCCCGGCGGAACGCGTCAACGGCCGCCCCCTCCCGCGCCCGTTTGAATACCGCCTCTACGTCGAGCGAGAATTTCGGCGTCGCAACCGGCGGCAATTGAAGCGTCACCGGGCCGAGCGCCTGCTGCAGCATCGTCCCCCATGCGCCAAGTTTTTCTTGTCGTTTCCGGGCCTCAATCATCTGACTGACCTGCCACTTCACCCATACTGAGACGCCCGCAAGCCGACTCTAGCCTGGCCTGTCCTTCCTTCTGCACTTCTGCGTCTGCAATCTTGAGCTTGGAAAGCGACGGAATCCATTTATCATCGAACACATCGAGAAACGACTCGAACACGCCACAGGCGTCGTGACGAGCATGGCCGTCCTGGTTGCCGAGCGCATGCGCTGAGCCTGCGTTGGAATCCAGCAGATCTATCATTTGTTGCAGCCGGTCGAGCATCTGCTGCAGCCGCCCCCAAGCGGGTTCACCACGCTGAGCCAGGACATTCTGCATTGCGGCCGTCCGGATCATGAACTGCCGCAGTGCGGGCGTCACCTCGCGATTGATACCCTGTCGTCTCACATAACGCTCAATGTCATCGCATAAATCATACAGCGTGGTCAGCTCTTTGGGCGGCGACGATGCGGAATCGACACGACCACCATTGGCCGGTGCGGCGGACTGCTGTACGGGGCACATAAACATCAACGTAAGCAATATGGCATCCTGATTTCCTGTCATTTCCTTCGCATACGCCGACGGGCCGTGGCGACGACGCCCCGGTGTGATCCGGGATATGTTAGATAACGTTCCTAGCGCTGGGTGTGCGCTGTGCACCCGTGGTGCGGCTTTGTCAACAGCCTGCGGCTCCTTGCGCGCCGCCGACGCACCAGATGGCTTTTTCCCGGTGCGCAACGGCCAGCAACAGATGGATGAAAACACATTTAGCATCAGGCGCTTCCTCACGGCAATTCTTTAGTACACAGCGTACCGCACCTTCATGCCGGGGGACTGGCAATCACGAGCGCCCGGCCTGCAGAAGCGAAGTGTGGGCTAGTCCTTCACGGCAAGCGACAGCAGTTCGCGCTTGTTTTCGCGCCGTATCCAGGAATGTGATGCCGGCATCGACGGCGGCATTCAGTATGCGTGCGAGATGTTTTCATCGGTCTGCAGGCCGAACGTCCTTGTTCTCGTCCACAGGCGCAAGGCCGTCAGTCCGGTGTGACCAAGCTTTATGTATTGCGCCGAACGCTGCTGTGCATGCCGGCGTTGGAACCCAACATGATGATGACAACATTCGTTTGCCGCTGGCGTACTCTGGTCGCCAGCTGGCGTACCGCTGTGCGGCAAGCCACAGACAGCGCGATGACACAACGCCGACAATCGGCCGTTCCATTGGTTGCCGGGACAACGACACGGATAACACCGTGATCCAATAGGCGTGGCCAGCGACAACAAGGCCGACATGCAATAGGGCCGACGTGCGACGGGACCAGCGCGTCATAAATCATGCTATCGCAGCGTGGCCAACGCGTCGTCCAGTTCCTCAGCACAGGTCGGGCGCACAACACGCGCCCTTTCCTGTCCATCACGCAGAAAAATCAACGTCGGCCACAGTTTTACACGAAACGACCGGCCCAGCGGCCGTCCCGGCCCATCCTCGATCTTTAGGTGGCGCATCGCCGGATAACGCCCAAGCGCCTCGGCGATCACCGGCTGCGCGCGTTGGCAGTAACCGCACCAGTTCGTGCCGAATTCGATAACCGTCACGCCGGCGAGCACGTCCAACTGCTCGCGGGCCGGCGCATCGGGTGTGTAGGGACATTGCTCCACCATTCCACGCTCCCCCCATACATTGCATGCGCTACAGCATAGCCGCATTTAGTAAAACCTACAGTGGGAGGTCAGCCGGCTGAGTGGCGGGCCGGCGCGAGGACAGTCAACTGGATAGCCGGCCGGGCAGCGGGCCAGCGCAAGGGCAGTCAACTAGGCGGCCCGCTGGGCAGCAGGCCAGCACGCAGACTGCCGACCAGGCGGCGGGCCGGTAGGAGGACATTCCCTATGCCGCAAGCCACACGCGCCGACAAGGGCACAGTGCTTGCTCGGCCGCATTCGGGTTGCGGAGTCCGTGCACGATGCACGCGGCGCGACTACAATCCGCGGCTTGAACGGTTCAGTGACGTTTACACGACAGGAGGGATGCACGATGCATGGAGTCGATCTCGATACCAGGGTTGAAACGTACACTGTCAAGATTCGCGGGACAGTGCAAGGAGTCGGATTCCGGCATGCCGCGGTGCGCCGCGCGCATGCGCTGCAGGTACGGGGCTGGATCGCGAATCACGACGACGGATCGGTCGAGGCGATCGTCCAGGGACCGGCGAACCAGGTAGACCTAATGCTGGAATTCCTGCGGCGCGGGCCGCCACGGGCCAAGGTGTCCGAGTTCATCGCAAACGAGGACTACTCGGAGCGCCGGTACGATCGCTTCGAGCAGCACTGAGCGCGGTGCCGGATCAAACGCTTGCCTCTTGACCGAACATCACTGTGCGGTCTTAGCCTGGCCGCTTTGCGGCATGCAATGCGGCATCGGCCTCGTTGAGTGACACTTTGTGGCTGCGCATGCCGAGACGGGCTGCAGCCACGTCTACGCGAGCGCTAACGCGGATCGCGACGTCCTGTGCGTGCTGCGCATGAGCCCATTACGCGGTCGGTCCGGAAACGATTCGAACAGCACCTTGCCTAGCACCTTAGCCCTCGTCTTGCCGCTGTGGTCATGCATCAATCGGTTCCACATCTGCGCATTTGTCTGCCGATCGACGACGAATAGGCCGAAGCCGAGGTGCTCAACTACCAGTTCACCCTGCGATGGCGATGCGGCTTCCATCCAACCACCGGAACATTCATAGGATCGACAACAATTCGTCCAGTGCGTCGCCCATTCACCCGTCCGCGCATTCGATTCTTCGCGCCAAATTCCTATCGGCTATTGCCACACCTGTTCAAAGACGATTAAAACACTATGGATATGCAGCGTGATCGGACGGACAATTGCAGGTTTCCGACACGTTGCCAATTATGAGCCGGACCGCCCGCCTGACGCCTTTGCTGTTGCTGTGCTTGCTGATCACCTATATCGTCTGGGGCACCACATACTTCGCGATCTCAGTCGCCTTACGGGCGATGCCGCCATTCATGCTGATGGCATCGCGCTTCGCCGTCGCGGGCTTGTGCCTTGGCATCTTCGTGCTCATGCGAGGCCGCGCCCGGGCGAGCTGGCGGCAAGTGCGCAACGGCTCGATGCTTGGCGCGCTGATGCTGCTAGGTGGCATGGGTGGCATTGCGGTAGCCGAGCAGACCATTTCATCGGGCGCGACCACCGTGATGATCGCCGCCATGCCGATCGCCGCGATCGTCTGGCAACGACTGTTCGGCATTCGCCCGCGCGGCCACGAATTGGCCGCAATCGCCATCGGCGTGGTGGGCGTGCTGGTGCTGACGTCGGGCGCCGAGTTCCGCGCCAGCGCTATGGGTGCCGGCGCACTGCTGTTGGCGATCAGTTGCTGGTCGCTGGGCACCCAGTTGTCGCGCTCGTTGGACTTGCCGCCGCCGGCGCTGGCCGTGACAATCGAAATGCTCGCCGGCAGTGTGATGCTGGCGATGGCGTCGGCGCTCAGCGGCGAGTCACTTGCGGCCGTGCCAAGCGGCGCGCCGCTCGCGGCGTGGCTGTACCTGGTAACGATGGGCTCGCTGCTGGCATTCTCCGCCTATATGTACTTGGCCAGTCGCGCCGCGCCGGTGCTGGCGACCAGCTACGTCTATGCCAATCCGCCGATTGCGCTACTGGTCGGCGCGGCGCTGGGCGGCGAGCAGATTGCCCCGCAGACGCTGATGGCTATCGCGCTGATTCTGGGCGCGCTGGCTGTGCTTGGCTGGGGAACGTGGCGTCAGCCAGCCGACACCGCAAAAGACACATGAGTTTTTGGCATGAAACAGTGCCATTTTTTCAAATTGAAAGGCGAAGCGAAAGGGAGCAACGGGTAAAATTCCTCTTCGTCGCCGTGCTGGCGATGCTCGCGCTAATCGGCGCGTTCGGCGAAATGGGTTGAGCCGTCGGACAAGGCCCGTTAAGGACACGACAAGGCTGATTGATACAATCAGTTGAGCATTTGAGCAGGCGGGTTGACCCGTTCGACAAGATTAGTGAACGCACGGCAGGCGGCTACGCCGCGCGGCCAGACTGTGTCAACTGCTAGGACTGACTCGGCCAGTCTGTTATCGGCGAAGCCGGACTAGGCTTTCGAGCAAGTCGGCTTAGCCGCTACCGAGTTCAATCGAAGTTCAGTGCTAGCGCGCGCGAGGCCATCGCCATATGGGCGACTTCGATGATGGCGCGGGCACGTTCGACATTGTCACGAATGATCTCGACAAGCCGTGCACCGATCGGGGCAAGCCGGTCGCGCAGTGCTTCCTCACTCAAATCGGCCGGCAAATTGAAAATGATGAATTGCATCTCGGTCTCCGCTGAAACATGACGTGAAAGCCATGATGCAACGCAATGCACATGCCCGGTGTAGCGATGAGGTGCGGTTGCGTAAGCGGATGTGACGGGCGGAACGCGGCGGCGCGTCACTCCGACCGTCAATAGGCCGCCGCCGGACGCTTGCACGCGATCAGCATCGACAGCGTGCCGTCCGAGCGATTGCGCTGCAGCGTGTCATAGCCGGCGTCGCCGCATTGGGCCTGCGCACGGGCATCGCAGGACGACCACCCTTCGGCAGACGCGCATTGAATGAATTGCGTCGGTCGGCCATCGCTGGTAAACAGCGGCGGTGACGATCCGCAGCCGGATAACAGCAGTAGCACCCCGATCCATCGTGCTGCCTTCATCTCACCTCACTCAGTGTCGTGCGTCTTGTTCCGGCCACGCGCGTCGATTCAGTAAAGGCTGAAATCGGCACGGGTCGTGGCCCCCCTGATCTTTGATCTTGATGGCGAGGCTGGGGACAACGGGTGCTGCAACGATGCGACTACATCCGGAACAGCGGTGGCGACGGCAGCTCACGGCAGCATGGTACCCGTTCGCGCCAGCCGCAGGTGGAACGAGAACGCCTGCGCTAGGTCGTGCGGCGTGTGTCCCTGCCCCTTGAGCGCATCGCGATAGTAATCGCGCAGCAGAGCGCGGTACTGCGGATGCGCACATCGCTCGATGATCAGACCGGCCCGCTCGCGCGGCGCCAGACCACGCAGGTCGGCCAAGCCCTGCTCGGTGACCACGATGTCCACGTCATGTTCATTGTGATCGCAATGCGGCACCATCGGCACAATGCTCGAGATCCGGCCGTCCTTAGCCACCGACTTAGTCGCGAATATCGCGCAGCCTGCGTTACGCGCAAAATCGCCTGAGCCGCCGATGCCGTTCATCATGTGGGTACCGCCAATATGCGTGGAGTTCACGTTCCCGTACAAGTCCACTTCAAGCGCGGTATTGACCGCGATCACACCCAGCCGACGCAAGATCTCTGGATGATTACTGATTTCTTGCGGACGCAACACCAGGCGATCGCGATAACGCGCGAGTTCACGCAACACCTGGCGCTGCCGCGCTGCCGACAGCGTGATTGAGGAACCGGACGCGAACGCCAGCTTGCCGGCATCCATCAAATCGAACGTGGAGTCCTGCAGCACTTCCGAGTACATTGTCATCGCTTCGAATGGCGAAGCACACAATCCGCCCAGCACCGCGTTGGCGATCGTGCCGATACCCGCCTGAAGCGGCGGCAGTCGCGCCGGCAGGCGTGCGCGAGAGACTTCATGCTGCAGAAACTCGATTAGGTGCTGCGCGATGCGCGTGGTGTCGCTGTCCGCCGGCAGCACGGCCGAGGAGCTGTCCTCGTCGTTCGTGATGACAATGCCCGCGATCTTGTCCAATGGGATGTCGATCGTGGTCGTGCCGATCCGGTCACGCGGGCCGGCGATTGGCACTGGAGCGCGGTCGGGCCGGCGAGCCGGAATCCAGATGTCATGCAAGCCCTCTAGCTCCAACGGCTGGGCTAGGTTCAACTCGATGATCACCCGTTTGGCCAGGATGGCAAAGCTAGCGGAATTGCCAACAGACGTGCTGGGTACGATGCCCCCGGACTCGGTAATGCCGGTGGCCTCGATAATGGCCACGTCCAGTTGGCCGAGCAGATTGGCTCGCAGCATCTCGACCGTCTCGGACAGATGCTGGTCGACAAACAATGTGCGTCCTGAATTAATCTCGCGCCGCAACGTCGGGTCGGCCTGGAACGGCAGGCGGCGCGCCAGCATGCCGGCCTCGCTCAGTGCCTTGTCGTTGTCGTGACCAAGCGAGGCACCCGTCATCAATGTAATGCGAGGCCTCGTCGGCTCGGTGCGAGCGCGCTCGGCCAGCGCGAGCAACACCGCCTTGGGATCGCCGGCTCGCGTGAAGCCGCTGGTGCCCACGCGCATTCCATCGTGAACCAGGGCCGCCGCGTCGCGTGCGGAAATGAGGCGGTTACGCAGGCTCGCGCACCGAATGCGTTCTTCATACATAGCGTTTCTGCTCCAACAATCTGACGGGACCCTGATTGACGGGGACTTGCTGCGGCCACGCTCGATCTAGGCGGCGATTGGTCTGTGCGACCGCCCGCGGCGACATGCGACATGCGACATGCGACATGCGACATGCGACATGCGACATGCGACATGCGGCGTGCGACATGCGGCGTGCGGCGTGCGGCGTGCGGCGTGCGGCGTGCGGCAGGACCGACGCTCCTTCGTCACATTACGTCCCGCGGCCTACGCAACGGCACGCTGACGCGCGCTCTGCCCGTGTATACGCTGCTGCATACGAACATCTATGAGCTGTATCCGTCACGCCGTTTCGTCGATGCGCGCACACCGACCTGGCTGCCACTGCTGCGCGCATTGATACTTGAGCGGGTCACGTACATACCGGAACGGATCACGCGCGACTAAGATTGCTCGATGCGTACGACGTCGAGCAGCGCGAGCCGCCGGCGAATCGAGCCGCGAACTTCATCCCGGCCCGGTCCGCGCTCGCGGCTTAGCCGCCCAGCCCTCGTAAGCAACGAACGCATCGACGACTTCAGTACTTACCGCTACGCCGCGGCGGCGCGGCGGGCCCGCACCGCGCCAGCCAGCATCTCCAGCAGCGGCTCGGTCTGCGCCCAGCCTAGACACGCGTCGGTGATCGACACGCCCCATCGCAGCGGCACGCCGGGCCTCAAGTCCTGACGCCCTTCGTCGAGGTGGCTCTCGATCATCACACCGCTGAGGCGACGCTCGCCGCGCGACAGCTGCGCGGCCAAGTCCCGCGCGACGTCGGCCTGGCGCAGATGTGACTTGCCGGAATTTGCATGTGAGCAATCGACCATCACATGCTCACGCAGCCCCGCCGCCCTGAGCACCGCGCAGCTTTCCTCAATGGCGGCGGCATCGTAGTTCGGCCCATTCTTGCCGCCGCGCAGGATCACATGCGCGTCACGGTTGCCGCGCGTCTCGAAGATAGCCGCCATGCCCATCTTCGTCATGCCCATGAATGCGTGGCTGGCGCGGACGGCCACAATCGCGTCCGCGGCGACCTGCACGCCGCCGTCGGTACCATTCTTGAATCCAATCGGGCAGCTTAAGCCTGACGCCAGTTGGCGGTGACTCTGGCTCTCGGTAGTGCGCGCCCCGATTGCGCCCCACGCCACCAGGTCCGCGATGTACTGCGGGCTGAGCAAATCCAGGAATTCAGTGGCGGTCGGAAGCCCAAGACCGTTGATTTGCAACAGTAACTCGCGCGCGCGGCGCAGCCCCTCATTGATCCGAAAGCTGCCGTCCAGCCGCGGATCGTTGATATAGCCCTTCCAGCCAACCGTGGTACGCGGCTTTTCGAAGTACACCCGCATCACGATCAACAAATCCTCGTGCAGCCGGTCAGCGGCGCCTTTGAGCCGGCGCGCATAGTCGAGTGCTTGATCGTGGTCGTGAATTGAGCATGGGCCGACCACCAGAATCAACCGGTCGTCCCGGCCATTAAGCACATCGGCAATGCGCACGCGGCTGTGCTGGACGAGTTGCTGCACCGACGCCGGCGCCGGCAACTCGTCCAGCAACAACGCCGGCGGGATCAACGGCCGCACGGCGCCGATGCGTACGTCATCGACGCGGGTCGTGTCCTGCGTGGCGTCGGCCACGCCCACCTCCTGATCGTGTGACGGATTGTCGATGCGAGTCAAAATCGTCTCCAGGGAACTAGCGGCAAGACGACATTATCGCATTGGTGCGCGGCCCAATGCCCTATCGCTACTGCATCGCGACCTTCAGTCCCAGCGAGATGAAGATCACGCCGATGATCTTCTGTTGCCAGCGACGCAGCCAATGCAGCTTTGCGACAAGGCGCGCCAATGGCCGCATCGCGACGACGAGCAACGTCGTATACACCAAGCTCATCGCGACAAAAATCAGTCCCAGCACAGTAAACTGGACGAACGTCGCGCCGCGCGCCGGCTGTACAAACTGTGGCAGGAAGGCAAGAAAAAACAGCGCAGTCTTCGGATTCAGCACTTCGGCCGGCACGGCCTGAAGGAACGCCTTCAGCGGCGAGATCTCGGCTGCCGCAGGCGCCAGCGCCTGCCTGTCGACGTTTTTTTTGCGCAGCGCACACACGCCCAGGTACAGCAGATAGGCGGCGCCGACCAGCTTGACGATGTTGAACGCCAGCGCCGACGTCATCAGCAATGCCGACAGGCCCACAGCGGCAAACACCGTGTGAATGAAATCGCCGGCTGCCAAACCCAGCCCGGTCAGCACGCCGGTCTTGCGCCCGCCCTGCGCCGTGCGCGTGAGCACCAGCAGCACGGCCGGCCCTGGCATCAGAAACAGGCCGAGCACGACCACGACAAAAGTGCCCAATGTCGAAAGCTCAAACATCGCACGCTCCTTGGGTCAGCCGATTGATTCAAGCTGAGCACAAATCTGCTGAGCGATCGCCTCAAGCTTGCCCGGCTCGGCTGCCGCTTCTTTCGGCACTACCCATACGTGGCCGTTGGCCTGCGGCATCAGGTCCATAAAAGCCAGTACGTCGCCGGTCTCCGCAATTTTGACGCACGGCAACTCGCCGCGCAGGATGCGTGCGAAAGGGTTATTTAGGTCATAGGTCATCGCGGCTCTCACTCCGGGTCGTAAGCATGCAGAACGCAAGCGTAGCCGAGTTCCACCTGTTCCGTCACCTGGGCCGCCGCAAGGCGTGCCCGTCTGGCGCCCATGTTGACGCGCTACGCTTACGTTCCGCGCCTTGTTTTGCGCTTACGCCGACGTCCAGTCCCAGTCCCAGTCCCAGTCCCAGTCCCAGTCCCAGTACCAGTACCAGTACCAGTACCAGTACCACGCTCAGCGCGGCGGCTCATAATCGCCGAGACGTGGCCCGTGTGCTGCGGTCAGTGACATGATCCAGCGGGAAAGCGGTCGTATGTTTGACCATCTCCATCGCGAAGCTCGCGCTCACATCAAGCAGCTCGGCGACCTTGATCAGCCGCTTGTATACGTTGTCATAGCCGGCGATGTCGGGCACCACCACTTTCAGCAAGTAATCGACGTCGCCGGTCATCCGGTAAATTTCCACGATTTCCGGGATCGCCGTCACCCCCTTCAAGAAACGGCTCGTCCATCCGTCGTTGTGCTGGCTCGCACGGATTGTCACGAATGCGGTCAATCCGAGATTAAGTTTAGTCGGATCGCACAACACGACTTGCCGCTGGATCACGCCATCCTCGCGCAGTTTCTGTATGCGGCGCCAGCAAGGCGTCGGCGACAGATTTACCGCCTTAGCAATATCGTTCAATCCGAGGGATGCGTCGTGCTGCAACAACGCCAATATTTTGGCATCTATCTTGTCCATGGACGAATTAATTTTAGAAAATTTTTCTAGTTTTATCTATCATCGCGCAAAAATTTGCAACCCTTTTTCGCGCCCTCTATTATAAGATCGCCTTTGTCACGCACACGGCCGCCGGCTTGAGGCGCGTCGGCCTGTTGAATCAAACCTATCGACTCGAGCGCTGCCCATGAAAATCCTGTTCGTCGCGTTTACGCGGCACCCGGCTTCTGTCGGCGAAAGTTATTTGCAACACATGAGAGCGTCATTCTCGTTTGGCGGCCCGATGCTGCTGGCTGCGTTTGCTGCGCTCGTGCATGGTTTATTTCCGTTTCTGTTCGTCAAGACGGGCAGCACAACCGTGTCCCGGCTCTACGAGCGCATGGTGCTCCACCGGTCTGGCGATGCTCTCCGGCGCCAGCCGATATCCGGCCAGTCGCCGCACGCCTGAGCCACGCCTGTGCCGCACTCGCGCCACCATGCGGCACAAGCCCTAGGCAGACCTGCGACGTGGCCCCGGCCCGGTGGACCGGCACGCCGGATTCGCGCCGCTGTGCCCTCCCGACTGCCTGATGAGGCACCTATGGGCGGGTCACCATCATTGCGCGCTCGTATAAAATCACACGGTTGTGACAAACCGCAAGTAAGCATTCGCCTGGGATGGCTCGCTGCCGGACAGATGGTGGAACCACGCCCATTGTGCATCACGTCCCTGTAGCAGGATCAGATGTCCAGCCGGTCGCGAACGCCCACGCACGGGTCAGCGACTACAATAGGGACGAACTAGTATCGGGCCGCACCGATTGTCAAGGGATACTGAAGATTGACAAGCCTTTGGAGCCGCTCAAGCGCTGTGGCGACAACAAATTTCCCTCATTGTTCGTCTCGACGTGCATTGACGACCCGAAAACCGGCTCGGAAATGACCTTCGTGCAAACGAGCTACAAGCGCGAGCATCATCGTAACGATGATGCTATTCAACAGCCATGCCCACGCACATTTGAAAATGCAATCAAGCTCGCGCACGGCAAGTGGTTCCTGCGCGAAACGCAGACGTCGACAGTCTCGTTCGCCGCCGCGGCGTGCACGACGGAACAGCGCTCCGCGGCACGGGGTGTCGTACGCATCGGTGCATCTACCGAAGGTACGATCGTTGTGCAGGAGCCTGATATCCCGGCCGCTCACTGGCTTCGGGTGTCGCCCGGGCCGTCATCTGCTGGAGCAAGTAGGCGCGCACAGCAAAGTAATCAATGCCGTGCGCGCCGAGGTACGCTGTGCATTCATGCGCGCCAACGCCACGCGCCGTCCACAGCAGTCCGCGCAGTAAAGATCAGAAGCCCATCGTGAAGAACACCGACCCCATGTCCTGCGCGACAGCCGCACCACTTGCAAAGCGGCGGCGGTATCCGATATCCAAGCTTGATGCTTTCACTGGCGTCGCGAATCGGCCACCGACACTAATCTCGCTCCATTGGCGTGTCGACTCCGCGCCGACCACGAACGGATCGAATGATGGCACACTGGCCGACACCGGATCATTGCTCCTGCTCAATCGTTGGACATGCTTGACGCCCGCCGAAATGACCGTTTGATCTGTGAAGCGCAAGTGGCTGCTCAGACCCACTGTGCCGTATACGTTCCCGTCGGTACGAGCACTGAAACGAACTGGGAACTGGCCAGACGTCTCAGTGTAGTCACCGAGCTTTGTGCGCAAATAGTCAATGCCCAGATAAGGCATGATGCTGGCGTTCCGTACGGTGAACACGTAGCCACCCTGCGTCGATACTGCGCGCTGTGCAACCGTTGTGTCGCCTTTGGACCGGTCCACGCCGGAGGCAGTCAGATAAGACCGGTCGATGGACAAGTCGCCTTGCTGGTAACCCAACGCGACGCGGGCAAACACGCCCGGGCGAGTACGGGTTCCGTACTCGGCGAATAACCCGAACAAGCTGGCACGGTTACGCATTGTGTCGTTGCTTACGTCAAAGCGATAGCTCGGCGCCTGGTAGCCCAAGCCAGCAATCCAGTCGTCGTTGATTCGGTATGCCGCATTGAATTCGCCCTGCCAGTTTGCACCGTTCACTTTGCCCGCATTGTGGCTGTATAGCGCGCCAGCCGAAACGCACACGCCGTATTGGTCGAAGTTGCTGCAACGCATGCTATCCTGAACAAACGTTTGTACCGCAGATTGCAACACGGAACTGTACAAGGTCGCGTTGTTTAGCGAGTCGTTTAGGTCGAGCAAGCCCATAATCCCAGTCTTGCCCTCATCATCACGCGCAATAAATGACTGTGCACGTCCGTTGATGAAGCCTTCACCCACCACAATGGTACCGTCTTCCGACATGTGATCGGCACTGTACAGCACGTTGCCCTCCAGTAGAGAGTACGAAGCGATCATGTCACGCAGACGATCGTCGGGCGAAGGCTTGCCGTCGATCAATGCTGCGGCCTCGCGCGGCTTCGAGTCGACGGCCATGCTCTCTTGCTGCGCCGGTTCCTCTTCTACGTCACTCTGGATTTCTTCCTGCTGCCCCGCCTCCTCTTCGACAAGACTCTGGATCTCTTGCAACTGCCCCGCTTCCTCTTCGACGAGGCTTTGGATCTCTTGGTGCTGCCCCGCCTCCTCTTCGACAAGACTCTGGATCTCTTGCAGCTGCCCCGCTTCCTCTTCGACGAGACCACGGATCTCTTGATGCTGCCCTGCTTCCTCTTCGACGAGACCACGGATCTCTTGATGCTGCCCTGCTTCCTCTTCGACGAAACCACGGATCTCTTGCAGTTGCCCTGCTTCCTCTTCGACAAAACCACGGATCTCTTGCAGTTGCCCTGCTTCCTCTTGGACAAGACTCTGGATCTCTTGCAGCTGCCCCGCTTCCTCTTGGACGAGACCACGGATCTCTTGATGTTGCCCCACTTCCTCTTCGACGAAACTCCGGATTTCTTGATGCTGCTCCGCTTTCTCTTCGACGAAACTCCGGATTTCTTGATGCTGCTCCGCTTTCTCTTTGACGAAACTTCGGATTTCTTGATGCTGCTCCGCTTTCTCTTTGACGAAACTTCGGATTTCTTGATGCTGCTCCGCTTTCTCTTTGACGAAACTCCGGATCTCTTGATGCTGCTCCGATCTCTCTTCGACGCGATTCGACGCCTCCTCCTGTTGGCCTCCTTCCCGCCTTTGTTCTAACTGCATCTTTAAAGCGATCTGATTCAACTGTTCAGATGCCCGCAGCGCTTCCTGCACATATGGATCTAACTGCCGCACTTCCTGCCCTTTTTTCCGCTGCTTCTTCTGCGCCTTTTTACTTAGTCCTGCCGTCGGCCCAGAGTTGGAAGAACCCGATACGTGCAACTTGTTTTTCCCTTCTTCTGTAGCATTTACGTCCGTACTATCTACTGCGAAATAGACGACCGCGCACGACATAATCGCGCGCAGCACGCGGTTCGATGAAAATAGACGGGTACGTTCTGCGCATTGACCGGGAGTGAATTTTAATTTCATATCTTCAAAATAATGTTAATTTATTATTAAACTAACAAGTTAATAATTCTAAGACTATCCAAAACGACTTTTCCTGCTTGCACAAGCAGCAAGCTGGCTCTTTCACGCTGTCCCTCTATAAGCCGTCGACGGATGACCCACGGCACTCTAACGACTTACTGACGATTTGCTTACAGTGACTGCGCTATAGGGTAAGAAAATGTCGGATAAGGACCTGGAATGATCTTCTCAGCATCGAAGACGTTGAGCGCCATCTGACCGATGCCGACTACAAATCCACGTAATAGATTTAACTTCAACATTAATTACGGATTTGCAGAAAACAAATGCCGAAATGAGCAGATACGACGGCGATTGCGCTTGTCGACGCTCCGACCTGATCTTCGCCGCTATACTGCTTGGCAAGCCCAGTGACGTCGCCGTCTATCCAATGACGCAGGAAACGGTCTGGAGTTGGACATGGCGCGAGAGTAGCCTGCCGCAGAAAGGCTATTTCAACATGCACTTCGGCGCTGACCACACGGTGCCGACGACATCACGCTCGGACGTGATGTGCGGACACGAGTGCACGCAGTTCTCCACAGATTTTGTGAACGTCCCTGTGAATATCCTCGGGACAAGCGGCGCAAGTGCTTGAGCCCGCGGCATTTGTTCCCCACCGCGCAATAACGGGCAACGAGCGGCTGACCTTGAGCAGCTTGTGCCGGCCGGCACCGCTGTCGCGCCACATTGGTCGGCTCGATGATCACCGACCCAAGCGGCACATGCTACTTCACGGTGGATGGATAGTGCTATCTGACAGCGAATGAATAGCAGCCATGCGTGCGGTACCCGTCCAAAGCGACAGCCGCCAGTTCACGGCATGAACACCAGGCGCCATTGCATCGAGCGCGATCGAGATGCGCTCGTGAGCCGTCGGCTCGACGACCGATTGGGCTGGACATGCACAAGCGCAAGTGGCACAGCGGCAAAAACAACGCGACGAGCCACAGACACGCGAGCCAAGGCCGGCAAGCGAAGATCGTTTTCACGACGAACGCTCATTGAATTAAATGACACCACTCGGCATCCGACGGGTGTCGCAGCCACCAACGTTCAAGCATACGCCGGCTTATTCACAGATTTTGTTTGCAACGATGTGGAAAACCATTGGATACGCATGCTAAGTGCCTGTCACGCCAACAGGAAACGGGGCTGCTACGGCTTGATGCAGCGGCGTGCGGTACCGACGCAATCGCCGCTGCAATCGGGACAATAGTGGCGCGCGGCCAGGCCGGCGCCACGCCACCCTTCACTGCTGCATGGCACAGGCGTGCCGATCGACTCGCTCCCCTCCTGCGCATAGAACACGGGCTCGCCGGCCAAGCCGCTCGCAATCATTGAATCGATTTCCACGTCGCCGAACGCCGCCCGTAGCGCATCCACGAATGCTGCCACCTGCGGCATCGAGCGGCGCATGGGTTTGCCGGGCATTGCGGCACCTCCGAGAAACGTCACTTGCGCCAATAACTGTATAAATATACAGTATACGCACGCAAGGAGATAAAGATGGACGATGCATTTTTCTCGGAGCGGGCGTTCGATCGCGCCGCCGCCGATCTGCGGCGAATCGTGCATGCGATCGCCGGCCGATATCGGGTCCGCGGCGAGCCGCTGACATGGCGGCGCCTTCACGACATCGAAGCAGAGGCGCTGTCCGACCTCGGGCTGCGCTGCCGCCATGACGATTCGTTGCTTGCTCTGTTCTCGCCCTCGCCGGAGCACGACTTCCCGCACTCGGATGAGGTGGTATGCGTGTCAGGCGCGCAACGCGTGCCGCTGATCACGTGGTTCGTGTTCGACATCTATGATCTGGTCACGACGCCGGCGCCCCGGCCACCGCAAGTCCAATACGCAACGGCCGCAATGCCGTAGCCCGTGCAGGCGCGGCGGCAGCCGGTGCCAGTGCCAGTGCCAGTGCCAGTGCCAGTGCCAGTGCCAGTGCCAGTGCCAGTGCCAGTGCCAGTGTCGGTGCCATCGGACCGCACGCCGGTGTTTCGGTGCCGATACAGTGAGTCGATCAAAAGGACACCGCTCCACCAATACACATACACCCGCAGTCGGACCACGCTGCCTGGCATTGCCCTATGAAAGTGCGCGCGGCGACGCTCGTGCCATTGCTCTACCTGGCGTGCATCGCGATGGCCGCGCTGGCTTGCGCGGAGATGGCCACGGGTGATGGTCTAGCCATGGCGCCGAACTCGAAGGCTTCAACTATTCGGCAGCGCGGCTTGAACGGTATCCGAACTTGCGCGTGCCAACCGCGACGCGATGTCGCGCGCGACGCTGATCCAATTTGAGCATCTCGGTCACACGCCACACATGCAGGATCCACCAGCCTGCCACGAGGCACTGCTCGATTGGCTAGGCCGTGCGAATCGGTAGTTTGCCGCGGTGTCGTGTTATCCCCAGAATATGTTGGGAAGGCTGTGGATAAGCTGGGCATACGCAGCGCAAGCCGTTGACAGAACGGCAATTGCCGCCGACGATCGCACCGCGTGCAAACGCTGCCGGTCGCACCAACGCGACGTACCGGTTTGTGTCTAGGATTGTATATATGTACAGTATCACACAGTACTACACTGCATTGGAATGGCGTACGGCGCGTTGCCGGCGATACGTCCGAGGGAGGAGGTTGATTGCAAGCGATCCTGTTGTTACTCGTGCTGATCATACCGGCTTCGGCGACGTATGCCGACTCACGCTACGTTAAAGTCTGGAACCCGCTGGAAGCCCGGCTCGTCCATCCCTGCAAGTTGTCGCACAAGCCGGCGACGAGCCACAAGCATACAGCGAAGCAACCGCCCACCCGTATCGCCAAGGCCGCGGAGCCCGCACGTGGTGGGGCACTGCCGAGCATGGCCGGCTACGTGCCGCCCGGCCAGCCCTGGCATGCCGACCACATACCGCTGCCGCCCGCGCTTTAGCGCCGTACCGAAACAGGAGCTTGGCGTGCGCGCCATGTACATATAAATAGTCGCCATCCCGCCAGCACGCCATTGGGATGCCGTACGCGTGGCGCTCGTCGGCGAACGCAGGGTGACGCACGTACGCGCCATCAAGGATGGCATTCAGCGTTTGGCGATCATAAGCGCCCCGCCCCATGACGCGGCGTATCCGGGTGCGTGAGTCGGCGGTCGTGACGACCGGCGCACGGGTCAGCGATTCACTACGACCGACAGCCCACACGACCGCCGCCACACGCGATCCGCTCGATGACAAACTGGGCCCGCTCACTCACCGGCTCGCAAGGCAGCTCGACCAACCGGTAGTCCAGCGCCTCATATGTCGACACCATCACGTCGTACGTGCGCCGTGCTTCGTCGAAATCCTGCTTTCTCTCGGCATCCTGCACAAATATTTCGCGCCAAGGAGGCGCAATGAATACCCGACGGTTGTAGCGAAACGATTGCGCGGCGCGTAACACGTGTGGCGGTACTGGCAAGCCGCAGAGACGAAGATAGCCGACGACGTCGGGCACGCCTCGATCGAACAGGACCGGCATGCCACACTCGCGAGCCAAATGATACGAGCGCATTTCCCAGCACAGCATCAATTGCGCAAATAGCGCGGGATCATGCCACGGCAGCGCTGGACCGCCGATCCGTACCTGGTCCTGGATCACCCCCCTGCCTGCCTCGGCCGAACGTGCATAGCCAGCCGCCTGCAGTGCGTCGAGCAGCGTGCTCTTGCCTGACCCTGGTCCCCCGGTGATCACATGGAAGCGGTCCACACAAATGAACTCATTGTTTGCCATTGAAGTCGCCCCGATTCAATCCTTCGCAGCTTTAGCTATTCGCAGATCCACTATTTTCAGACCCAACTATTTGCAACTATTTGCAGATTCAACTATTTGTAAATTGCATCATTTGCAAGCTCCGCTGGCTCAGTCATGCGGAGATCCCTTTGCCCGCAAGCTCATCTGCCTGCGGATGCAGCCGTTTCCAGCCCCCCGCAGATTGAGCCGCTCGCCAACCCAGCCAGTCGCGGATTCCGCTACTGTAGATTCGGCTCTTTGCAAATCAGCCATATATTAGCCTGTCCAAATGCGGCATCCGGCTGGCCGCAGCACGCTGCCTTTTGCAAACAGCGTCCGCTTGATGCACTACGGGTCCAGCGCGAAGGTTTCCGCTGCTGCCGTCGCGGTTCCATCGTTCAAGTTGATGATCCATCGCCAGTACGCGCGCCTGCATCGTCACACGCCATAGGCGGTGCAGTTGCGGATCGCCGTTATACAGTTGAGTGACACGGAGCAGCAAGTCGTCCGGGGTCTGCGGCAACGACGATAGCGCATATGAGGTCATGTCAGCAGCACCGCGCAACACCAGCTGAATGATCGGAGCAAGCGCAATCGCCTCGCCACGCGCGGCACCCATGCCGAGCAGAGCGGGCGACCAACGGGTTCAATCAGCCGTCCCGGACCTGATACGGCGATGTCCCGCCGGCCTGAAGCACGTTCTAACTGTCAAAATGCGACTTGTCGCGATACAGCGACTTGGCCGCGTACATGAACAACGCAATGCGTGCTCTATACCTCCGGCCGATCTCGATCAGCGACGGGTGATGCATCGAGGTGCCGTCGAGCCTTATTGGCGAGGACGGATCGATGGCCAGCGCGTTGCGCAACCGGCTATGGCCGAGGCCTCAATGATCACTTGCACACACCAACTGACGATGGCCAGACACACATAGCGGCCAGTGGCCAGCGCCATGCCGTCGCGCCCCGCCGCGAAGGCATCAGACGCTTGGCAGCCTACGCGTCGCGGCGCGCTCCTCGGCGCGCGCGTCGAGCAACCGGCGCATCGTCGCAAACAGTTCAGGATAATCCAGCGGTTTGCGCAGGAACGCGTCGTAGCGGACGAACGCGGGCGGACTAGATTCGCCCGACACAAGAATGAACAACGTGTCGGCAAGCGCGGGATTATTACGTATCGCCTGACACAATGCGCTGCCTGACATCCTGGGCATGCGCCAGTCGGCCACGACAATATCGATTTGTGTCGCATCGAGCAGTGCCAGCGCGTGCCCGCCGTCAGTAGCGCTCTGCACCCTGTAGCCCTGCTGCGTGCAGCAAATGGCCCAGGCAGCAAGCGTTTCCGGGTCGTCGTCGACAAGGAGTACAGTCGTCGTCACGTTTAGCTCCAACCATCCGAGTGCCGCCGCTCCCGGATGCGGCAACTCGCGTGCACTCAAACATATAACAAAACATCCGCGTGCACGATCGGCGACCGGTTCAGCGGGCGGACGCTCGTGTGCAAGCAAGCAACACGCCCGCCAACGCGACGGCGAATCCGATCTATTGCACCGGCAGCAACATTTCGCCAAACGCCAGATAACTTTCTAATGCGGCCAGCGGTAGCATCAGGAGCAGCAGAGTCGTCGCCCATGATGCGTCACCGCGTCGCACCGTCAAACCAACAAGGTCGTCGCGACACCCGACAGCATCACGATGCCCTATGTCAGCAACGCCCACAGTTGCGGCGCGACGACAAAGCGGTGCTCGCTAAGCACCAGCGCGAAACCAGCGGCGATCAGCGCGACGCCAGCGCTCTGTCACGCGGTGGCGCTGGTCAAGTGCACGTTCGACAATGAAGTTTCTGGTACAGCGTCCCCACCGTGATCGACAATCCCGCGAAGGTCGCCGCGGTCACCACGCTCCACTGCGCGCCGTGCCGGTCGCGCCGGCGACCGCATGGGGCACGCAGCGGCGTCGTGTGCAGTGAGTTTAGGCAGTAGGATCACTAGCGGTTGCAGCGTGCCGACCAATAGATGTTTGCCCGTCACAGCGGTCGGGCCGGCGCATGCGCACGGCAATAAAACCCGTTGAACACAACGCGACAAACGCGGCAGCAACAACGAAAGCCTGGAAGACGTACTGTTCGCCAAAACCAGCCGTATTGCACTGTGTAAAGTTCGGGTTTCGTTCAACCCTGCATGCGCAACGCCTGGAGCAGCCTTGCCGCCAACCGCACGCCGCACAGCCGCCACGGCTGCGGCTTCCAGCCATGCGACGCCGCAGCCGCGCAGCGCCGATAACATGATCACCAGTTACTTGGAGTCGGTTGCCCAAGCCGGCACCGACCGCACGCCTTTTGCCGGAACCGATTGCGCGCCAACGCCCTGTCGGGTGGTGGAATGGCGATATGCATCGCCACTCCATGCGCCCTGCGGCAATATCGCATCCAAGCCGGTGATCGTATGCCGATTGAACACGGGTTGCGCGATGCCGGCGTTACGCTGAGCACAATAGTCGAGCCAAGCGGCGCGTGCATACTTGCCGAGCGCGAGAACCGCCAACAAATTGATTGTGGCCATCAGCCCCATGCTCAAGTCGGCCATCGACCAAATCAGCGGCAGCTTGCCGACGCAGCCAAACATCACCATGCCGAGCACCGCGAATCGAAACCCGACCAGCACATCCTTGCGCTGCGTGATGAACGTGACATTGCCCTCGGCACATGCGTAGTTCCCCATGATCGACGAGAGCGCGAGCATGAAGATGGCACACGTCAGGAACGTCGCGCCCCAATCGCCCACATGACTGGACATCGCGCGCTGCGTGAGCACCGCGCCCTCAACCGGCGCGCCAGGCTGGTACTCGCCGGACAGCAGAATGATCAACGCCGTCGCGCTGCAGATCAGGATTGTGTCGACGAACACGCCGAGCATCTGGATCAAGCCCTGCGTGACAGGATGGCGCGTGGTCGCGGTCGCTGCCGCATTCGGCGCGCTACCCATGCCCGCCTCGTTCGAGAACAACCCACGCTTGATACCGACCGAGACGATCTGGCTGATGGCGTAGCCTGCGACACCGCCGGCCGCCTGCTCGAGACCGAACGCACTGCGCACGATCAACGCGATCATCGCCGGGAACGAACTCAAGTGCGCCAACAGCACGTAGCCAGCCAGCGCAAGGTAGCCGAAGGCCATCACCGGCACGAGGAACTGTGCGATCCGTGCAATGCGGCGAATCCCGCCAAAGATCACCGGCGCGATCAACACGATCAGTAAGCCCCCCGTGACGATACGGTTCGTACCAAACGACGCATGCAGCGCGTCCGCGACCGAATTGGCTTGCACCGCGTTGAACACGAGGCCGAACGCAAGAATCAACGATGCGGCAAACACCATCCCGAGCCGCCTGGAACGCAATCCGACCCAGATATAGTAGGCCGGACCGCCACGGAAGGTATTGTCGTGATGGGACACCTTGAATATCTGCGCGAGCGTGGCTTCGACGAACGCGAGCGCCATGCCGAGCAGCGCGGTCAGCCACATCCAGAAGATCGCACCGGGGCCGCCGGCGCTCAACGCAACGGCGACACCCACGATATTGCCCGTGCCGACCCGGCTAGCAAGCCCCGTAGCGAAGGCTTGGAACGAGGAAATGCCATCGCCCTTGCGCTTGCCCTCACCATCGTCGCAAAACAACGTCTGCACACTCAGCGGCAACGCGCGAAGTTGGATGCCAGCAAAGCGCCATGTGAACCACGCTCCCGCACCCAACAACAGCGCGATCAGCATGTAGTTCCACAACACTGCGTTCAGGTGGCCAATGGTCGATGCCAGAAAAACTCCCACGCTCATTCCTGTTACAACCCTTACGAATTGATTTCAGCGTCCGAATTTTACACATAACAAGCCGCCGTAGGGGTGGTTCTAGGAGAATTAATTACGGGTATTCGCGGTACCGCCGCTCGGATCGGTATTAATTACCTGAATCCATAACACTGAAAGATTCGTTCGAGGAAGGCGGCGCCCATCACGCGCATCGCAGCCATGGCGGCTCGCCGAGGTTCCCGGCTTGTGCCAGCCAGGGTGACAAGCAGCGCGAGAAGGTACGTTAAGAACGCCAGAACTTAACTCATCGATAATTGCGGGTATTTCCTTATTGACGTCGCCTGTCGCGTTGCCCTAAACCGCTGGCGACCATTATTGACAGTCCACGGATTCCCCGTCGAATGCCCATTCGATTGGTCGGCTACACCGAAAAAACAGTGACACATAAAACGTATGCCCCGCCCTCCAACAGCACGCGGCCATTCGTTTCCCGAACCGTTTATGCGGATCCGACAGGCAGACAGAAACTGATGGCGGCGTAATGTGGACCCACCTCCTATCCTTCCGCCCATCATGAACATTAAGATCAACCTATTCCGCCAAGCCAGCCAATCCGTTTCGACACCCCGGGGCAATGTGATGACAACCAGCCATATCGCCGCAGGACGCGAGCGATCTTGGCAAAGCAAATTCGACGGCTTGCTTTCGCGCAACAAAAAGACGATATCGACGCAACCGCCAGCGGAAAAGCGGACCTCCACCGACTCAAAAACGTCACGGACAGCCCAGAATGTGGTCAAACGACTGAAACAGTTCTTCCGCCCATGCGGCTCAACGGAAAGCAAGCTTTTGTCGGAGAGCGAGCTTATTAAGCAGTTTCCTCAAGTTCCGCCACGCCTCGTCCCCGCTAACCATCACGTCGGCGCTGGCACAAAAGCTTCTACACCACCCGGCACGACAAAGAGTGCTCCTCCACGCATCAAGCCACCCAAGCGAACGGACTCGCTTGCGCATCTGAACGGCCATAAGGCTGGCTCGGCGCCCCGAAGCAGGGGTACTTCGTCAAAAGAGGCGTTGGCGAAGGTAAAAATAGGCCAAGTCAATGTCAAAAAAGTCAAATTCGAAAAAGTTGAAGTTGAAATTAAAACAATGAAGACTGAGTTAAGCACAAAGACTCTAATCTCCGAAGAGGAGAAAACAGCGAAAAAGTCGGGGCGCTGGCTACCTGTCGAGCCTGGGGATCTCACTCCGCCCATAGGGCTGAGCAAATCGAATAAAGGCCCCGTGATGGAATGACCCAGGAAAACCTGCTCCATATAGGGCCTTGCTGCAGCAGAAACCGGGATCCTGCGCATAGCGGCAAACATCGAGCGACGTGCCGAAGCCTGAGAATTTTAGTGTGCCGAGGGCATGAGACGATCAGGAGAATAAATAACCGCCCTATAATCAAAGCAACAGTGACTAAAAAGAGCAAGAACCTGAAGGCCCCGGAGTTGTTCCCCGATGAACTGATTGTTCAACTGCTGGCGCGGATGCGAAACAGGGATGCCGAGTCGATTCACGCACGCCATGCGTTGAGATCTTTTAACCGACCTCGGCACGCAAGATTCCTGGCACGTTCCCGTCTCTGGATGCGCCGCGTTTCGCCTCGCCCGCCAATATCTCGGATATGACCGAAACGGGCAGTCTAGCGGCCGTTACGCTACTCCTACTTTCTCTAGCATCGACGACCATCAGTGTGGACGAATCTGTTATTCGTTCCGTCCCATTTTCCGCACGATCGGTAATCCGGCATTTACTGCATCACGAAGTCTCGAACCGTTTGTATGGATCCGATATTTACACAGAAACTGATGGCGGCGTATGTAAACCACTTCTATTCCTAACCACCATCATGAACATCAAGTTCAACCCATTTCGCCAAGCACGCCAATCCGATCCGGCACCCCGGGGCAATGTGACGACGTCCGGCAACACCGTCGCGGGACACGAGCGGTTTCGACAAGGCAAATTCGACTTATTGCCTTCCCGCAAGAACAAGTCGATATCGACGCAACCGTTAACGGAAAAGCGGGCCCCCATCGACTGGAAAACGTCACGGACATTCCGGCATGCAGCCAAGCTACTGAAAAAGGTCTTTCACCCGTGCGGCGCGTCGCAAAGCAAGCTTAGTCAGGCTGCTACAACCCAGTTGACTATGCCGGAGAACGAACTGATTACACCGGAAAGCGAGCCCATTAAGCCGTTTACTCAAGTTCCGCCACACCCTGCCCCCGCTGACAACCTTGCCGGAATTGGGCCAAAAAACTCGGTACAAACTGGCGCGGTCGCGGTAAATGACACGACCATACCGTTCCGCCCACCGAAGTCAACAAAAAGACCGTCCATCCCGGCTTTCCGCCCTACCGAAGGCAACATTTCATCGAAGCCAACCACTCCGACAGCACCGCCCCGTCCGCCGAAATCGGATAGAAGACCCTCGCAAAGAGTTTTACTCAGCCCTAAACAAAAGGAATCGACATCTTTGCGCGAAAAGGCCCTGATGTCCAAAGGCTTGAAAACAGCGAAGGAGACAGGACAGTGGCTACCTGTCGAGCCTAAAAATCTTGCTCCACCAACAGGTCTACGCAAATCGGATAGGGCCCCCGTGACAAAATGACCAGAAGAACTTGCCACATGTGAGTCCTTCCCGAAGCGGCAGAATCGAGCCGCACAGCCACAAGCACCGGGCAGCATGCCGGCCCACATGGCTCCACAGCGACGTGTTGATGGCCGCCTCTCGACACGCCGCGCTTCGCTTCGCTCGCCAATACGTCGGATATGGCCGAAACAGCCAGTCTAGCGGCCGTTACGCTACTTCTACTTTCCCATTTCTACCGGCACGATTAGCAATCCGGCTTTCATCGCATCACGAAAAACAGGTAAGGAAACAAGTATGAAACCTCAGATCTCGCAAAACTTTTCTAATGCTATCCATAGACTGATTTCGCCAGCCAACACGTCAACACAATCGAATGGAGCGCCAGATCGGCGTGCAGCCGAGCCCAGCACAATAGATACTGGCAAATTCCGTGGACTTTTCTCGCGCAAGCCTCTCTCCAAAGAAGAACGCGACGCTCTCGATAAGAAAAAGGTGGATAAGGAGTGGCCAAAAATTAAAAAAGAGTTGGCCAAATCGAATAAATCTCAACGTCTTGAAATGGAAAAGAACAAAGAAAAAAAAGAAAAATGTCTCATAGCCATATACAACGAATTTTATGATCGAAAGGCTTTAATGAAAAAAAATCCACCAAAAACTTACAATATGAAAACACTAGACGGTGTAGAGCCACCACTGACCAACCTCGCTAATGTACCCAAAGAAGTGATCCGCTTGGTTTTTCCAGACCAGAACTAGATCGAGTTTTTCGGTGTTTTTGATCCGCTTGGGTTTTCTAGACCAGATCTAGAGCGAGTTTTCCGGCGTTTCGGGCCCAGCCGGACCCGGCAAAAGCGCCAGCAACGGGCAATTCAGCTGGCGCCAACTCTTTGAGAGCAAAGTGAGGAGGCGTTGCCGAGTACTTCTTTACGGCCGTCGGCGCGAATACCCAGCGCCAGATACACCGCCTTGTTCTTGACCGTGCCTTCGTCTCGGATCTTCAAGCGCAGTGCGTCGAAATACACGATCGGGTACATCGCTTCGAGCGGGCGCTGCTGCCATTGCGACTTCGGCCAGCACTTCATCGGTGACGGTAGAAATCAGCTCGGGCGACACCTGCAGCCCATACAGCGCTAGCAGATGAGCTTAGATCTCACGAACGCTCATGCCGCGCGCGTACATGCTGATGACGTGATCGTCAAAGCCCGGCAGCCGCCGTTGATATTTGCCGACCCATTGTGACTCGAACGTGGCCTGCCGGTCACGCGCAATATCAAGCTTTAACTCACCATCGGGCGTGATCACCGTCCAAGCATGCGCTGGGCCAGTTGCTTCTTCAACTGCCCGGCCAAGCCCAATTCGCTCAGAATTGCCTCGGCATCCTTGTTCTGTACCTGTATCAGCAGTGAGTCGATCAGCTCATTGGGGAACAGCTTTGGCGCCTTGGAATGCTTGTTCTTTTTGCTCACTGTTGTGTCGGTCATAGTACGTGATTCCCGTTATCGCCTCATGACCTCGGCACACTACACTTCTGACAGGCTCACACCATCTTGCACAGTGCACCGCAAGGAGCAACCAATTAATTCGCTTTGGTGACCAGCACATCGGATATGGCTTTTTTAGGCTATTTCACAGCATCTAAGCTATATATAGTTGGACAATACTTCCCTAACCTAGGACAGCTATGAACATTTCACTTTTTTCTTGTGTACCTTTGAGTCGCCGGTCAACTGAGCAAGTTCAAAGTACAGAAAATCGCAACAACAATAACTCGACTCTACCTACACAACAAGGTATGCCAAGCCACCTTAACCCGTTGAATTCCAAGAGCAGATTCGAAATCTCACACGGGGAAAAGTCAAACATATCTAATGACAGGAACAAAAACTCAGCTCCTACCAGAGCAGTTCCATCGTCGTTTAAAAAAGCCACCCCAAAAGTCCAAAAAACATTTTCTCAAAAACTTACCCGCGCAAACACCGAAATCAACGGATATAAAGATGATATCTTAAATGACATCTCAAAAAAATATCGCCAAATTGTTCCAAACAAAGAAACCAGAAAATACAAAAAATCCGAAAATCACAAGCTAGCAAAAGCCAGCGGGAAAAACAGCAAGGAGTTAGAAAATATTTTAGCGAAACTCGAAAAGTTAGAAAAAAAGGAAATTTTTTATGAAGAAAATAGAGCAAATTTTGATGAAAAAAAGATAGTTAAATTCAAGCAAAAATATGGCGAACACCTAAAAATTTACAACAACGCTCTACTCGACCTAAATTACATTGAAAATGGCAAAATACCTCCTCGCCAAAAAGACAAGACACCCCAAAAAAATAAATAATCTTGAGCTTCCTCCTCTATAATTTATACTTACAACAATGAATATCAATAAGACCGGAACCACATGAAACGGCACAAACATTGTCTGGAATCATAGATTTCAGACAATGTTATTTACTCGACCGCCAAAAAATATCAAAACACCAACCTTTCCACCCACAAACCGGAACAGTAACAACAAATCACCTGAACTAGCACATCCTTTTTTCAACGAAGTGGCGCGCCGTATGGCTCACACCACTTGACCTACTTTAACGCGAATGCAATCTGTTTTTCAGTGTATTTGCTCTTCTTCACGACATGATCTTCTGCTTGTCAAAGTAGCCTCATATGCCAGATTTTCTACTTCTGAATGGCCCAGTTTTTTATTTAGCTTCAAACCGACAAACCTAACCGTTTGTAAAGGTGCTCGCAGATCAAAAAAGCATCGTAAGGTGGAAGCCGGGCCCACCCAATGACTCAACACTGTCAACGCAAGTGCCGGCATAGACGTTCTGTTGACGTCTCTGCGCAGCTTAGCCGTCGCGTTCGGATGGCCAAGCCGTGGATTCCTTGAAGTCGCGCACACTCATGCATTCCCAAATCAAACTGACTCTTTCGACTGCACGCGCCAAGGCCAATCACTGGTCAATGCTGCGACACGCGCGACGCCTGATCCCCCCGGCAATCGCCTTGGGCGGCTGCGCGCTATTGCTCGTCCTGTTCCAGCATCTGTCTCACGCGGTCCATTACCGCTCGGTGATCCATCAGCTGCGCCAGCTAAGCGCCATGGAATGGACCGGCGCGCTCGCCGCCACGGTCATCAGCTATATCGGACTAGTCGGGCGTGACATGGCTGGACTGCACCACATCGGCGCGCGGGTGCCACGCGCATGGCTACTGCTCGGTGCGACGGTCGGCTCGGCCATCGGCAACGTAACAGGCTTCGGCGCGTTGACGGGCGGGGCCGTACGTTGCAGGATCTACGGCGTGGCGGGCGTAACACCGGCACGAGTCGGGCGCTTGACCGTCTTCACCGGCATCGGCCTGGCCGCGGCGCTGGTGCTAATGAGCGCAGCCGGCATGCTGTTCGCAGCCGGCCAACTCGAGTCGGCACTGCACCTGCCAGCATCCATGCTGCGCTGCGCGGGTGCGCTCGCGCTCACGGCGATCGCGGCATTGGTGGTGGCGTGCCGCCGCCAACCACGCATAATTGGCGGCGGCAGCACGTGGCGCTGGCTCGCGCTGACAATCCCGTCGCGGCGCAATCTGATCGCCCAACTAGGCTGGGCGATCGTCGACGTCGCCGGCGCCGCGCTGGCGCTGTGGGTTCTGTTGCCCGATACGTCAATCGGCTTCGCCACATTCATGACAGTCTATGCGGCGGCGTTGCTGCTCGGGATGGTCGGCCACACCCCTGGCGGCATCGGCGTATTCGAAGGCGTGGTATTGATCGCCTTCGGGCGAGACCTGCCGATGCCGCAACTGGTGGCCGCGTTGCTCGCCTACCGAGCCATCTACTTCGGGCTGCCGCTGCTCGTTTGCGGTGGCGCGCTGGTCATGTTCGAAGGACGCGCGCTCAAGCGCTTAGTGATGACTTCTCCTGCGCTGCACGCAGCACGCGGCTTCGCACAACTCGCCCCGCTATGGCTGAGCACCATCACGTTCGCGGTTGGCTGCATGCTAATCGTCTCCGGCGCGACACCGGCGTTCATGCACCGGATTGCTGTGCTGAGCACACTCGTGCCCCTGTGGGTCCTTGAAAGCTCGCAGTTGCTCGCCAGCGTACTCGGCGTGCTGCTGTTGTTCGTCGCCCGTGGACTGCTGCGCCGGCTCGATGCCGCATGGTGGCTAGCCTTGCTGCTGGCCAGCGTCAACCTCGGGCTGTCGCTGGCCAAGGGGCTGGCGTTCATCGAAGCCGGCGTGCTTGGGATCTTGGTGCTGCTGTTGATCGCGACGCGGCACCACTTCAACCGCCGCTCGTCGCTGTTCGCCGAGCGCTTCACGCCCGGTTGGCTCGTGTCAGTCGGCATCGTGATCGTCATCGCGGCGTGGATCATGCTGTACGCGTTCCGCGACGTGCCGTACACCCACGAGCTATGGTGGCAATTCGCGTTCGACGGCCGGGCCCCGCGCGCACTGCGCGCTACGTTGGCGGCCGCGCTGTGCGCAGCGGCTTTGGCCTTCTGGCAGTTGCTGCGGCCGGCGGCCGGCCGCTTCGTGAAGCCGGCCGAACAGGATCTTGCCGACGCGGCGCGTATCGTGCGCGCGCAGGAACGCAGCGACGCAGGGCTCGCCATGATGGGCGACAAAAGCTTCCTGTTCTCCGCGTCGCGCCAGGCCTTCCTGATGTATGCCAAACGTGGACGCACGTGGGTGGCGCTGCACGACCCAGTCGGCCCACGCGCCGAATGGTCCGAGCTGATCCACCGTTTCGTCGCGCTGGCGCACACGCACGGCGGCCGCGCCGCGTTCTACCAGGTGCGCGCCGACGCGCTACCGTTCTACCTTGATACCGGCTTACATCTGCTAAAGCTAGGCGAGGAAGCGAACATCGCGCTGGCCGACTTTGATCTGAAGGGATCGCACCGCGCCCATCTTCGCTATGCGCTCAAGCGCGGTGAACGCGATGGGTTGGCCATTGAAATGATCGAACCAGCGCGCATGCCAGCATCCCTGCCAATGCTTAAATCGATCTCCGATGCATGGCTGCAAAGCCGCGTGGCGCGAGAAAAAAGCTTTTCGGTGGCCGCATTCAACCCGGCGTATCTTGCCGCGCAATCGGTTATGCTGCTGCGCCAGCACGGCCGTCCGGTAGCGTTCGTCACGTTCATGACGACGGACTTACACACTGAGGCGACCGTTGGCGTGATGCGCCACCTGCCGGATGCGTCCGGATACGCGATGGACTATCTGTTCACAAAGCTGGCGCTGCATTTGAAGGATGCCGGGCTGCGCACGTTGAGCTTGGGCATCGCACCGCTGTCAGGCGTGCAGCCGACGCCATTTCCGTCGCTTTGGCAGCGTGTCGCGCGACTCGCCTGGCACCTTGGCGGACGCTTCTACAATTTCCGCGGCCTGCGTGGGTTCAAGAGCAAGTTTCAACCGCGCTGGGAACCGCGCTACCTGGCGGTGTCCGGCTCACTTGGCCTATTCGTGACACTGGCCGACATCTCGCTGCTGGCAGGAGGCTGGCGCTCGTGAAAATCCGCTTTTTGATTACCGTCGCGACTGGCGCGATCGTCGCGTATGCGCTCGCGCTGCCCGATGCCCACGCCGCCACCCCCAGCACGCTGCCCGGCGGCCGCTATGGCGAGGTCACGCTGACCCGTCCCGACGGCCCCTTGCGCGGCTTCGTCGTGCTGTTCTCCGACGCAAGCGGCTGGCATGCCTCGGATCATGATACGGCACAGGCGTTGGCGCGCGATGGCGCGCTGGTCGTCGGCGTCGATACGCATCGCTATGCGGTGAATCTGGCTGCCAAGCCGCAAAGCTGCCAGCATCTGGTGGGCGACGCCGAAGCCTTGAGCCATCAGTTGGAACGGCAGTTAGATTCGTCCCGCTATTTTGCGCCAATCGTCGCGGGAACCGGACAAGGCGCGACGCTGGCCAGACAGATCCTAGCCCAGGCGCCAGCGAACACGGTAGCTGGCGCACTGTCGTTGGATCCAGCGCCCACGCTGGACGCGCGGTTCCAGCCGTGCCCGCCTGATCCGACAGTAAGCCGCGGCACCGGGCTGCCCGGCTTTTTTGTGACGGGTACGGCCGCGGGCAAGAGCCAGGCAGAGCAACTGCGCACATGGGCGGCGCCATACCTGCGCGCGCCGTCCACCCGCGACGAAGATGTCTCCGATCTGCCACTGGCCGAATTGCGGGCGCCTAAGCCCTCCGGCATGCTGGCAATCGTAATGTCTGGCGACGGCGGATGGCGCGACCTGGACAAGACCATCGCAGAAAATCTGCAAAAAGACGGCGTATCGGTGATTGGCTGGGACAGTCTTCGCTATTTTTGGAGTCGCAAGACACCGGAGCAAGCCGCGCGCGATCTCGCACGCGTGCTGCGCGTCTACGGCGCCCGTTGGCAAGCGCGGGACGTCGCGCTGATCGGCTATTCGTTTGGCGCCGACGTCATGCCATTCCTGTATAATCGCTTGCCGGAGCCATTGCGCGAGCGCGTGTCGTACGTGTCGTTGCTCGGCTTCGCGCCAGCCGCCGACTTCCAGATCCGCGTAACGGGCTGGCTTGGCATGCCGGCCAGCACAGACGCACTGCCCGCTAAGCCCGAGGTCGTGAAGCTGCCCGCATCGATCGTCCAATGCGTGTACGGTGAGCACGAAACCGACACGCTGTGCCCAGCGCTGGCTGACACTGGCGTCGACGTGGTGCAAATGCCCGGCGATCACCATTTCGGACGCGACTACGATACATTGACGCAACGGATCCTGGCCGGCTGGAAAAAGCACATCGCGCAGAAGCACATCGCGCTTCGCCGCTAGCGGCTCGCTGTTTCGCGTCGGCGGCGACGCGTGTCTGGCCGATCAAAACCGGTGACGAACCCCCACGATGGCGAGCAGTTGCGAATTGGCTCCGGCCTCCACGTTGTACGAGCCGATCACGGCTTGCGCGGGCCCCAGGCCGTTCTGACCGCAGGCACGCTGATAGCCGAGTATCGAATACATATCCGTGCGTTTGCTTAGCAGATAATCGACGCCGATGTTGACCTGCTGGTACGCGGCCGACGAGGCGCCGCTGGACCGGGTGTAGTTGTATCCCACCAGCGCTTGCAGCGATGTCAATCCCTGCCAACGTGCGAATATCGAGCCGTTGCCATACTTCTGCGCCTTGGAGA
This sequence comes from Mycetohabitans sp. B46, assembly GCF_037389205.1. NCBI lineage: Bacteria > Pseudomonadati > Pseudomonadota > Betaproteobacteria > Burkholderiales > Burkholderiaceae > Mycetohabitans > Mycetohabitans sp. B46. The sequence continues at coordinate 82,861 of NZ_JADBGL010000007.1, forward strand.
ACCCAGACGAGGCATCCGGATTGTATTGTGAAAAACTGAAAGCGGCACCCACTGTGACGAGGCCGAACACGTATTGCCCCCCTGCCCTGAAGATGCCGACCGAGCGCGCGCGGGCGTATGCCGAATTGACCGAGGTGTTGAATAGCGAATCGGACGACGACATGCCTCGCGCCGAACGCACCGCATTGCCATTATCGATATGCAGGAACCCCGTGCCCAAACTCAGCGGCCCGCCCGCATACACCAGCGCACCGGCATACGCCTGACCGGACCCGGGTGCCCCGGCGATTCCGCCAAATGCGTACATCGCCTCAACGCTCACCCCGCTCCAATTCGGACTCGCCCACTTCACCGCGTGGTTGAACGTGGCACTGCCGCCACAGCTGTCGACATCACCCGGCGTCACAAACACCCCGCTGTACGAACCAGCCGTCAGCGGTTGCAGCAGATCCGACACCGGGTCATTTTGCCGGCCAAGCGTCACCGCGCCCCAACGCTCGTGCGACAGACCCACGGACGCCTTGGCCCCGAACATCTGACCACTCCTGATCGACTGCCCGTGGCCGATGTCGAAGTCGTTCGCGACCGCGAAGTGGGCCGCGAGGCCGCGACCAAGCGCCTCGGTACCCTGCAATCCCCATTCGTTCGATGACAGCGTCCCGGGTGACATCTTCCATTGTGAATGCTGCCCCGCGCTGTGACGAATATACGCGACGCCCGTGTCCACGGTGCCATGCAGCGTCACCGAACGCTGCGCGTGGACCGTCGTGGCTAAAACCGTGCAGATAGTGGTACTCGTGGTCAATACAGCTCTACTCAGCATCTAGTTAATTAGCCTTACAGATTTTATTTCCCTATGCGCCGTTAGCTGGGCACCCCGGCCCGGCCGACAGCGCGCGACGCGGCATCGAATTCGACCAGCCCAAGGTCATCAGTGACTATTCGCGCAACGCTTACGCACCGATCTGCTTTATCGAGGGCAGGCCCAACCGCGTGCGCGCGGCCCCGTTCCACCGATTGACGGGCACAGACCCACCTTGCGGAACGTGTCCACGATCCATTTGCTATAGCGAAAGTCGGTCCCGGCGTGACCAGCATGCGAACCACACCAGGAGAGCACGTAGAAAAACTCGCTGCACGAAAGCTGACGAATCGGCGGGGCTGCGTCCATCCTCCCCACCACGCAAACATCCCGATTTCGCCGATGCACAAGGAAGCAGGCCTTCGCGGCTACCAGGGCGCAGGCCCGCACGAGCGCGAGAGCGCTAGGCAGCCCAGCAGCGATTCTTGACGCGCGATGACTGAAAAGCAAAGCACACAAAAGCGTTTGCCATCGCGTGGTCTGACGACTTTTGATCACTAACCCATCACGATACACCGGCAAGGTCCGAGCGTCACTGCCAAATAGCGCATGACCGCCTCTATGCGGCCGTTGCGAGACGAGCTTGCTCAATGCTCCGAGTCAAATTGAGCAGCCAAAGTGCTTCTTCGGCAGGCAAGGCGATTGCACGGTGCGGTAACGCGTCGCTGCCTCGCCGGAACGGCAAAACAGCGGAACGCTGAGACAGTCCCCGCTCACCATCCTTGGTGCGGCCACGGCTCGGCGCACGCCGCGTCTCCGCAGGTTAATTGACAGCACTGCACAGTGAGCGTCTGGGCGTGTATGCGAAGGACGAAGGACAATGTGCGACCTCAATGCGCAGCTCGGCCCTGCGCAAGCGGGGATACAACGCTACGCACGGATCCGAACGCGTGGTGCAGGCGTTGCAAGCAAACTGAAGCAGGCCGCCCGGCCGCCGTGAATCGGCCGAGCGGCGAGGACAGACTACGCGGTCGCCTCGATCGACTGCTGCGGTGCCGCGTCGGTCGGTGCAGAGGTGCGAATCAGGTGCTCGAACGCGCCCAGTGCCGCCTTCGCGCCTTCGCCCACGGCGATCACGATCTGCTTGTACGGAACTGTCGTCACATCGCCGGCCGCGAATACGCCCGGTAACGACGTCTGGCCCTTGGCATCGATTTCGATCTCGCCACGCGGCGACAGCGCGACACCGCTGCCCTTGAGCCATTCGGTGTTCGGCACCAGGCCGATCTGCACGAACACGCCCTCCAGCGTTAGATGGTGGCGCTCGCCCGACGAGCGGTCCAGGTAAGTCAAGCCATCAACCTTGCTGCCGTCGCCAGTGACCTCGATCGTCTGCGCATGCGTGTGCACCGTCACATTGCCCAAGCTGCGCAGCTTGCGCTGCAGCACCTCGTCGGCACGCAACTGGCCATCGAACTCCAGCAACGTCACATGCTTGACGATGCCCGCTAGATCGATCGCGGCCTCGACGCCGGAATTGCCGCCGCCAATCACCGCCACGCGCTTGCCCTTGAACAGCGGACCATCGCAATGCGGGCAGTACGCGACACCACGGTTGCGATATGCGCGCTCGCCAGTCACGTCGATCTCACGCCAGCGCGCCCCGGTGGCAAGCACCACGCTACGCGCACGCAGCCGTGCGCCGCTGGCCAACTGCACTGCGATCACGTCGCCGGGCTGCAATGATTCAGCGCGTTGCAAATTGATCACGTCAACGTCGTAACATTTCACATGCTGCTCAAGCGCCGCAGCAAACTTCGGCCCGTCCGTTTCCTTGACCGAGATGAAGTTCTCGATCGCCAGTGTGTCCAGCACTTGTCCACCGAACCGCTCAGCGACGACGCCGGTGCGGATACCCTTGCGCGCAGCATAGATCGCCGCGGCGGCGCCGGCCGGCCCACCGCCAACGATCAGCATGTCGAACACGTCCTTCGCGTTGAGCTTATCGGCCACGTGCGCGTCGCCACTGCTGTCCAGCTTCGTCAACAATGCCTCGACACCCATGCGGCCCTGGCCGAACACCTCGCCATTCAGGTACAAGGTCGGCACCGCCATGACCTGCCGCGACTGCACCTCGTCCTGAAACAGCGCGCCATCGATTGCCACATGGCGAATCCGAGGATTAATCACCGACATCGCGTTCAATGCCTGGACAACCTCAGGACAGTTCTGGCAAGACAGCGAGACATAGGTCTCGAACACGTAGTCGCCGTCCAGACTCCGGATCCGCTCGATCACGTCCGGATCAAGCTTGACCGGGTGGCCACCGACTTGTAGCAACGCCAATACCAGCGATGTGAATTCGTGACCCATCGGAATGCCAGCGAAGCGCACCGCGATATCTGTGCCGGCACGCCGGATCGCGAATGATGGCACGCGCTCCACGTCATGGCCCGCGTGCTCGGTCACCACGATGCGCGTAGACAGCGATGCGATGTCTTGCAGCAGTGCGCGCAACTCGCCTGATTTATCGCTGTCATCCACGAACGCGTCGATCTCGATCGCTTCGGTGACGTTATCCAGGTAGCTTTTTAATTGGGTCTTGAGATTGGCGTCAAGCATCGCGAGGATTCCAACGGAGGGAGCGCAGAAAGGGCGTGCCGGGCAGGCGGCACAGCACAGTGCCGTGCCGCGCCGCCGCGTTCATGCGCCGTCCGGTGACGGACGGCGCATGAACGTCAGATCTTGCCGACCAGGTCCAGCGACGGCTTCAGCGTCTCGGCGCCCGGCGTCCACTTGGCCGGGCACACTTCGCCGGGGTGCGACGCGACGTACTGCGCAGCTTGCACCTTGCGCAGCAACTCCTTCGCGTCACGGCCGATGCCGTTATCATGAATCTCGTACAGCTTGATCTGGCCTTCCGGGTCGATCACGAACGTGCCGCGCAGTGCCAGGCCTTCGTCCTCGATCAGCACCTCGAAGTTGCGCGCCAGCGTAGCCGTCGGATCGCCAACCAACGGATACTTGATCTTGGCAATCGTTTCCGACGTGTCGTGCCAGGCCTTGTGCGTGAAATGCGTATCCGTCGACACGCCATAAATCTCGGCACCGAGCTTTTGGAATTCAGCGTAGTGGTCTGCCAAATCACCCAACTCGGTCGGGCACACGAACGTAAAGTCAGCCGGATAGAACACGACGACCGACCACTTGCCCTTCAGGTTTTCTTCCGTGATTGTCACGAAATTGCCATTGTGGTAGGCAGTTGCCTTGAACGGTTTGACTTGCGTGTTGATAAGAGACATTGCACTTTTCCTTCTTGGGTTGAAGACGACCATCCCGAAGCTTACGACAAATGGTGCGGTGCGGTGAAGTTGTTTAGTTGTATCGGACCGATTGGTCGCATCTATCGCCGAGGCTGTTTCGGAATATGAAACGGGCGTGAGTGCTCGTGCGAATGAGTAGGGACCGTCCGCGCTTCATCAGTGAGTACATTAGCCTGTAAACGGAAAGGGGCCCTATTCAAGCCTGGCCGGTCAAATGCCGAATGAGGCACACTTCGCGACGCTGCCCGCAATCAAATCGGCAGCATGACTGCCCCGGATGCTGCACTTAAAATTTCATAACACTGTCCGAGCAGCTAAGACCACCTCCTTCTCATCGCACAACTTCCGCAGCAACCAACAAGAGCGAGCAGCGCAAGACCATCGAGTACAGCCCCTCGTCGCGAACATCGGGTTTCTCTACCACGTGTAGAGGATGTCGCGCAAGAGCGAAGGGCAGGGACGCTCCGTTTCGCCGCTCAATCCAGTGATCGATTTTTATTCAAACCAGCATCTTACACTGAAATATGGCGGATTTTTTAAGAATTTAGGCCAATTAGCAAAGCCTATCGCTTCGGCAAAGTCTGAGGCAAACTACTGCCGGCAACTCGTTAGCGCGATCGCTATAACGGCCGCGACTTAAACCAACTCGGAGCGGTGCTGCTCCCTACAGATAGAACGGAAGCGACGGCTTGCTTTTACCAGCGTTATCAGGGTTGCATAGTAGCAACACGTATTGGGCGATTGCTCAGTGTGGAGAAAATAGTGGTTCGAGGCATTGCTGCTGTCTACGCAATATACCTGTTACTGCCCATCCTATTGTTGAGCATCGGCAGTGTGGGCGAGTTATGGATGAATTCCTTACTCCCTAGCGGGATAACGGGTCAATGGTATGTCGATGTTTGGCTGGATTCGTCTTTTCGAGATGCATTTACGACGAGCCTCGTGGTGGCGCTAAGCGCGTGCACGATCAATACGATTTTAGCCATCCCGCTTGCGTACTCCCTATACCATAAAGCTGGACGGGGCGGAAGCATCGCGGCTAAAATTGTGAGTATGCTGCCTACAGCTGTACCGACCATCACATTGGGTTTTGGCTATATCATTGTATTTAATACAGATATTTTCCCTTGGCTTGGAACCTTGCCATTGCTGATCGTAGTACATGCTGTCCATACGCTACCATATCTTACTAATACTTTGCTGACTGATCTTCGACATCTGGACTTGGCAAGGTTAGAACAGGCAGCCGCGACGTTAGGGGCTACAGAATTACAGCAGTTTTTTGGAATTTTCATACCTAATTTACGACAAAGCCTATTAAGCGGTCTCGTAATGGTTGCTGCCATTTCGGTAGGCGAATTTGGTTTATCCAATTTACTTGCCAGCTTCCAGAATCGCACTTATCCAGTTGTCTTGTGGCAGGCTTTTTATGGTGCAACCGGGTTTGCTTGTGCGGCCACCGTTATTCTTCTTGTGTTAGCCAGTACGGCGGCATTTATTTCTTCTACCGCCATCAAAAAATCATGAGCCTAGTTCTGAGTCAAGTGAGTTACCAATACCCGGAGACTGGGCATGGGTTAACTGACATTTCGTTTGAGGTAAAGACCGGTGAAATGGTTGCTGTAATTGGTGCAAGCGGTTCTGGTAAGTCAACACTTCTAAAACTTATTTCGGGTCTAATTAGCGGAGCATCGGGGTCAATCATCCTAGATGGCGAAAATTTAGCAAAAAAACCTGTACATAAGCGCAATATTGGAATGGTATTCCAAAGTTATGCACTTTTCCCACATTTCAATGTGATCGAGAACGTAGCATACGGACTCGCATTAAAAAAGATCCCACTGAAAAAGCGATTAGCTAAGGCAGCCGAATTATTGGAAACAGTGGGTTTAGGAAATTTTTCCACCAGACCAGTTTCCAAACTATCAGGCGGACAGCAGCAAAGAGTTGCGCTGGCTCGAGCTTTGGCGATCGATCCCAAAGCGTTATTGCTCGATGAGCCATTGGCTGCACTCGACGCAGGCATTCGAGTATATTTGGGCGATCAGATCCGGTCAATTCAGAAAAAATTTAACATAACAACTATATTAGTCACACATGATCAAGAAGAGGCGTTGAAGTTATCCGATTATGTTGCCGTGCTTAAAGATGGCAAGCTTCTACAGTTTGGCTCGCCGAAAACAATTTACCGTTATCCAAATAGCCGGGCAGTAGCCGAGTTTGTAGGGTTATCGACATTGCTTCCTGCGAAAGTTTCAGCATATAATCAAGTAGATCTAGGATTCGCTCAAATCGCTGCCAATACTGATGGTCGCCGTTCGGGAGAGAAAGTACTTGTTCTGATCCGTCCTGAGCATGTGGTGACAGATCCTCCAGAAGGAACGTTGAACTATTTGGCAGGTTGTGCAGTTAACCAGCGTTACTTGGGCTCAGTGGTTCGGTACGACTTTCAAGTAAACGGCGCATCTAAACCGATCCTAGGCGAAGCAATCGAGGTGCCGGTAAACAGCATTTCTATCCCACCACAGGGTATTCAATTGCTTGATGACGACCCTTCATAAAAGATCTTATGAAACGCAGACAATTTGTTCAATCGGCAGCTCTAGTGCCATTTGCAGGGTTTGAGTCTCCTGCTTCTACTGCGGCTCCTACTCCTGCTAATGCTTGGGAAAAAGCGCAGCTTTATCCTGGTGAGCTTGCGCTTTACGAGGCTGCCAGGAAGGAGAGAGAGGTCGTTTCGTGGGATACGGGGCCAACATGGGCTAATTGGAAGGCGTTATTTGATGCGTTCAGCAAGCGCTATCCGGGAATCAAATTGCACTATAATGATTTGGGTTCCGCTGCGACTGCGGCCGCACTGGTCAAGAGCCGGCGCAGGCCTCAAGCAGACACAGCCTATTATTTTGCGGCGTCCGCAGTAGAGGCTGTAGACCAAGGCGTGGTAGCGCCTTTCAAACCGATCCACTTCGATACGCTGCCCGAGGTATTTCGGGATCCGGAAGGCAAGTGGTTCACCGTCCATACGCTAAACTTAGCATTCGTCGTGAACAAAAAGCTGGTGCGTAATACGCCCACTTCTTGGGCCGATTTGCTTAAGCCAGAATACAATAGTAGCATTGTCTACCTCGATCCCCGCTCCGCGGGTGTGGGCCAAGTTGTCGCCTTCGCTGCAGCCTACGCCAATGGAGGTTCAGTGGACGATGTTAAGCCCGGCATCAATTATTTGAAAAAACTGCATGCCACAGGCAATGTCCTTCGAACTGAAGGAATAACGCCTTATTCGAAATTCATGAAGGGGGAGATACCAATCTGGATCAGTTATGAGAATGATGGGCTTAAGGCTAAATACACAGAAAAGGGCATGACCGATGTTATCGATGTCGTGATTCCTAAAGAAGCCAGTGTTGCCGCACCTTATGGCATTAGCCTCGTGAAAAATGGTCCGCACCCGAATGCGGGCAAATTGTGGCTTAATTTCATCATGAGCAAAATCGGACAGCAATTGTTTGCCGAAGGTTTTGTCCGACCCTCGGTGAAAAGTATTCCACTGCCTCCCGATATTCAGCAAAAGATGCCAGAAGCGCCACAAATACGGCCTCTTGATGTAATCAAGGCGTCTGCTCGCAAGAGCGAAGTCGATCGTTTATGGGCGAAAGCCGTTTTGATAAATAATTCATGAAGCGATTTGGTCTGCTTCCAGCTTGGGCGTTTCTCATCTTGTTTTTTGTTTTGCCGCTCCTTGCTCTCGTTCCAGAGACCGCTAGAAGCGGCGGCGAGGCATTCGGCCAAGTGATTACCGACCATTTATTCCTAAGCGCATTTAGGAATACGGTGATACTCGGTCTATTCTCCGGCGGCATCTCAGCTATCGTCGGTACCGTGATTGCCATCGAACTGGCGAGGCAGCCGGAATCCCGCCGCCAGTGGCTAATGATGTTACTAGGGATTCCACTTGCTTTTTCGGGTCTGGTTATTGCTTATGGCTTTATTCTAGCTTACGGTAGGGCGGGCTTTGTGACGCAGCTTATAGCAATGTTGGGGGGCGACCCCGCTCAGTTCGGAGGATGGCTTTACTCAATTGGCGGGCTTGCTTTAGCTTACGCGTATTATTTGATTCCGCGCGTGGCATTATCGCTTTATCCAGTCTTCGCCAACTTGGATGAACGACCGTGGCTCGCAGCGCGTACGCTGGGCGCCTCGCGTACACGCGCATTTTTCGATACGATCATACCTGAGGTTGCGCCATCGATCATTGCGAACGCTTGCCTCGTTGCGGCTTTGGCCATGGGTACTTACGGTACGGCGCTTGCTCTGGTAGGAACACAAGTAAATATTCTGCCATTGCTATTGTTTGCCAAAATCAGCGATAGTTGCGCTGATTTGGCTGAAGCATCAGCCATTTCTCTAATATTATTGGGTCTTTGCGTTTTTGTCTTGGGAGCGGGTAATGTTTTTACAAACCGGCGCGAATATGCCACTGCCAAAAAAAATTAACAAGCAGCTTCGCCGGTTGATTGAAATTCAAGCGGGGCCTCATCGTAACCCTCAGCCTGTAGGAATAATTGGGCCAAGTGTTTGTGACGAGGTATGCCGCTCGGCAGCGTACAAAGTGGCAAGCGTTTTGGCAAGTGCCGGCGTGCCTATCATTTGTGGAGGACGGGGTGGTGTAATGGAAGCTGCATGCCATGGCGCATATGACATGGGAGGAATGACTATCGGTATTCTCCCAGAAGAAGACCGTCGTAGCGCTAACAAATATGTTACGTTGGCGCTTCCTACAGGAATCGGTGAAATACGCAATGTGCTAATTGTGCGCGGTAGCGTGTGCGTGGTTGCCATTGGAGGCGGAATGGGAACGCTTTCTGAAATGGCATTGGGCGTGAAGTGGGGGAAAGCCGTTTTCACATTATACGAAGAGTTTAATCTACCCGGAGCCCAGGCAGCGGAAAGTATCGATCAGCTTCTCGGATGGGTGATCGAATATCTAGTCCGTGAGTCTGGTGCTGGACTTCAATAATAGTATCGAACTTTGCACTTTTCGTGGACCGGCGGTGACACCGCCGCCATTGGATTATGCCACGGGAACGTTGTAGCATGACTGTTCTGCTTTGCCAAGCATAAGCATCCAAGAGTGGAACGCTGCAAATATTGGCCGATTCATCCGGTTTGGATTGAAGCATAGGTAATGTCCGAGGTTAAATTCCAGCGCTGGCCCCAATTGCAGCACGACGCCTTGCGCAAGCTCTTCTTCTACAAGAATCCGAGGCACAAGGCCTACCCCTAGACCGTTCACGACTGCTTGGATTATGGCAGAGTATTGAGTAAAGCGCGGTCCTGAAAGAGTACTTGTTTCGTCTATGTTCCAATGCGCTGCCCATTTCCGCCAGGCAAAAGGCGCTTCTTCGTGGTGTAATAACGTCTGCTTTAATAGGTCGCTCGGTTTAAGGGGACGGCCTAGTTGTTGCTCCAGCTTGGCAGCGTAGATACAGATAAATTCTTTGCCTGCAATGTAAATAGAGACGACTGATGGCCAGTTACCTGCGCCAAAACGGATAGCCGCATCAATGTCAGCTGGCTGCGAGTCGTTCAGCCTGAGATGCTGGCCAAAACTGAAGGTGACGCCAGGATGAAGCTTGCGGAAGCTGGGTAGCCGCGGAATAAGCCACTTTGTTAAAAAGGTGGGTACGCTGGCTAGAGTTAGTATGCCTGCGCTAGACTCGTCTAACCTGGCTTCAAAGGTCGCGGATTCAATAACACGCAGACTTGGAGATATCTTTCCCCAATATTCCCGCCCTACAGCGGTCAGTGTGACTCCGCGTCCCGCTTTTTGAAGCAAAGGGCGCCCCACGAAGGACTCTAAGCTGGCAATTTGCTTACTGACGCCACTGACCGTCACGCACAGTACGTTAGCTGCACGTGTGAAACTTTCATGCTTAGCGACTGCATCGAACGCAAGCAACTCTTGGATGGTCGGGCATGCTCTCTTCATTGGCCTAATTATTTCCTGTCACTCAACCTTGAACGGTTAAATATTCACTGGTCGCAAGTGATTCAGTCAACTTAAACTAAGAGATCGTACAAAAAGAGCCACAAAGGGCCGCTAACTTTTCCAGGCAAGAGGTAGTTCAATGCGCTGTGTAGCGACTTCTTGTTATAGTCCTGACGCCATGCCGCGGCGATTGCGCGGGCATGGGCCAGCATTGTGGACCCGGGCTCGTTGAGACATTCGTCACGGAACTTACCGTTGAACGACTCGATGTGCGCATTTTTCGTCGGCTTGCCCGGCTGAATCAATTTCAACGTCACGCTATTGACGTACACCCATCGGTCAAGCACCTGATTCGTCAATTCCAGTCCCTGGTCCGTGCTCAGCGCTTTGGGACAGTCCCGGAAACACGCTGCTCGGCCAACACTCGAGCAACATACACGCTCGAGATGCCGTGGCTTACGACGATATCGACGGCCTCCTTGGAGGAATCGTCGATGCTGGCCACACTTCAAACGCCGCCCGTTCGACAGCGCGTCCATCACGAAATTAATTGATCCAACTTCATTCGTCCCGCTCGGCAAAGTCAGTTGCTCACGTTCATTCACGGCGCCGTAGTGCCGACGACGGCGCCGCACGGCGAGCGCTGCTTCGCGATAAAGACGAGGCATGCACTTGTGGTTCGCATGGATACCGTCACGCTTCATCAACGCGTGCAATCGCCGATAGCTGAACCGCCGAGGCTCATGCGCCAGCTCCACCAGGCGCGCCGTCAGCACTTCGCTCTCGTAGTCCGGCTTCCTCTCGTAGTCCGGCTTCGCTTCGTCATGCAATACGCTGCAAAAAACCCAATAAGCCGACAGGCGCGGCGCTCTAAGATGTTGGACTTCTCCCGCATCGCCTCCACTGCTTCGCGTTTGGCTTGCGAGCTCAGGGCTTCCATGTCGAGCATCGCCTTGGCTAGCAGCTTCTTCAGCCACCCGACGAAAGCCGTCAACGCGGAAATTTGCTTACGCACGCCACTGACAGTAATGCATAAAAAAACTTGCTGCTCGAGTAAGGCTCTCATGCCTAGCGACAACATCGAACGCCAATAGTTCCTGCATTGCGAGACATGCTCTTTTGAGTAATGGACAGTTTTCTGTTGCTCAACAATCGGCATCCAAATATTCAATGGTCGAGATGCCTTTTGTCAATTACATTTTCATCTCGACCACAACATTTTCGCTCTAAAGCAGACGGCGGCTCGTGCCGACGGGCAGCATCTGCTGACGTTGCGAGCGAACCATCGATCTCCCTGATGAAGGCCGGCAAACACACTGAACTCTTTAGCATATTTATATTTTAGCAATACTAGGATTAAGCATGCTAAATAGTTTGAAAAGGACGGCACGAGTATTTTTCGTCCATATTCTATGCGGATTTAGCATCTCAGCCCATGCCTACCAATATGATTCGCCAGAATACGTCGACCTTCGTGACGGCAGGGTTCTCCAATACATTGACAATGAGCTAACAGTACTGAAGGACAACGGCAGTCAGCGAATGGTGCTTCATATACCAATATTGTTACGCAAAACATTGCTAACCGCGTCGAGCTTCACGTTCCCCACAACGCATTCAAGGGTCATCGACGGAGAAGAATACGTCCTCACGCTGATCAGCCACCGTTCCAACCGACGTCCAAACCAATATTGTTCTTCGGGAAATGAAGTCGTCCTATATGTGTTGCGGATAAAAGATGGCACCGCAGAACCCGTCTTTTCCTTGCTTGTAGAAAGCTGTATGAAAGACATCCATCTGGAAAGAAGTCCAGTACGACTATCGCGCTATATCGAGATCGATTGGGGAATCAATCCCGTTGGGATACAAATCGATTGGTTGTACCATGGAGATTGGCTACCTGTAACACGGTATTTTTTCTATTGCAACGGAGAATTCGTTCAAAAGCCTTGTCCTCGCACTACAACATCATCAGCCAAATCACTTGACCAACCGCGAAGCAGGACACCGGCCTCGCACATCAGCATTGGCCGACACTGGTTGATGTCACGTGCTGGATAAAGCGCGCATCACGCCTCTCGCCGCACATTGCCTGTAGCTAATCGCTCCGCTACGTCCGCGAACAGCGCCAACGCTGGGGCCGCCGGCTACACGTGCGCACCGGACTCAGATCATGGTTGTGCCAACTCAATGCGTTGGACGGATGGCCCCGGGCGTACAGCATGGCGGTGAGTGAGCGGCACCGCGAACGGCGGGTGCTGTGTCATGCGCCCACGTAGGCGAGACGCTGTGCACGCAGCCGTGCGTCATCAGCATCTCGCAGGTCATGCACGTTTTGGAAGATTAGGCTGCGGGCGACAACGCCCTCACGCACGCTGCGGCGCCTAGTCTCGGCGCAAACCAGCACGCCAAGCACTGCGGCCACACCGCCGACCACATAATATGACGCCAGCCGCTCACCGAACAATACGATCGCCAGCACTGCCGTCGTGTGAACCATACGGTGTACATGCGCGGCGCGGTCCAAATGAACACCCTTTGTCGTCTAATTCCTGTCAATAAGCTCCCTCTCTGTTGCAATTCTTCATAGAGGCCGTCTCGTTGTCGTCTACGTGGTCGCAGTGCGCCACAACGTGCCGTTTGAAAGTCGCTACAGCGTTCCGATGTGATTGCCGCGGTGGGACCGCAAAAAGGGTGAAGGAATCGCTGCGGCGACGTAATCAGCCTGAATGAAGTATTCGGGTCTGGCAGTGCAAATAGTCAAATCGAATCCACTATGTCATTGCCTTGAAGTCTGTTTGTCCCTTCCACATAGAGAGCAGTACGGTCGCTAATTTGCGCGCGGTGGCGATCATCGCCTTGCGAGCGCCAATGCGAGGAATAAGCGTCAGTGCCCATCGTCTCAGATCGCAGTCCTGCCGGTATCGGGAGATTAGAGAGGACGCCGCTTCGAACAGTAGATGGCGCGTAAGCCGGCATCCTGCTTTCGAAATACCTGCGTTGCGATCAACATTGCCGGATTGATATTTCGTCGGCGTCAGCCCAAGGTAGGGTCCAATGTCACGCACGCTTCGGAAGCGCTCAGCATTGTCAACAGTCGAGGCAAACGCCACTGCAGTCAGCGAGCCCACGCCGGGCACGCTCATCAAGCGTCGGCAGACCGGACTTGCTTGAGCCACGCGACGGATGGCCTGATCCAGTGCATTAATTTGAGTTCCAATATGGCGCAAGCTATCTATTAGGATATCAAGTACGCCTTGTACGAGAGATGAGGGGGCATGTTTTGCTCGACAAGCCGTTCGAATGTAACACCTTTACCTGCAGGCAGGATGACACCAAACGTCTTAAGTACGCCCCGAATCTGGTTATATAGACCCGTTCGCGTGCTCACAAGTTTTCCTCGCGCGCCCAGTAGAAGCCGCACTTCGTGGCTAGCCATGCTCTTGACCTCAACACCCCGGTACCATCCGCTGCGCGTGAGCTGAGCGATGCCGCGTGCGTCGTTAGTATCCGTCTTGTTCAGTTGGGTCGCCAGAGCCGCGTGGACATGGCGAGCATGAATGCAATCAACCGGGATACCATCGGCTCGTAAGCTATGGTATAGTCATACGGCGAGTGGCCCTGTCTCCATGCCAACCCGCACCGCCTCCGGCGCATGTAGGCGTATAGCTCGGGCGATCTCTTCAGGGTTCGAGATGACGTTTCCGTGCCATACAGTCTTCCCATCGCGACCAACAACGCAGATTGCCGTAACCTTTTGGGATACATCGAGACCCACATACGTTTCCATGTCCGCCTCCAAAGTAAGTCACAGAGACAATTACAGCATGTGGATACAGACGCGACTCCAGGGTTGCCAGCCCGCAATTGCGTGCTGAATGTGTCGCCGCTATTGCGCGAGTTGATCCTGCTCGCATCGAGGCGTGCCATTGGTTGATCCTGGCTGCATCGGGCGTGCCATTGCAATATGATCCGGACAGCCGGAATGGGCAGTCGATGCGGTTCCGGCCGGACGAGCCGCGCGAACTGCCTGTGTTGCCATTCCACCCACCGTGGCCGCAGGCGCCAGGCTTGCGCGGGTGTGTCAGCGGCTATCCGAGCATCCAGACGACGCGACGTCCGCCAGCGAATGGACCGCCTACTGCTGTCGCTCAAGCACCCCGCGCAGGGCGTGCCGCCGTCGAGCTTCTACCGCTGAAGCAGTCCGGCGGCGGGGCAACGGAGTAGCGCTGCGTGACGTCATCTGCTGACCTGCTCCTCAGTGATGTCAACCTTGTGCAGATTGGACACGTACAACAGGATCAATGACACCCACGTCGCACCATACAGGAACATGAAGCAGCTTGAGCGCACCTTGAACCAGTCGAGCAGCACGCCAAAGATGATCGGCAGCAGGAACCCGGCGAATCCGCCCGCCAACCCGACGATACCCGAGACCACACCCATTTGCTGTGGAAAATCGTCCGCGACGTATTTGAACGTAGACGCCATGCCGAACGCAAAGACGACGCCCAGCACGAACAGCAGGCCCAAGTACAATGGCAGCGGCATATGCAGATGGAAATGCATCGGCCCAGCCACGCCATGAATCGTGAAATCGATATCCGGGAAGGAAAGCAGGAACAACGCGGCCCACGCAACCCACAGCCCCCACCACGTGACGTTGTGCGCACCCAACTTGTCCGCGAGTACGCCGCCGACCGCGCGCAGCACGGAACCCGGCAACGAAAAACCAGCTGCCAGCGCGGACGCCGCCGCCACCGAGAAGCCGTATTGGCCCTTCACGTACTGCGGCACCCACAGCGACAGCGCGGTAAAGCCGCCAAAGCAGATCGAATAGTACTGGCAATATTTCCAAACCCTCTCGTTGCGCAAGACGGCGAACTGCTTTAGCCATGACCCGGCCGGTTTGCCGGCACCTGGATCGCGCGCCGCGCCGAGCCAAAAAATGACCGCCGTGACCCACAGCATCGCCGCATAGATCTTCGGTACTGCCCGCCAACCGTATGCGGCCTGCAACGACGGCGTGATAAACAAGTTGACTGCAGCGCCGACCGTGCCCGCGCCGAATGTCCCCATCGCGAAGCCACGCTTGGCCGCGGGAAAGAACCGTGCGACATAAGGGGTACCGACGGCGAACGATGCGCCGACCGCGCCAAGGCACAACCCGATAATGAGGAACTGCCAATACGCGTTCGCGTAGCTCACAAGAAATACCGGTATGGCCGCGCACACGAGCAGCGCCGTCATCACCACGCGGCCGCCGAACCGATCGGTCCAGACGCCGAGTGGCAACCGCAGCAGCGCGCCGGTGAGCACAGGCGTCGCCGTCAACGCGCCAAACTGCGCACCGGACAACCCTAGTTCTTCACGCAGGCATATGCCAAGTACGCCCAACATCATCCAGACAATGAAGCACACCATGAATGCCAGCGTGCTGACGGCGAGCACTCGATAAGCAAGCGCCATATCCCGGCTCGTCGCGATTCCGGTGGGTTGGCTCGACATGATTTTTCCCTTGGTTCGAACTGACCGAGGAAGAGAGTGAACCCGAGCAGCCGTTGCCGAACGAGAAGCCACGCGATGAACGCAGGTCAAATGCATTCTCCGCATATTCGCGGTGCGTACTCGGGTTCACAAAGCGGTCCTCATCATTGGCGATCGCCATGTCGCGGTACATGCCCTCGGCTTGGGCGCGCGTCAGGTCCACTTGCTCGAGCAAGTCGGGTGCCTCCTCGCCGTCCACGTGGCGCGCGCGCATGTACGCGCGCATCGCCAGCATGCGCAGCAGCGCCAGCCGCACCGGCTCTTCATCGCCGGCGGTCAGCAGGTTGGCTAGGTAGCGCAGCGGGATGCGTAATGCATCGATATCGGGCAACGCACCATTCAAGATGCGTGATGCGCAAGGATAATTAACGATACAGCAATGGCTGGCGGCTGCGCATCGCGGCGGCGGCACAGTACACTATTAGTGGCGTAAGCCGTCAACCGGCCAGACTGTGCCCAAGCCCGGCTACGTGATCGCGATTCCACAATGGAACTGGATGGTCAGCACCGGCCTTTACCTGGACGACGTCGATTGCGCCTTGCGATGGATGCCCGATGGCTGTCCATGGGCACCCTCCCTCAGCGCCGGTCCGATGTATCCGACGGCCAGTCCACACGATCACGCAACGCTGCCTCTGCGCCAGCAATGAAGAGCCGCACACTGCGCTCGAACAGTTGGTCCGGATGTTCATCGGACAAGGTCGCCCAGCCACGCGCAAGGAGCGGATAGGCAACGGGGTCCGGGCCCGCCTCGCCGCGCGCCATCGGTGCGTCGGATCGCGCTACCGCCTGCTCTTCCAGTACCCAGCCTACGATGAAGCGACCCAGCGAGAACATCAATAGCCGGGTTGTCGCTGGCCGGATATGGCGCTGCCATGCGTTGTCACAGGCATTCGTGATCGGACCACTGGTCGGACGGATCGGAGAATGGCGTTCGCTGCTTTTAGGCGTGGCAGCCGACGCGGCAGGACTTGCGCTGCTGGCGGTAGCCTCCAGCGCGTGGGTGCCGTTCGCCCTGCTTCCGCTGTTCGCGGCAGGCGGGATGACGATGCCGGCGCTGCAAGCCATGATCGCGCGCCAAGTTAGCGATGAGGTGCAAGGCGAGTTGCAGGGCGCCCTTGCCAGCCTGTCCAGCCTGATCGGCGTAGGCGGGCCCGTTGCGGTCACCGCGGTGTATGCGTGGAGCGTGACATGGTTCCCGGGACTAGCGTGGGCATTGGGTGCGGCAAGCTATCTGCTAGTGGTGCCGTGGCTACTCAGTGCACGGATGCGCGGGCTGGCCGCCGCCGCAACGCAGGCTTCGCGTCGCGTGCCCTAAGACAACCTGAGCGGATACCTACCTTCTCACCGGTCCGTGGCGATCCGCTTGCCGGCGTTGCGCCTGTCCAGTTCCGCATGCGTGCGTTCAAGCTCCTCGACCATCAGCGCCGCATCGGGTAGGACGGTCTGGTATTCGGCGGCCAGTACCGTGTTGGGCAGATTGCCTAGCGCGTAATGGGCCTCGGCAGCCCCTTTTTGCGCACACAGGATCAATCCGACCGGCGGGTTCTCGCCGGGTTTCATCCAATGTTCGCGCGCGTAGTTCAGGTACATGTGCATTTGACCGGCGTCAGCATACGTGAACCGGCCCACCTTCAAGTCGATGACGATCAGGCACTTGAGGCGCCGATGGAAGAACAGCAAGTCGATCCTAAACCAGCTATCGTCAATCCGGAGACGGCGCTGTCGCCCGACGAAGGCGAAATCATCGCCCAATTCGAATAGGAAATCCGCCAGATGCTGAATCAACGCTTGTTCGAGGTCCGATTCGGAATACTCGTCCTTCAGGTCAAGGAACTCGAGCACGAACGGGTCGCGGATCGCTTCCTCGGGCGTCGGTTCGTCCTTCGGGCGCGCGCGACTGCCCCGTCTTGTCGAGCAGCGCGACCTTGTTGCGTGATAGCGCAAGCCGCTCATACAATTGGCTGCTGATCTGCCGGTCCAGTTGCCGCACCGACCACCCCTGACGCAATGCCTCGCTCTCGTAGAATGCTCGCGCAGCGGGCGACTTAACCGACAACAGGCGCACATACGCGGACCACGGCAGCGCGAAACGCGCGGCCAGTTGCGCAAACTGCGGGGACGACGTCGTGCCGAACGCGGCCAACAGGGATTTGCCAGACGATGTCTGGCCTTTTTCCGCGTCAGCAGATTTGCCAGACAGTGTCTGGCAAATCTGCTCCAGCGGCCAGGCCAAGTAGAACGCGCGCATGCTAACTAGGTTCGCTCGACTGAAGCCGCGGCCGAACCGGCCGGTCAAGTCCTTGGCCAGGCGCGTCAGCAACGCCTGTCCATACGTCGCCCTTTCGGCGCCACGCTGCTCCACCGTGACGATGCGCCGACCGATCTCCCAATAAGCAGCCGTCATCGCCGCATTGACGCTGCGCGCCGCAGTCAGGCGCGCGGATTCAATCACGCTGACGATTTCCCGGTGCAATCCGGTATAAGTGTCGATGTCCATTTCTGTACTGGTCATGGTGCGCTCATCCGTGCGTTTAAGGCTCGCGCGTGCCGCGCAGGGTCGCAGCACGCTGTTCGCGATGGCTTAGCATCGCGAACACTGTATGAATAGGTCGGGGTAGCCACTTAGCTCCACCCGTCTGGAATCACTGGATGGACAGGTAGGGCTATCTCTTTAGCTCCAGCCACGCCAGAGTAACTGTATGGATATACAGTATCCGTATCCTACACCGTCTCAGCGCGGTGCACTACACCCGCATGCCCTCGCTATTAGGTCAGCAGAACTTATCCTGTGTCTCAACTTTTCGGACACGAGGTCGGATGTCGGACAGGGCGACACCCAATCCCTGCGCGCAACGGCTTCAACGCCTGCGCAACGTCCTCAACATGCGCCTGAGTGCACCTGGCGCGGACGGCGGCGGCGACACGGCTTGCGGTGCCGCGGACGATTTATCCTGCGCCAGCGACTTGAGCGTCAACGCGAGTTCAACCAATTCCAGTTGATAGGCATACCGCTCCCGCAAGACCTTCAACATCATCGCGCCCAGCGATAAGCAAAAAACAAATACCAGCGCCCCCAGGAACACGGCACTCAGATAATTGCCGGCGCGCATGCTCTGCGCAAGCGTCCTCTCCAGCCAGGGCAAACCACCAAAGTCCTTGACGCTCGAGAACGTCAGTGCAATTAACGAGAAAATCGTTGTCTTTTCGCCGAACCATCGAGCAACCTGTCCATCCACCCGCGCCGCCTTGACCTTGAGCCAGTGCTTTGCATACTGCAATTGCGGCTCGGGCTGACGCAGCAGGAATTGCACCGACCGCTCGTCCGTCGCCACCTCTCCCAGCAGGCTCACCGGCCTAGTGCGTTTCCATCCGACCAAGTCGAACACCGCCAGCAGCGGCAGCACAAGCAACGACAACCACATCACAGCCAGCAACGCGTAGCCACAGGCGACCACAATATTGACAAGCAGGCGCGACAACGGCGCCACGCATGTATGCCACCACGCAAACCCGCCCAATATCACGAGGTACATTACGACAATGCCGAACAGGCACTTGCCGGCGCGCTCGACACAATATTTCCAACGTGGCCGGGGAGGCTGATACGGTTTACATGAAGCAAGGTGAGTCAAGATCTCGTTGATATCAAGCATGGCGAATACGCAATCCGACAATAAGCCAGCGCTAAAGATAGCGCAACACTTGTCGATAATCACTCAGCTATGCCAGCAGCACTGACGGCCGAACCGCATCGAAGCAAGCCAGAACTGACAGACCGAAACTGTGGTCGTGCCGTGCCGGCGCCGTCGTACGCCTGTTGGTGGCGTACGGCATCGTCCCACGACGGTTTGCCACCGTGGCGTGCGCCGACAACATCCGCTGGCCATCGGCAACGATGCCACAATTCGCGCAGCCAACCGGCGCGACAATACTGGTGAAATATTGAGGATCCGATTACGCGCCAGCGATCCGGCTAATCGGCGCCCGGCCGCGCGACACGATACAGCAAAGGGCTTGGGCAACGGCGCACCGTCCGGATGCACGACCCTCACCGGGATGCGAGCAACCTTGTCGTGACTGCGCGCGCCGCGCTGCTCGAGCGCGGGCAGGCTCCGGTACGGCGTCACCGCTCCCCTCGTCAGTCTCCGAAGAACGCGTTCAACACCCGGTTGACCTCGGCAGCCGCCTCCATCTGCACCATGTGCCCCTTGCCTTCGATGACGTGCGACTGCACGCCCGCAGGCAGCCCTTGGGCGTGCAGCGCCGGAATGATGCGGTCCTCGCTGCCCCAGAGCACCAGCGTGCGCGGCGCCAGCTCGGCGAGCCGGTCACGGTACACATGCTGCTGGACACCATCGCTGAACGTCGCCGCAGCGATCTTGGCGAGCGTCTCGTTCACGCCGTCCAGACGCTTGTATTTGACGATGTCCTCGACCAATTGACGGGTAACCAGCGCGGGATCCGCGAACAGCTTCAGCAGGTGCGGCTTGAGCGTATTGCGACTGGTCCCGGCAACGAACCCGGCAAGGTAATCCGCGTCGATCTCGCGGCCCAGCCCAGCGCTGGCGATCAGTGCCAGCGACGCGACTCGCTGCGGCTCCAGGCTGGCGATCTGCAGCGCAACGGCGCCGCCCATCGAATGGCCCACCAGGTGCGCGCGCTCGATTCCCTCTTCGCGCATGAACGCGGACACATACTGGGCAAGCTCGTCCAATGTGCCGGCTTTCAGCGGCTTGCTCGATTCCCCGTGCCCCGGCAGATCCAACGCCCATACCGCGCGGCGCGCCGCCAACTCAGCGTGGTTGAACAGCCAGTTGTTCAGGTCACCACCGAACCCATGGATCAGCAACACGGGAACGCCGCCGTCACCCTGCTTCAAGTAGCGGATCGTATGCGAGCCGACGATGCGCTTGTGCGGCTGTGGTCCCGCGTCAGCCGCATCGGCCGCAGCTGGCACAAAATCGCGCTGGAACGCTGCGACGGCTTCGTCGATTTGGGCATCGCTCGCGTCGGCATCAGCTACCACTGCCAACAAGGCGCCGACCGGCAACGTTTCGCCTTCGACGGCAATCTGCCGGCGCAGCGCACCGTCAAATGCACATTCCACGCCGGAGGAAATTTTTTCTGTCTCCACGTCAAGCAGTTCATCGCCCTTGGATACCTTGTCGCCGATCTGCTTGAGCCACCCGTTGACCTGGCCCCGCTCCATCGACAGCCCCCATTTGGGCATCGTAATCATGTGAATTGGCATCGATCAGCCCCTTACCTTGGTAACGGCCGCCGCGATCTTCTCAGACGACGGGATGTACATGTCTTCCAGCACGCCGGCAAATGGCGCTGGCGTATGCGGTGCGGTAACCAGCTCGATCTGCGCCTTGAGCGATTTGAATGCGCGCTGCGCGATAAGCGCGGCAATGTCGGTCGCCACCGAGCAACGGGGGTTGGCTTCATCGACGACCACGACCCGACCGGTACGCGACGCGCTCTCCAGGATCGTTTCCTCGTCCAGCGGCGACGTCGTGCGTAAGTCGATCACTTCGACGTCGATGCCTTGCCTGGCTAGCGCGTTGGCCGCTTCCACCGATTGGTGCACCATCCGTCCATAGGTGATGATCGTCGCATCGTCGCCGTCGCGCACCACGTTGGCCTCGCCAAACGGAATCGCATAAGGCTCTTCCGGCACGTCCCCTTCTTGGCTGTACAACAGCTTGTGCTCGCAGAAAATCACCGGGTCGTCATCACGGATCGACTGAATCAGCAGCCCTTTCGCGTCATAGGGCGTGGACGGACAGACCACCTTTATCCCGGGCACATGCGTGAACAGCGACGTGAGCATTTGCGAGTGTTGGGCGGCGGCACGCAGTCCCGCACCCTGCATCGTGCGAATCACCACCGGGGTGACCGCCTTGCCGCCAAACATGTAGCGGAACTTGGCCGCCTGGTTGAATATCTGGTCGAAGCACACTCCCATGAAGTCAATGAACATCAGTTCGACGACCGGCCGCATGCCGCACGCCGCGGCGCCGACCGCCGCGCCAATGAACCCACCCTCGGACAGCGGTGTGTCGAGCACCCGCCCAGGGTACCGATGGAACAGCCCCTTGGTCACCCCAAGCACGCCGCCCCACGCGTCCTGCTCGCCGGATGAGCCCGCGCCGCCGGCGTTGTCCTCACCCATCACGATAACGTTTTCGTCGCGCGCCATCTCTTGGCTCAACGCCTCGTTTATGGCTTGTTGATAAGTGATCTTCCTGGCCATCCCCGCCTCCTGGTAGCTAGTTTCGAATTGGATCGGAGCGCGGCGCGTGCACGCCGCACGTCACTTCTCGCATCGCGCCGCGACGTCTGACGGGGCATTGTCCCGCTTCGCATCGCATCCATAACGCCCACCTCACGGATAAGCGACGTAGACGTCGCTCAGCAAGTCCGCTTCGGTCGGCAACGGAGCGGCCTTCGCACTGCGCACCGCGTCATCGATCAGCGCCTTGACGCGCTCATCGATCGCGCGTAGCTCATCCACCCGGACCAGTTCGCTGCGTACCACGCGCTGCTCAAAATGCTTTAAGCAGTCCTTTTCTTCTCGGGCCTTCTGCACTTCGCCTGGTTCACGGTACGTCTGCGCATCGCCCTCGAAGTGCCCGTAGTAGCGCGTCAGCTTGACCTCGACCAGCGTCGGGCCGCCGCCGTTGCGAGCGCGGCTAATGGCTTCGCCCAGCGCCTCGTACACGGCGAAGAAATCGAATCCGTCCACGATCACGCCGGGCATGCCGAAGCCGTTGGCGCGGTCGGCAATGTTGTCGGCCGCAACGGACCATGATGCCGATGTCGCTTCAGCGTATCCGTTGTTCTCAGCCACAAAAATGGCTGGCAGCCGCCAGACCGAGGCCAGGTTCATCGATTCGAAGATCACACCCTGATTGGACGCGCCGTCACCGAAGAAGCACACGCCCACACCGCCGGTCTTCTTGAACTTGGCCGCCAGCGCGGCGCCACACACCAGCGGCGCGCCCGCGCCAACGATGCCGTTCGCGCCCAGCATGCCGCGCGATAGGTCGGCAATGTGCATTGAGCCACCTTTGCCCCGACAAACGCCGGTGCGACGGCCGTAAATCTCGGCCATCATGCCGTGCACGTCGACGCCCTTGGCAATGCAATGACCGTGGCCACGGTGCGTCGTCGCCACATAATCGATGTCGTTTAGGTGCATCATCGTACCGACTGCGGATGCTTCCTCGCCCGCATAAAGGTGAACGAAGCCCGGGATCTCACCGGTCGCAAATTCGACATGCAAACGTTCTTCGAACTCGCGGATCGTGCGCATCGACCGGTACGCGTCGAGCAATGTCTCGCGGGTAAGCTGGCCCGATATGGACATGGTTGTACCTCCTATGGGTGGATCGTGCTAGTTGAACAACGCTGCTGCGCGTTCACGCAGGCATTGCCGCGCCGCGCTGAAACGCAGGGTTCGCTCGACATCGACCGTCAGCGGCCCCTCCCAGTCGAGCGAAACGACATAGGTTTCGCCTTTCTCAATTTCGATCTCGCGCTCGCCGTCGAGCGCCAACGTGCCGTAACCGACGTCGAGCATGACCTGCTGGCCGACCTCCAACCGCTCACAGTCAGTCATCCACACGGTGCCGATCTGGCCCGGCGCGATGGGCGCGACCAGCGGCACGCCAGTCGGCGGCGCATCGGCAAATGTCATCTGCAAGCCATGCGGCGCAGTGCGGGCCACCGGCGCCCACGCGGCGCCGATCGACGACAGGCCAATGGCGTCGGCAGCGGCGAAGGTCAGGAATAACGCGTGAATGTCGGACGGATCGGATAGCGCACGCGCGCCGATGAAGCGCTGCCGACTCACGCACAGGTCAACCAGCGCAATCTCCTCATGTCCGCGCTTGCGCCCGGATACACAGCGCACCACGAGGCGTTTGTTGCGCGACAGC
The DNA here is from genome assembly GCF_037389205.1 of Mycetohabitans sp. B46. NCBI lineage: Bacteria > Pseudomonadati > Pseudomonadota > Betaproteobacteria > Burkholderiales > Burkholderiaceae > Mycetohabitans > Mycetohabitans sp. B46. The sequence goes on from NZ_JADBGL010000007.1 coordinate 106,471, forward strand.
GCCACGTCCGGGGAAACCGCGCCGGTCGCGACCAGGGCGCCGGCCAAGCCCGCCACGGTCGCCTCGCGCAGATCCGGGAAGCTGTTATTTGTGCCGGTGGACAGCGTAAGCAGCGGCACATCGCGGCAATGCATCGCCACCGCGCGATGGGTACCATCGCCACCCAGCACGGCGATCAGCGACACGCCACGCTCGACCATATACGCTACCCCCGCATGCGTGTCGGCCACACTCTGCGTCATGGGCAGGTCGGCAAACTCCACCTCCGGCCACCGCTCGCGTCCGCTCAGGGCCGCATGCGCCTGCACAGCGCGCAACACGAGTGCCGCGACACCCGTTTTGTCCCGCAACGTCAATACGCGACGCACGCCCAACGCACCCAGCCCTGCAAATAGCCGAACCACCATATTCGCTTTTTCGGCAGTCGGGAACACCGACGCATGCGAGGTCAAGCGACGAATATCGCGGCCGGATGCAGGATTGGCGATGATACCGACTGCCGGAACGATGCTTGACACGGTGTTGTCTCCTTGCCCGGCGTTGCCGCCCGGCGTCGCTGCTCGTTAGCCTGAGTAGACATGTTGCTTGCGTGCGTTGTCACTGCAATATGCATGCCAATATGGGCGAGACACGTTCGCGCCGGCCGTGCAACCCCATTGCGATGAGGCTGCGCGGCCAATACGAAGAAGCTACGCGCGCGGTGGCGCTACATTGTGCGTCTCTGTTTAGCCGTCTCAATGCGTTGCCGCTCGTATGCGCATGCGCGCATCGACGTGCGACACAGCGTAACAGCATCAAGCCGTGACAAGTCCACCGCGACAGGGGCAGTGCGAGCTGACGCGCGAGCGCGACATGCCTGGATCAGCGTGAGACGAGAGGCGCCGCATCGTGAGACGATCGTCTCAAGTCACGGTCGTGTTGCAGCGCAGCGTGTGCCAAGGGCGATGAATATGCTACAAACGGCTCAACTGCAGGTCCTTTGCCGGAGTTCGCGATGCCGCACGTCTCATTCAACCAGCATATCGAACGCGTGCGCAGCGCGATCGAAGGTCGCAACGCACCACTTGACAACGAATCGGCGCGCCTCATTTCGTCTTGGCAACGTTCGCTCGAGCGGTACCGGCTCGATCCGTCCTCGCGCGTAGGGCCGCGCGTCGTCACCGCCAGCGAACTGCGCGAGTTACGCGAGCGCGAAGAAGCATTTTTGCGTGCGTCGGGCCAGTGCCTATCCAAGCTGCACGAGGCGGTCCGGACCGCAGATTATTGCGTTTTACTAACTAATGCACATGGCGTAACGATCGACTATCGGATCGACCGCGATCGTCGCGCGGATTTCAAGCACGCGGGCTTACACATCGGTTCGTGCTGGTCTGAGCAGGAGGAAGGCACGTGCGGTATCGCTAGCGTGCTCGCCGACCTAGCGCCGATTACCGTGCATAAGTCGGATCATTTCCGCGCCGCATTCACCACGCTGACGTGCAGCGCGTCGCCGATCTTCGCGCCGGACGGGAGCCTGATTGGCGTGCTCGATGCGTCGGCAGTTCGCTCCCCGGACAATCGTGACAGCCAGGGATTGGTCTATCAATTAGTACAGCAAAGCGCTCGATTAATCGAGGATGCCTACTTCCTGAACCAGACCTCGTATCATTGGATCCTATTCGGCCACAGCAGCCGACACTTCGTCGAGGCGCGGCCGGAGGTGCTGATCGCATTCGACGAAAACGGCAACCTCGTTGCGGCCAACGCCCACGCCCGCGAGACCATTCCAGGGCTCACCGGCGACGCCCTTGGCCACCTGGCTGACTTGTTTGACGTGCCGCTTGCGCGCATACTTGATGCGTCGAACCTGCATGACGTGCTGCCGTTGCGGCTGTGCGCGTCGGGAACGATCCTGTATACGCGGATCCGTAGACCGCAACAGCGCGGGCAAGCGGCGGGCACCTCGACCTCAGCGCATGTTGTCGAGCCAGCGGCACCAGCACGGCTTGCGTCACCGTTGCGCGCCGCGCCGCTGCACGATGCTCGGGCGCCCGGCCTATTCAGCATGCCATCTGGTATGCCAGCCGGTCGGTTGTCCGATACGTCAGCCGGCGCTGGACCACTGAAGGCCTTCGCGCAGAGTCAGGACCGGCAGGTCGCCCAGGCGGCAAGCATTGCGCTGCGCGTCGCGGAACGGCGCCTGCCAATCCTGATTCTCGGAGAAAGCGGCTGCGGCAAAGAGGTCTTCGCACGCGCGATTCATCAGTCGGGCATTCGATGCCAGCAACCCTTTGTAGCGGTCAACTGCGGTGCGCTGCCGGAGTCGCTGATCGAAAGCGAGTTGTTCGGGTATGCGGCCGGCGCATTCACGGGCGCACGCAGCAAAGGCACGCGCGGCAAGATCGCGCTCGCGCATGGCGGCACGCTATTTCTAGATGAGATCGGCGACATGCCGCTGTTACTGCAAACACGGCTGCTACGTGTGCTGGCCGACGGCGAGGTACTACCGTTGGGTGCCGAGACGGCGACCCGCGTCGACGTGAACGTGATTTGCGCGACACACCGCGACCTGGGCGCAATGGTCGCGCAAGGCACGTTCCGCGAGGATTTGTACTACCGCCTCAGCGGTGCGGTACTACGGCTGCCGCCGCTTCGCGAACGTATCGACATTCGGGCGCTGATACAGGCCGTTTTCGACGACGAAGCGCGTGCCGTCCCGCATAGGCTGGTGCTGGACGCCACGGTGCTCGAACGCCTGTGCCATCATCCCTGGCCCGGCAACGTGCGGCAACTGCGTCACGCATTGCGCTACGCATGCGCCGTGACCGACACAAACCGGGTCGAATGGCGCCATCTGCCAGCCGAAATCGCAGCTGAGCTGGGCTCACCGGCGACGCCACCGGCGGCGCTCGAATCGCTGACCGACGAGCGCGAACGTATCGTCGCTGCGCTGACGCGGAACCAATGGCGCCCCATTCCGGCGGCGCAGGCACTCGGCATATCGCGCGCGACGCTATACCGGCGCATCGCCAAGCTGGGTATTGTCCCACCCCATCGGCTGCCGGCCGCATAGTGCCACGTAGACTGTGCGGTATCCTGTTATTTAGCCGGGTGTCTGCCTCGCGCGCCTCGCCGGGCGACTGACATACTTGTGCTGAGTCGCCGCCGCGCGCTGGCAGGCTTCACCAGGTACGGTGTCAGTTTAGTGCTATGCGTCGGCGCATTGCGCAACCTAGACGCGACCTGCGCCGGCACCTATTTCTTGGTGGCACCGCTGTTTGGTTGCACCGGTGTTCGGCGTCGTATTGTCGCTCATGCTTTGGCTCGCGATGCCCGCTCTCCGCATGGACATGGTTTCGACTGGGACGGACCGGCGTCGCATAGCCATCCTTTCCACCGCGAGCCGACTACGCACGTTCACCTGTGTTTCCCAACATCCATCATCGGCATCACCCTCGATCGCGGGGCGCTACGCAAGCTTTGTGCGCATAAAGTTTTGCGCTGCATTCACGCCATTAACGTGCCGTCGAGTCGTCGTAGCCATTTTTACCATACGTTGCTCATAAAACAATTATCGTCAAGGGAAGCTGATACGGCGCAGCGCACCCGGATTATTTTCCACATCACCGAGTTCAACGATGGCGGCATTGAAAGCGCACTGATTCAGTGGTTACGCGTCTTCGATCGCAAGCATTTCGATGTGACGCTGTCAGTCATGTTCACGTCGGCCGCGCTGGAACACCGCTTTCGCGCGTCGATCCCGGCCGACGTGCGCATCGAGACGCTAGTCGATCGCGGATGGCTGGATTTTTTCCAAACACGACGACATCTGCGCAAGCGCAGCAAGCTCGAACGCGTCGCGCGCGATATCTTCAATACGGTTGTCGTGCGCCGTTATGTGTCGCATCGCATTGCCCAGCTTGCACGCGAGCATCATCTAATCGTCGATTTCGATATGTCGCTGCGCCGCATCGCAGGGCGATATGGCGTCGGATGGCTCGGAGTCAATCATTTCAGCTTCAATGCGCGACTTGGTGGCCGGCTCCGCAAGATCCAGCGCTTGCTGAAACAATATCAAGCTTACGATCGGATTGCGGCGCTGAACGAGCACATGGCCGACGAAGCGCGGGCAATGTTCGGCTCGCGGCTACCTCCGCTACTGCTGCTGCCCAATGCGATCGATATCGCGGCGATCCGTGAACGCGCGTCCAATCAGATCGGCAGCGCGTCAATACCTGATGAACCCTATATCGTCTCGGTAGCCCGCCTCGATGAAATTTATAAAGACCATCGTACGCTGTTGCGCGCGTACCAACGTCTGGTGACGGCACACGCCGTACGCGAGCATTTGGTGATCGTGGGCGACGGGGCGTTTCGCGCCGAACTCGAACAATTGGCGCGCGAGCTAGGCATCAGCGAGCGCGTGCACTTCACCGGTCAATTGAACAACCCGCATCCAGTGATCGCTGGCGCGACGCTCCAGGTCCTAAGCTCGCGCTCCGAAGGCATGCCAATGGTGCTGCTCGAGGGCCTCGCGCTGGGCAGGCCGATTATTTCGACCGACTGCCCGACCGGGCCCAGCGAAATCCTCGACGGCGGCCATGCGGGCATCCTCGTTCCGGTCGGGGACATTGACGCGATGGTGGACGCGATGCGCACGGTGCTGACCGACCCCGCGCTGCGTGCTGGGCTCGCCGAACGCGCTCGCCAACGAGCACAGCATTACGGCATTGACGCAAGCAACACGAGGCTGAAGGCGTACGTCGACACGATCCTCGCATCCAGACGCGCCGTGCCGGCTACCGGAACAGCCTGACTAGCGTCGAACAGCCGTCTTCATATCAATTGTGCTCTTGATTCGTTCGCGGCCAATTTTGCCCGGCGTATGCTATAGGCATCACGCTAGCTTGCAAGATACCCATGGGGATATGCCGCAGTTACAAAGGCTACACGATATTGCCCAGCGCAGAGCCGCTGGGCAACGGCCTGTATGCCGCCAATCTCGACCTTGAAGGCCAGCAGCATGGCGCACGGGCCCACGTGGAGCACTTCGAGGCGCTCGACTATTTTTTCGAGGCCGAACAGGCCACCGCGTACGCATTGCGCTGGGGAAAATTGTGGATTGATACACAGCACCGGCTCAAAGCGGCATGAGGTGACATTCGGCATGACGATGCCATGAGCCGGCGCGCGACGGCGGATCGAAGGCCGACTTGACGTTACCGGCAAGTCGGGCCACGCTCACGGCACTGGCTTGGCTACTGGCGATCCAACGCCGGCGGCCGCCAGTTCGAGCGGCGCATCACCGAACTCGGACCATAGATCCGCATGACCATCCTGAAACGGCCGGTCGGCGATACGAGCCAGTTCGCCGCAGCGGGGCGCACCGGCGCGGTTGGCTGCACGATGATGTCAATCGAGCCGTCCCGGTTGCGCACTAGATGATCGCGGTGGGTCAACACGACATGGCGGTTGCGCCACCCCTGCCTACGCGCGCCGCCGCCGGACGATACACCGACGTCGCCAACGCCGTCGTCATCCAGCGGCTCCGCGATGAGCGTCCAGCCGCCGGCTGAGACGGGCAACTGGTTGCGCGTAAAATGCATGACGTAGCCGTTCTTTCCTGATAGCGGGCAGTTGTCGCGGTCCACATCGGCGACCGGCATCAATACATCCTCGGTCAGGCCCGCGCCGGGCACCACCGTGGCCACATACGCGCGATACGCATAATCCTGTCCGTAGCTGCCCGCCTCATCATCGAACCAACGCCATCCGTTCACCGCCACGACACCGTTCGGGGGCACGCTACGCACACGTGCCCTGCCCTGTTCGATACCGGCCGCAAGCGCCTTTGCCGAGGCGAGCGACAGTGCCGGAGGCCGGCCCGGCACGATGCCAAGCTGCTTGAGCACCTGCAGCGCATGATCATCCGTATCCGCCACCGGCGGGCTATCGACCAGCGCCGCGGACAAGCGGGTAAAGAAGGCCTGGGCGTCCATCTGGTCGACGCGGGCAAGCGCGGCGGCAACGGTCGAGCCCTCATCGGCCGGGCGGTATGCGTCATGCACAGCGCTACCAGCCATGCGGCTGCCTGCTGACGTGCCGGCCGACGTCGGCGAAACGCGGTCGAACACCGACGACGGTACGGCGCCGTGCTTACCCAGCCACACAGTCAGTGGCGCAACCCGTGGAATCGCAGTCGGCTTGCGCGACCGTGCGGCGCCGTGGGCCACGCCCGCTTCTACCACGCGAAGCATTAGATAACGGGTCGGCGAATCGACGCGTGCGACGCCAGGCGGCAAGCTGCCCGTCCAGCCTGGTCCGACGAACGCGATGGTTTGCGCGCGAGAGCCGGTCGTGCGGGTGCCAGCCGATACGGCGACATTGGTCCACATGTCATTGGCTTGCACCAATGTGTAGCGACCATGCGCGTCGGGCAGCGACAGCACGACCGGTTCAGGGTCGAGATCTAGCCACCCGCTGCTGACAAAGCCCGGCTCACCGGACGTCGCCGTATAGAGTTGGTTGACCGGACGCGTCGCCGTCTGCGCGTCGCGCAGCACGTCCATCACTACCAGCGGATAGCCGAACACATACGAATCGGCCACCTCTGTCGTCGTCCAGCCGGCATGACTCGCGCCCGACAGCGAAGGCCCCGTGCAGCCGATAGCCAGCACGGCGGCGGCCAATGCGCCACAATATGAAACAGGAGTAGGCACGCGTGCGACGATGCGCGACGCATGCCGCAGCGACTTGAGTTGCATCACCAGGATTGCCTCGTATTTGTTATTCGCAGACCACCCGATGCGGCCCATTCCGCCCCGGACCCCGTGCTGCGACCTGCGGCCGTGGTCCTCGGCCGGCTGCACACTAGAAACCGCGACAAGATTGTTGACATGCGGCTGGCTCTTGTCAATCGGCCACCTCATGCTGCGCCTACCCATGGATGAACCCGTGTTTTTGCCACCACCATTCGAAAAAACGCGTCGATGGGCTGCGCAGGCTGATCATCGGCAGCACGAATGCAGGGTGGTACAACTGTCGTTCGATCAGCGCTCTCATCAACTACTCCGCTTGCGGTGCAATATCGCCTCATGCATCGCGGCCACCGGGCCGCACGATATCGCTGTTCCTACGTCGATGCATGGCATTGTAGGAACTGCGCGAGACCGGATAAATCGGCTGCAACGGAATGGACTTGTTGGATTGGATGAACAATCGGCGCGGCGGCCATCCATCGGATGACCGTCGCATCGCTCCAGGGCGGTCAGCGAAAAGTCTTTAGCGCGCAGCCAGCGGCGAGGCCGATTGCGTCAAGGACGTCGGGACGTCCCAGCCGCCGCCCAGCGCGCGTATTAGGTTCACCGTGTACACTGCCTGCGCACCAGTCAGCTGCACGGCCGCACGCTGGCTCTGTAGCACGGTGCGCTCCGAATCGATCACGTCCAGATAGCTGACCGAACCCTCACGGTACTGCGCACGCGACAGCTGTGCAGCCCGCCCCGATGCCTGCACAGCGTCGTTCTGCGCCTGGATACTGCGCGTGCACGATCACCGACGGCGGCACGACCTCCGGATACTCGGAAATTGGCAGCTGGAACAGGGCAATCACGCCGGCCAGCAACACCAACACCGATAGCACCCCGGCGAAGATCGGCCGGTCGATAAAGAACTTTGAAATATTCACGCTGATTTTCTTTTACATCAGCCCATCATCTGCACGGCATTGACCTTCACTGGCTCGCCAGGGCGCACCCGCTGCAGTCCGTTCACAACGATGCGCTCGCCGGGCTTGAGCCCCTTGGTGATCACGCGCAAGCCGTCCTGCTGGTTGCCCAACTGCACTTCGCGGTATTCAGCGCGGCCTTGCGGCGTGACCACCAGCACGTACTTCTTGTCTTGGTCCGTGCCGATCGCGCTGTCGCCGATCATCACGGCCGGATGCGGCGTGCCGCCGCCGACTTTCACGCGCGCATACAGGCCAGGCAGCAGCGAGCCGTCCGCGTTGTCAAAGCGCGCGCGCACGCGAATCGTGCCGGACGCCGTGTCAAGCCGGTTATCGACCGAGGCGATGACGCCATGGCGCGAGTAGCCCTCCTCATTGGCCAGGCCCAATTGCACCGGCACGCTGCCCCCACCGTGACCATTACGGCTCAAGTACTGCAAGTACGCCTGCTCGTCGACGTCGAACGATGCGTAGATCGGCGTCATCGACACTAGCGTAGTCAGCGGCGGCGAGCCGGCGCCGGCCGACACGATGTTGCCCACCGTCATCTCCGCACGCGATACACGGCCGGACACGGGAGCGACGATTCGTGCGTAGCCCAGGTTCAGGCGTGCGGTTTCTAGCGCGGCCTGCGCGGCTTTCAGGTTCGCCGCGGCCTCGCGCGCCGCATTGTCCTTTTCGTCGTATTCGCGCTTGGAGATTGCGTGCTCGACGATCAGCCGCTGCGCGCGCGCTTGATCGGTGCTCGCATAGTCGTTGCGGGCCCGCGCAGCGGCGAGCTGCGCCTGCGCGCGATCGACCTCGGCCTGGTAGGGCCGCGGATCGATCGTGAACAGCGGGTCGCCTTGCTTGACCAGCTGTCCATCCTTGAAGTGCACGGCGACGATCGTGCCGGATACGAGCGGACGGATGTCCACCTTTTCGATCGCCTCGAGACGGCCCGAGTACGACTGCCAGTCGGTGATCGTTTTGGCCACCACCAGTGCGACGTCAACCTCCGGTGCACTGGGCACATTGGCGGCCTTGGCTTGCAAGGCCGGATCGTCATGCAGCGCCATCACACCGCCTAGACCGCCGATGGCGGCTAGCGCCGCTAACGCAAGCACCAGATGCCAGTAGCGCAGATTACGGATCATTGTCATATCGAGCTTCCTCTATTTACTTTGCGCAATGGATCAAGTTACTTGAGGGCATCGGCCGGCGCACAGGCCAGCCGATGCCGGAAAAACGCCACGGCCTCGGCCAAAGCCGGCGGATGCGTCGCCAGCGCCGTGTGCGATACGCTTGCAAAGCGGGTGACCTGGGTCGGCACGCCGGCATTGATCAGTTCGCCGGCATATTTCTCGGCTTCCACGTGAAGCACATCATGCTCGGCGCTGGCGATGAGCGCCGGTGGCAATCGATGCAGGCGGCGCGATTCGAGCGGAGCCGCATACGGATGCAGCCGCTGCGAGGCATGCGGCAGGTAGGCGCGATAACATTGCGCGCACTCACTGACATCCACATCGGATGTCACACGCCGCGCATCGGCCACGCGCGTCAAGCTCGGGTCGAGCAGCGGCGCCAGCAGTACCTGCGCGGCAATCGATACGCCGCCGCGATCGCGGACTATCGCGCACAGGCACGTCGCGAGGTTGCCGCCCGCATCATGCCCGGCCGTGCCGATGCGGTGCCTGTCCGCACCGAATTCGTGCGCGTGCTCGGCGATCCAGCATGCGGCGTGGTACGCATCCTCCAGCGCAGCCGGGAACGGGTAGGCGGGCGCGAGTGAATAGTCGACCGACACGACTAGCGCAGGTACGCGCGCGAGCACCACGGCGGTCGCATCGGCGTCATCGAGCGATCCATGCGTGAACAGGCCACCATGGAAATACAGCACCACCGGCACCCAGCGCGGCGATTGACGCGTCGCGACCCGCGCTCGCGCCGCGCGCCGTGACGGCTCGACGCTATCGGCCCGATTGCCGGCCTCTATCGACGCCCGCGCAGGCCGGTAAATGCGCAACGCGATCTCGCGCGCATGGCCGGGAATCCTGATTTCGTAAGGGGTATCGCCCCAATCGCACTGGCGCATCCTGCGCCTCTCTGGTCAATTGCAGTGATGCGAATTCTCGAGGCGACGCCATGCCAAATAAATGCCTATAATCCGGCAACACAATTCAGCGCATCCGAACAATCGATTCGGCGTCGCGCCGACGCTGCAAAGCTAACCACGGTGAGCGAAATGGACCGCCTACAAGCCATGCAAGTGTTTACCCGGGTCGTCGAAAGCAACAGCTTTTCGCGCACCGCCGACACGCTGAACATGCCCCGCGCGTCGGTCACGACGATCATTCAGAATCTCGAAGCGTTTCTTGGCGTACGGCTGCTGCAACGTACGACGCGGCGATTGAATCTGACACCGGACGGCGCTGCGTACTATGAAAGATGCGTGCGCATCCTTGCCGATATCGCCGAGACGGAACAATCGTTCCATGAAGGAGCGCGCAATCCGCGCGGCAAGTTGCGCGTGGACATGCCGGGCTCGATCGGCAGGTTGGTGGTACTGCCACGACTATGTGAATTCCATACTCGCTACCCGGACATCGAATTGATGGTTGGACTTGGCGACAAGCCAGTGGATCTGATTCAGGAAGGCATCGACGCGGTGATCCGCGTCGGCACGCTGCAAGACTCGACGCTCGTCGCGCGCCGGGTCGGCGTGTTCCAGGGCGTGACTTGCGCCAGCCCCGAGTACTTGGAACGGCACGGCGAGCCGCGCACGCTGAAAGAGTTGGAAAACCATTACGCGGTCAACCACTTCTCGAGCCGTACCGGCCGAATCATCGACTGGGATTTCCTCGTCGATGGCAAGCCGGTGACCGTGAAGATGAAGGGCGCGGTCGCGGTCAATGATGCGGATGCCTATCTGAACTGCGGCATCGGCGGCTTCGGCATGATTCAGCCGGCCCGCTTTATGGCGCTGCCGTACCTTCAGTCAGGTCAGTTAAAGGAAGTGCTCCCGCAGTGGAAGACTCAGCCGATGCCGATCTCCGTTGTTTACCCGCACAACCGGCACTTGTCGCCGAAGGTGCGGGTGTTCGTTGATTGGATAGCCGAAATATTCGAGCGTTGCCCGCTGCTGTCCGGCCAAGAGGACGCGGAGAAGCGTTGCGCGCCAACGGTGGCCACGGTGGGCGCGCAACCGGTGCATCGAGCCGAGATCGGCGAGAGCGAGGGCGAGGGCGAGGGCGAGCTGGTACTGTAGCCTCATCCTCGCGGCAGCCCGCCGCGATGGCCATCGCCGCATGCGCGCCGCCTCACGGCGACATGCCTCACCGGTCCACGCCTCTATAAGTAGTACAAATTTTATCGCGCCGCCTTGTCTTTTTGTGGCCAACCTGCCGGCCGCCTCCCTTCTCCCGCCCAGCGCTCAGATGATTGTCTGCGCCACGCGCTGATCCATCGGACCAGCCGCGGTTGGCGCCGCTCCATCCGATTGACAGGAGCAGCAGCATAAAGCGCCACCTTATCGCCGGCCTGATCGTATTGGCCTTCACCACCGTCGTCGCCACGCCAGCGCTTGCCGAAGGCAGCATCGGCCACGCGGGCGGCTATAACGAACCCGTATCGAGCGGCTTGGTAATCAAGGCACGTCAACAGGTCGGTGACGAGATCGTCGCGGCATACAACGACGGCACGTTGCCCGCACTGAACCGGAACAGCTATCCCGACGTCGGGCTGGTCGGGCGCGCAATTGCGATGCGTTCCGCACAGTCGGATGACACGCGACTCGCGCGCGATAGCATGCCGAATACGCAACCAGCGGAGTAACGGAGCAGCACGATGTTCGATACATCATCGAACTCGCCCGATGTGTTTTCGTCGCTCGAGGATTGGGCCCTGAGCACGCCACCCTGGGTGCCGTATCGACCGACGGTGGCCCCTCCGGCCGCGTCACCGGACCCGGGATAGGCATCGCAGTGGTCGTGCTGTCACGCGTAGCAGCGGCGTGGCAGTTCGCCATGCCGTCGTGGGTTGCCATGCCGTCGTGGGCTGCCGTGCGGTCGTGAGCCTACGTGTCGTTGTGTCGCCGTGGGCCGCCGTGCGGTTGTTAGTCACCATGCCCGTCAGCCATCATCGCGTCGTAATATGTCGCCGTGGGACCTTGACCCTCCCATCATGGGAAAGCTAATACTGCATTCATCCTGTATCGTGCCCGACATGATGAAAGCCTCCCCAACCTACACGACATCGCTGAATATCGAAGGCATGACATGCGCCTCCTGCGTGACGCGTGTCGAGCGTGCACTCGGCAAAGTGCCGGGGGTGTCCCATGTGGCCATCAATTTGGCCACCGAGCGGGCATCGATCACAGCTGGGTCCGATGTGGCAGTTCCCACACTCGTCGCCGCCGTCAAGCAGGCTGGCTATGACGCGCATCCGACGCCCGAGGCGCCCGCTTCGGCGCCACACGGGAATGCAACGCAGCCGCTGGCGGCGGTGATCGTCTCCGCCTTGCTGACACTACCCTTGCTGGTGCCCATGATCGGCATGCTGGCGGGCAGTGCGCCATCGCGTCCGCCCGGCGAGCCGATCCCGGATATGCAGGCAGTAAGCGGCCACGGGGCGCCGAGCGTGCCGATTCTGCTGCAAGCCGGGCTGGCGACCGTGATCCAGTTCGTGCTCGGCGCGCGCTTCTACCTATCCGGCTATAAGGCCGTGCGAGCATTGTCCGGCAACATGGACTTGCTTGTCGCGCTGGGCACATCGGCCGCTTATGGACTGTCCGTCTACCAATGGGCGACCCACCCCCATGGTGGGGCTCCCCTCTATTTCGAGGCATCCGCCGTTGTCATCACGCTGGTGCTGTTCGGCAAGTGGCTCGAAGCCCGCGCCAAGCGACAGACCACCGCCTCGATCCGCGCGCTGAATGCGCTGCGGCCCGATACGGCTCGCGTGCGCATCGACGGCACTGAACGTGAGCTACCCCTGTCCGACGTGCGCGTCGGCATGCAAGTGATCGTGCGTCCCGGCGAGCGATTCCCGGTCGATGGCCGCATCATCGGCGGCCGCACACACGCGAATGAAGCCATGTTGAGCGGTGAGAGCCTTCCCGTGGCGAAAGACGAAGGCGACACGGTGCACGCCGGCTCGCTGAACGGCGAAGGCGCGGTCGTGCTCGAGACAATGGGGATCGGCGCGCAGACGATGCTGGCGCAGATTATCCAACTGGTGGAGACCGCGCACGCTGCCAAGGCGCCAATCCAGCGACTAGTGGATCGGGTCAGCGCCGTGTTCGTGCCGGCCATTATCGCGATTGCGCTGGTCACGCTGTGCGGCTGGTTGCTCGCCGGCGCACCGGTCCAGCATGCGATCCTGAACGCAGTCGCCGTATTGGTGATCGCCTGCCCCTGTTCACTTGGCCTTGCGACGCCCACTGCCATCCTTGCCGGCACCGGCGTCGCGGCACGACATGGCATCTTGATCAAGGACGCCGAGGCGCTGGAGCTGGCTCATCGGGTTAACGTCATCGCGCTCGACAAGACCGGCACGTTGACCGACGGCAAGCCCGTCGTCGTGGCCTTCGATGTATTAGAAGGCACAGACGAGGATGCGCTGTCGGTTGCCGCCGGTGTGCAACAGCATAGCGAGCATCCTCTGGCGCGTGCAATCGTTACCCTGGCGCAGCAGCGGCAGGTGGTGGCCGCCAAGGCGCGTGACACCCGCGCCATCGCGGGTCGCGGCATCCAGGCAGCGATCGGCGACGCGATCTTTGGCATCGGCAGCACGCGATGGCTACGCGAGCTTCGCATCGCGCCCGACGCGGCGTTGCAAACGCGTTCGGACGCGCTACAGCGGGCCGGCAACACCGTATCGTGGCTGGTGCGCGTCGCGCCTTCGCCTGCCCCGCTGGCACTGATCGCGTTTGGCGACACGGTTAGGCCATCGGCCCAAGCGGCACTCGCCCGGCTAGCCGCATCGGGCATGCGCACCCTGCTGATGACAGGCGACAACGGCGGCAGCGCAACGGCGGTCGCCTCGGCGGTTGGCATCGCCGAAGTGCACGCGGACATGTCGCCGCAGGACAAGGCCGCGATGATCGCGCAGTTGCGCAAGCAAGGCAACGTGGTGGCAATGGTCGGCGACGGTGTCAACGATGCGCCGGCACTGGCCGCCGCCGACTTGGGCATTGCGATCGGCAGCGGCACGGACGTCGCGATGCACGCCGCCGGCATCACGCTCATGCGTGACGATCCCGCACTGGTGGTCGACGCACTGGACCTGTCGCGACGCACCTATCGCAAGATCTGGCAGAATCTGTTCTGGGCTTTTGTCTACAACGTCTTCGGCGTGCCATTGGCCGCGTTCGGGTGGCTCAATCCGATGATCGCGGGCGCGGCGATGGCACTGTCCAGCGTGAGCGTGGTGGGCAACGCGTTACTGCTGCGGCGCTGGCGCGGCAACGCCGCACGGGCGCGCCAGCCCATGTAAAATCATTGGCATGCCCGACACTCCATCCCGCACTCCCTCTGCCCTCGCGGCGCAGGCCGGTCCGCCGGCGGCCGATGTCACGCAGGCGTTGCAGCTCGCGCAGGCGTACTGTCAGGAGCGCGGTGAATCGCTGACACCGCTGCGCCAGAAAGTCCTGTCGTTGCTGCTGCAATCCGGCCGCGCCACCAAGGCCTATACGCTGCTCGACGAGATGCGCAAGATTCACCCGGGCTCCGCGCCGCCGACCGTCTATCGCGCACTCGATTTTCTGCAGTCTGTGGGATTGGTGCATCGGATCGAGTCGATCAACGCGTTCGCAGTATGTCATGACCTGACGCACTGCCGGCACGGCATCCTGATTGTCTGCCAGTCCTGTGGTGCAGTCGCGGAAATCGATGCGCCGGGCGTTCATCACGCGCTGGTGGGCAAGATTGAATCCACCGGCTTTACCCTTGCCCGGGGCGAACTGGAACTTAAGGGTTGGTGCGCGGAGTGCACGGCACAGTGAGCCGCAGATAGTCTGGGTGTATGCTGGGCCCGCGTGCGTTCCACGTTGTCGGGCATCGTGCACGCGCGAAGCGTTAAATCACGCGGCTTTATCAATTCGTGTGACCACGCGATGTGTCTGTCGGGGTACCGAACAGCGAATCGCGCCATCTAACGTGATTCAGCATGACTAACGTCTCGGGCGCCATGTAATGCTCGGTGTCCAGCCCACGCCTTACAGTCACGCCGTTAGCCCCCTCGGGCTTGAGGCGTGGCCGCTCGATCATGGATTGGATCAGAAAACGGTTGAGCTAGTGATGAAATAGCGCTAAATTCGGCGAGGCAATTAGAAAAGCTGCGATGCCATCGGCCTTAGCCGTAAGATCCTATCAAGCGCACCGGGCCAGCGCCGCGCCGCCAAAGACCGCCGGCTCGCGCGGCACGGCTGCGCGTCGTTACCGCTATTGGTGCACCCGGTGCTGCGCAAGAAAACGCTGCAACACGCCGCCCGAATACGCGCTCGCTACTTCGGCAAGAAACGTCGAGAACGACACCGCGGCATGTGCATCTGCGGCATCCGAAATTGTGCGGACCACCGCGCAGCGCACGTCGTACTCGTGACAAACCTGCGCCAACGCGGCCCCTTCCATCTCGACTGCCAGCGCATCCGGCGCGGCCGCGAGCACGGCTTCGCGTGCAGCATGGTCGGCGATGAACCGGTCGCCACTGACCACGAGCCCCCGGTGCACGCGCGGCACGTCGTCGATCACACCACGGTAGCGCTGGACGAGTTCCATGGCCTGCGCGCGCACGAACGAGGCCGCGGCCACTGCGAGCGCGTCCGACAGGCTGTTGTCGGTGCCAAAGCGGGACACGCCGAGCAACGGCACTTCGAATCGCGGAAACAGCGGCGATGCGTCCAAATCATGCTGCATCAGCGCATCCGCGATGACAATATCGCCCACCCGCACCTGCCGCGCAACACCGCCCGCGACACCAGTGAAAATAATGGCGTCAACACCGAATTGGTGGATTAATGCGGTTGCGGTGGTCGCTGCGGCCACCTTGCCCATGCGCGCCAGCGTCACTACGCACGGCATGCCGCGCAGCGTGCCGTGCGCGTATTCGCGGCGACCAAGCGTCACCGTGCGCCAGTCCGGTGCAGCACGCATTTCGTCGATCAGGGAGGCGATTTCCTCCGGCAACGCAGCCATGATGCCGAGCGGACGAACGTTCGATTCTTGTATTGTATTCATAGGTCGGAAGGGACGTTGCTTACACCGGCCAATCCGGGTACGGCCGCCCGTAGGACGAGTCGGACTCCGGCGATGCCGAGCCCGCTAGCATAGCAGGCTCCCGGCCGGACGCGACAGGTGCGCGCTGCATCGCCACGCCGGCAGCGGGCAGGGCCGGCAGTTGCGGTACACTCGCATCCCAGCCGTTCCCGGAAAAAAGCTTGCTGCATGAACCAGCCAAACTACGCCAGCGCAACCATCGACGAGTTGCAGCAACACCTGGCCAGCGTGATATTGCCATTGTGGGCCAGCCGGGGCTTCAATGACGCACTAGGCCTGCCTTATGACGTGGTTGCGCCGCCGGGACAGCCTGCGTTGCCACCCACGCGCTACCGAGCAATGGCGTGTGCGCGCCAACTCTACGTGTTCAGCGCAGCCGGCTGGCACGATCACGCAGACCGCTTGTTCGAATCGCTGCGCAGCCGGTTCGTGGATGCGACACATGGCGGCTGGCACTACAGCATTGATGCACAAGGCGCACCGCAGGAGACGCAAAAAGATCTGTACACGCATGCATTCATCGTGTTCGGTTGCGCGGAATATTTCCGGCACCGGGGCAACCGAGATGCGCTGGATCTGCTCGACGCGACGCTGCATGTGATTGAGACGCGCTTCGCGACCGACGCCGGCCTGTACAACGCGGTGCTGTCCGCCGACTTCCAAACGATCGTTGACGGCCCGCGGCAGAACCCAATCATGCACTTGGCCGAAGCCTACCTGTCCGCCCGCGACGTGCAGCCCGACGCGTGGTTTTCCGATGCGCTGCAGCGTATCGCGGAACGGATGATCGCGACATTCGTACATCGCCCGACCGGCTGCATCGCGGAGCTGCCGATCGGCTGCGACGCCGTGCGCATCGAACCCGGACACCAGTTCGAATGGTTCTATCTTGCGTCGAGCGCGCCGGATGTCTTCGAACGCAGCGACCTACCCGCCTGGCTTGGCTCGGCCTATGTGTTCTCGCTCCGGCACGGCGTGTCGCCCGTCACCGGCGGAGTGTGCGCCGCATTGGACGAGCATGGCCATGTGATCGAGTCAAACGAGCGGTTGTGGGCGCAAACCGAATTCACCCGCGCACTGGCCACATCGCAAGCGCTGCCCGGCACCCGCGACGAGCAAGATGCGCACGTGCCTCTGAAGACGCAGCTCGGCCGTTTCAAGCAGCGTTTCTTGCGCGACTACGGCTGGATAGAATCGATTGCGCAGGACGGCGCCGTGGTGCGCGCGGACATGCCATCAACGACACCCTATCACATGGCGACCATGTACCACGCGGTTGCCTGCTTGCGCACGGGAGCTTGATGCCAGTCCATTCGCTATCCTTTTTAGGGGCCACAGCGATGGCATGCTTCCATGAGCACTTTTCGATCAGTCTATTACCTGGTTGAAGCGACGCCATCGTGAATATGGCGGGCGAGGCCACTGGCAAGCTTATCGACGCGCCACTCGATGATCATGCCTCGTCACCACGGCAGCCATTCGATTATTGCGTCACGAATAAGTTTTCGGCAAGCGGCTACCTGTCGTCCGTCCAGCACGTCGCGCAAGCAAATCCGGCCTTGTCTCCCCACTGCGCGAAACGAAACTCCACGTCCGCCGCAAGATCCAGACACACCGCTCGCAGTGCAATACCAGGTGCATCTCGACCGATCGCTGCCCGGCGTGGTAGCACGCCACCGACGAGGGACGCCCGAACCCACCGACAGCTTGGCGTCCGATCCAATCCTCCATCGACACCCACCGGCCAACAGACAGTACACCCACCGCCAGCCCCTACGTGTTGCGCACCCGTCTCGCTGTGCCAGTCGATAGGCGCATGGCGAGCCGCCTAGCGTCGATCAACGATCGCCCGTAGATTCAGTCGCTCGCTCAGGTCTGACGCCGCTTAATCGAACAGTGTGGCGATCTGCTCCGGTGGCCGTCCGATTACAGCCCGAGAATCGCGAACAACGATCGGGCGTTGCAACAATATCGGATGTTCGGAAACAGCCTTGAGAAGCGCGTCCTCAGTGAGCGAGGTATCGCCCAGTCCAAGTTCAGCGAAGGCCGGCTCGTTGTCCCGAATCATTTCGCGCACCGGTACACCCAACCATGCATGCAGCTGCTTCAAATCGTCGAGTGTAGGAGGAGTTTTCAAATATTCGACCGTCCGGACCTCCTCGCGTCCTGCCAACTCGTCTACCAGCAAGGCGTAGGCGGCACGTGATTTTGAACAACGGGGGTGATGGTAAATCGTAATCATAGATACCTCGGTCGCAACATGAGGAGAGGATGAAGGGCATCATTGTGCCGGGTGGCACTGTGGCGTGCAGGCACATTCGTAAAGCCCCGCGCTATTGCCAATACTTATCCGCTACGCCAGCAGTAACATACAATTTCAATAAAAAATCTAAATTGTTATGATTAAAACAAAATAAAACAATCACTGAGGTTTGTGGCATTGAACCAATCGATGACACGTAAGAGGTAGCCGGTCTGTAGTGAAGCAGTAATACTGCATTAAATTCCTTCTACATCAAATCCCTGACTAATAGCGGTAGCGATGAACTGCCAACCCTTACGGCGCTATGGAGGCATCGAACCAACGGAGGAAGCGAACCTTTATGCGCATAAAGTCCGCTCGGGATGTACTGCGGCAGCCGTCAGCCATTTCATCTGCTTTTTTGACCGGCACAGACCTTCGGCGTTGAGCGCTGGCGCACCTCCCACGCAAAGCGCCTCGCCGAAACGTTTACTTAGCGGCGCTGTACAACAACATATGTCTAAGTTCCGCCAAACATGGCTATGGATTACGCAGGCGCCACTGACCCAATCGTGACGCTGCCCTCTCCGCGGCACCTCCTGCATATTGGAAAATGTCAGAACAAGGTTCACGAGGCCTTCGTCGCGGCGAACGGAGAATCATCAAGCATCGAGTCGGGTTTCTCTTTGCCACTAGGCTGTCACCTCATATCCTCCAGGTGGCGCACCGTTCACTGTCAATGAGAAGCTGCTGATAGAAGACTAGTCGATTTGCAGACCGCGCGACTCCAGCCCGTTGGCTTTTCGTATAGTGCAACCACCAAAGGCCACGCGACACCGCTTATAAAATCTCAGAAAAGCTGTTGCCGATGCCGTTGTTACTCGCAACCTGCTGCCAGAGGCGGCTACGTCATCGTCGTGCCTGTATCGACCACGCAAACAGCACCCGCGCTCGCCCGTGTGGCTCCAAGGTCCCCTCCTAATTTATGCGCATAAAGTCTCGGCTTAACGACATCGTACGAACGAACTATGGATTTTCAATTACAATTTCCGATATACTTCTTAAAGTTTATCTAAGGGAGTAACGAGTGGCAGCCGAAATCATTGCGGTTACTCAGCAGAAGGGGGGCGTTGGCAAGAGCACGATCGCAATGCATCTTGGCGCAGCGTTTCACGAAAGAAAAAAGAAAGTCCTGGTCATCGACGCAGACGGACAAAATACGTTGGTCCACTGGTCCAGCGCCGCCAGTGACGAATCAGGCATTCCGTTCCCAATTGTGAACTTGGCGGAAGCAGGGGGCCAGATTCATAGAGAAATCAAGAAATTTGTCAGCGACTACGATCTCATCATTGTGGATTGCCCGCCGTCGATTACAGAGAAGGTCTCCGGCGTCGTACTGCTGGCGGCCAGTATTGCGGTTGTGCCAACGTCGTCGTCGCCGGCTGACTATTGGTCGAGCGTGGGTTTGGTCAAGCTGATCCAACAAGCGCAAACAATGAACGAAGACTTGAAAGCCGTCTTTCTCCTCAATAAGACCGAGGAGAAACGAATGCTGACACGCGAATTGAAGCGTGCGCTTGAGGAACTGGGCTTTCCACTTCTGAAGACTCAGATCCCGACCCGCGAGTGCTACAAGCAGGCGATGGCGTTGGGGCAGACCGTTTTACAAATGTCGGACCGTGGCGCCAAGATGGCAAGCGCCGAGATCCGAGCCTGCGCCGATGAGATCGCGGCGCTGTTGCAGTGACTTTATGCGCATAAAGGAGCCGTATGAAATCCTCTCAACTCGCCCGAGGCTTCCAGGCACGGCCGGATACGACGACCAGCGAAAAGCGAACAGCACTGGAGCGTCTCAACGCGATTGACACGTGGGTCAAACAGCCAGGTAGCCCTGATACGTCCGAACCGATCGCGATCGCTAAAAAGAACGGGGCGCCCGATCCGTCCGGGGCCGTCACCCCAAGCACTAACGAATCGGCAGCATACCGGGCGTGGCGCACTGCAAATGGATATACGCCGGGACAGGTCATTGAGATCCCGCTGAAAACCATCAAACCCAGTCCCTTCAATCCACGCCATTTCTACCTGAAGTCATCGATTGCCGAGCTTGCCGTCAATCTTGCCAAGCAAGGGCAGCTGCAAGCCATTCACGTTATTCCGGATCATCAAAACCCCGGTACCTTCTTTGTCAGCGACGGTGGCCGCCGCGTGCGGGCACTGAAAGAAGCCAACAAAGAAAATGTCAGAGCAATCGTCGTAGACTTGCCCATTGGCATCGAAAGCTATAGGCTCGGCTATGATCTGAACGTCCAGCGAGACTCGCAAACAGTCTTCGACAACGCAATCGTATGGCGGCGCTTTCTCGATGAGCAGCACTTCCAAAGTCAACGCGAACTTGCCGAACACCTCGGCATTGATGAGTCGACGGTTGCCGTCGCATTAGGCATCGCGAAACTCCCGGAAGCCGTCATGCAGGAAATGGTGGCTAGACCAGATCGGTTTGGCTCCAACATGGCGTACCAAGTTGCCCGATATCATTCCGCCAAGGGTACGGATGCCACGCTTCGATTAATCAACAAGATCGTCGCCGACGACCTCAGCACCCGGCAAGTCGCCGATATCGTCAAGGGCAGGGCAGTGTCTAGCGACGCGCCCAAGCCGCTGCGCCGGCAACGCTACGCGCAACGGCTGGAGATCAAAGTCGGTGGAGCGACGCTCGGCGACTTAAAGTCGTATGGTGACGACCGCCTCGAGTTAAAGCTGAAAGGACTGGCACGCGAAAAGCGTGACGAATTGCTGGCACAGATCGAAGCGCTATTGATGCCGAAAACCTCGGATACTGACAGCCGCAGCATCAACACCGCTGACGCGTAACACCCCGCACGCGCCATCGGCAACGTCTCGCAAGCCGATCATGCCACGGCGCGTGCGTGGTTCAACGTGAACGCGAGCAGATCACCATCCGTCGGCTCGCCCCACGTTTTCAGCGCCAACCAATCAAAAAAGGCCGTCTCGGCGATCTTCGACGCGATGCCACGCTTACGCCATTCGTCCCGCAGGTGAGCGCCCAGCCCCGGCAACGCTTCATCCTCGAATGATTCCCGCGCGAGATCCCGCCCCGCATCATCCTGCTCATCATAAAGCTCACGCGCCTGTTTACGACGATACGCAGCATATTCTGCCATTAGCCGGGCCCTTGGATCTTCCTCCCCAGCAACCTTCTTAACTTGCAGCGCAGGGACTTCCTCAACCGGCGGCGCGTAGCCCTTCTTCAGTGCATCCTTGAATAGCGCCGCAGCACTGCGCACCGCAGGCAGCGTCGTGCTACGCATCCGTTGCTCCGTCATCTGCAACGCGGCGCGAATGCGGTTCTCTTCACTGTCGGCGTACAACGTCTGCGCCTCTTTCAACGGAATTCCGAGCTTGACCATGCGATCGACCAGCGTGCTATCAAACACGTTTGGATGTTCATCGAGCGCTAGCATCGGTTGCTTACGCTCCACGACCCGAAACTGGATTTCCGATACACGCCGCCCTTCACGATGCTCGATCAATTCGACATTGATATTGGTTACCGCATTCACTTCCGCGATGGCGGGCCGCAAATAATCGCGCTTGAAATACTTGTATTCACGCTTGGCTTCATCGCCGGCCTCCGAGTCCGGTGTTCCGGACAGGATAGGACGCCACCACTGCCACGGCTCACGCATCGTAAGGTGACTTGGATTGGTCAAGTAGCGTACGCAAATCTCGTACAGCGCCAGCCCGGCACTGCTACGCAGTTGGCTTTGGAATTGCAGGCTCAAACGGGCATACTGGACCGGGTCGAGAAGCTTCTTCTTGATCTTTGGCGCGAACGAGAACTCAACCCATACGCGCCGGGTGGTTGCGTCCTCGAGAATTTCGGCGTCCGCGATCAACGTTGAAATGCCCCACTTACGCCCCGGTTTCTGGCTCGATGTCCCGGTGCTCCATTCGACCTGCACCGAGACCATTCGACGCAAATGTTCCTTGACCAGCGCCGTGTCATTAGAGTCGAACGCAGAATTCGCGACAATATCCGAAAGCAGCGCCCGATAGGTGTCACCCGACTCATCGGCCTGCTGAGCGACAGCCAACAGCACATTGAACAGCTTGCGAGTCAGCAAGGTAATCTTGCCGCTCTTGGGCTGAATCGCAATGGCTTCGACGGCCTTGCGCAACTCCGAGGAGTTCGGGCTGACGACATCGGTCTTCTTCTTTGCAACGCGGGTGGCCATGTGTCAGGTCCGGACAGTGGTTGCTTGAAGAATACCCGCTATGGTGAGAGCCGTCTACATCCATCGTCTCACCCCTGAGGGGTGAGGTGTCGCGAAAATATCCACCTCACCGCGATATGCTCCCGAAGATCCTCACCTTTAAAGATTGGACTGATACAGTGATGCCCCTTGTAGTCGGGGCTGCAGGCGTATGCATAACCGTCATCCCTCCTGCGAATCCTAAAATTGGGTCCTGAAAAGCCTCACCTTTGACCTGTCGCGAAATTCATACGCTAGCTGAAGCGGGTTGCATGTCCTTGTCCTCAAAGCAATTTTCTTACGATCGCAGATAAGCCAGGAAGGTTATTGCAGGCCTTTCCTGAAAACTCTCACCATTGAACGGCGATCGCCGCCCGGCTGACATGGGATGAGCAGAACAACACGCTCTTATTGTGTGTCAGGGGCTCCCGAAAACCCTCACCTTTGTCGAGGGGAAAGCCGCCACAGTCCTGGGTTGGCCATATAACATGCCAAAAACGCTCGTCACAGCTCTCGAAAAGGGGTACTGACCTGTTAAAACTTCGTGCAACTCTGGGACCACGCACTGTGAGTCCCGAAAACCTTCACCCTTGCACAGGGCATTGAGCAGTGTCAAATCCGGCAGCGTTGCCCCCTCCTTCTGCCCTGAGGCCCCGAAAAAGCTCACCTTCATAGCATAACGGCGATAATTCTGCTCGCAGAATCCCTTATAAATCAAACACTTTATGGAAGGCGATTGCTCACACTGCATACGAAACGGACGAATGGCATCGAATGCTCACGCCGGCTAATCCCGTAAAATCTCACCTTGTTGCCTGGCCACGCCCACCGAACGGCCTATCTAACCTGCAATCTGGCTCCCGAAAAGGCTCACCTGACGGTATCACCACGCGCAATTGAGCGAAATATTCAGGCTAAAAGTCCCCCTCAATAGCCTCCATGCCGCCCCAGAACCGAGCTATCGTGTTCGAAGGGGAGAACTACCGCCCCCGAAAAACCTCACCTTTGCAGCGCCACGATACGCAAAACACCATTCACCTTATGTCTACTCCCGTATTGGCTCACCTTAGTCAGCGCTCAGGTCCCGAAAAACCTCACCTTGCACAATAATTAAGCAACGGAAGACGGCTTCGCACGTCGAACACCACCTCCCGAAAAAGCTCACCATAATGTTTGCGAGCCCAATATCCGAGCACGTCAACACTTTGCTGGCTGGGGATCTGCGCGGGTATCCTCCTGAAACGTCTCACCTACAGCCGTCAGGACTGCACGGCCCGCCCCCGAATCCGCTCACGATGTTTCCCGTCATGCCTCACCAGACTCCCCGAACCCTATCACCGTCGTATCCCGAGAGGTCTCACCTAAATTCCCGAAAACCCTCACCTTGATGCCCGGAAAGCCATGCTGGATAAGGGTTTGAGCTGGCGTTAACGTTTTTAAAGATACTTCTAGGTGTTTTTATTAACTAACTCTAGGAACCCCGTGAGACCCTGAAAAAAACAGTCATGGACACAACGTGTGGCGATGACCGCCTGTACTGATACCACTATCGAAGTAGCAAACGCTACGCTTCTCCTCTTCAGTTGGTCGGAACTCTGCCGATGCATAACGGAATTAAAGAGCTTGGCCAACGATGTTGGTCACGCTTGTGAAACATTAAGTAAAGTCCCGCGTGATGCGCTAAATGTATGAAAAATAACGGTATTACTGACAGCGGGGATGAATGTTTCACGCCGATTCTAGGTCCACTGACCCAACATACTGTGATCTAGCCCCATGGCATGAAGGGCAATACTCAGTGAACCAATTGGTAGCGAAAACTACGTAATTTGTTATGATCGTTCCAGTTGATCATACGGGGCTGCTCTGATGAATGACGAAGACAAGCAGGCAATACGGGATGAACTGGAGAGCCTAAAAGCCCAAGGCACCCGGCGTCGCGAATTGTCACTGCACGCATGTAAACGTCTGTTTTTCGATCACGCGGTCCGTCCGACACTGGCCAACGTTCGAGATTTGACCGGTGTTGGTAGTGCCAGTGATATTCCAAAAGATATCGAGTTTTTCTGGGAGCGAGTACGCGACACGTCGAAGGTGCGGATCGACACCGGTGTATTGCCGCCAGCGCTGCACCGCACCGCTGGCGAGCTGCTTCACAGCCTTTACGATGCCGCACTTGCCACAGCACGGGACGAACTGGCGCAAGAACGGGTCGGGATGCAACAAACTATCGCCGCAGCAGAGCAAAAAGTCCGGGATGCGCAACTGTTGTATGAGCATGCCCGTGCTGAATTACAACGGCATCATGCCGCATGGACGGAGGCCGCGCTCAAAGAAGGAGAAGCGGCCGAACGGCTAGCGACCGAACGGGCCATGGCTAGGCGCGCGCACGAACAAGTCGCCGTGTTGGAAGGCCGGTTGGCGGATAGCGAAGCAGAGATTTCAACATTACGCAACAAAGTCGAGTCGCTACAGACCGAGCTAAAGGCTTGCACGGAACACTATGCGGCCGAGATCAAGGACGCTATCGCGAACGCTGAGCGCCGGGTCAAGCCGCTGCTGGTCGAACTAGACGCACTCCGTTCTGCCGCGTCTTCGTACCAAACCGGCTTGCGCGAGCAAAGTCGTAAGGAATTCGAGCACATCCAGCAACTAGCGGCAATCAAGGCGCGTGCCGACACGCTGCAAAACCAGCTAGATACAAAATCAGACGAAGTTGACCGGTTAAGTCGGCAAATAGAACAGTTTCGCGTACAAGCGGGCGTACCGTCGGCACTTGGCAAATTGGTTGCAGACTTAGCGCTGGCTGGCCGTCTCACCCATGAGGAAATTGCGTCGATTGGTACCGCTGTTGACGGTTACGTCGCGCTACCATCGACATGTGCGGTATGCGGTGATGCGGAGCTTGAACTGTATGAGCACGATGGACGTTTTGAATTGCAATGTCCAGCGTGCGAGCGCACCTCCGGCGAAGCCCCTTCTCGGCTGTCCGCCTATAACCGATTTGCCGCTGCAGTCTCACCATGGCTATCAGGCTAAACGTGGGACAAGCGGCTTACAACACTGCCAGCCTGACGGCTGGCGACACAGCTAGGCCGGAGCGATGTGCTGCCGCAAGGCGTCACAGTGCACTCAAAGGTGAGGTTTTTCGGGAGCTACCCTTCGGTGCACTGTGGGTGGCCGTGCGCGCACCTGGACAAGCTATAAAAGGACATTGCGGCGCCGGATAACGTATAAGGCAAGCTTTTGCAGAAGATAAGGTGAGCTTTTACGGGACAGCGATGGAGGAGCTTGAGCTGAAAACCACGGTGAGAATCTTCGGGGGTTAAAAGGTGAGCTTTTACAGGATCAGAGCGCGAGCCGACACGGGGGAGCTGCAGCCGACGATTCCTTGTCGTCGCGCTGTTGCCTACATAAGCAAAGGTGAAGGTTTTCGGGACCTATAGCAAAGCTCGGGCAATGCGTTTCATGTCGCGGATATCATCTTCTCTGCAGGAGTCAGCAGAACGCGAAGGGTTGGGTAAATAGCCGCTAGCCAAAACCCCTTCCGTCGACATCTCGGTGTTCACGCATCGACAACTCTTGGGGTGTTGCGTAACAACCGGTTGTTCAGTACCGGAATCTATCTGCATGACTAGAAAATGGCCTTTGCCATGCGTGGCAAAACTTGGCAAATCATGTATATGCGCACGATTTGTCCCGAGAAAAACAGCAACATGGACGTTGATAGCAGCGCAAATAGCAGAATCCCGTGCAAAAAATCGGAGAGATGCCAACCATTGCTGGCCTCAAGTTTATATCGGATAGCTAATTTTTAAGAGATAGAGAGCAGTTGGCGCGAATGTGGCTTTTACAGATAAGGTGAGGATTTACGGGAGAAGGGGAGGCTTCATCGGTGAGCTATGATCATGACTCACCGACGTGAACAGGGCCCATGTTGCCGTCCAAGTCTATCCGGCCCCAAACTCGCAGTTGCTATTTTGCGTCCGTGCCGGGCAGCGTGGGGATGTCGTGTGGGCCGACGGTCCGCGCGGGATGGTACGGCGTGCTGGCGAGCGTGGATCGGAGCTTGTCGTGGATGCCTCGGTAGAGTAAATTGTTCGCTATATCGAACACGAATTCGATATTTGAGTCAGTTGAGCAAGCCAGAATGCCTGGAGGTGAGCAGGCTATGTGCTGCGTCTTGCATCGGCATCACGCGTTACCCCACCTCAGGAGTGTTCATGAACGACGCTTATTTCGCGCACGTGCGCACTATGCTGGAGCAGATCCGCGCAGATGGATTTTATAAGTCGGAGCGCGTGATTGCCTCGCCACAATCATCGAGCATCGCGCTGGTGGACGGTGCTCAGGTGTTGAACTTCTGTGCGAACAATTATCTGGGCCTTGCCGATGACCCACGGATCGTGAAGTCGGCGAAAGACGGATTGGACCGGGATGGGTTCGGCATGGCGTCGGTACGTTTCATTTGCGGGACCCAATCGGTTCACAAACAACTCGAAGCGGCACTGGCTTCGTTCCTGCATACCGACGATGCCATTCTTTACTCCAGTTGCTTCGACGCGAACGGCGGATTGTTCGAGACGCTGTTGACGGAGGACGACGCAGTCATCAGTGACGAATTGAACCATGCGAGCATCATCGACGGCATACGGTTATGCAAGGCCAAGCGCTTTCGGTACCGGAACAACAACATTGACGACCTGCAAGCCCAGTTGCAGGCTGCCGACGCGGCCGGTGCGCGGTTCAAGCTGATTGCGACCGATGGCGTGTTCTCTATGGATGGGATCATCGCGGACTTGAAGGCGATCTGTGATATGGCGGACCGTTACGGCGCGCTGGTCATGGTCGATGACTCGCACGCTGTGGGTTTTATTGGGGAGCACGGGCGGGGCACGCCCGAGCACTGTGGCGTGCAGGACCGGGTCGATATTGTCACCGGGACGCTCGGCAAGGCGCTGGGCGGTGCATCCGGCGGATACGTCGCGGCTCGCGCGCCGATCGTCGAGTTGCTGCGACAACGCTCGCGGCCCTACTTGTTCTCCAATACGCTCGCGCCCAGCATCGCCTATGCCTCGCTCACCGTGCTGGAATTGCTGCGCAGCGACGAAGGGGCAGCATTACGCCGGCGCGTGCGCGAGAACGGCGCCCAGTTTCGCCGCGCAATGAATTCGCTGGGCTTTACGCTGATTCCGGGTGAGCACCCCATCATCCCGGTCATGCTTGGCGATGCGCAACTCGCCGGCCGGATGGCCGAGGCATTGCTGGCTCAAGGGGTATATGTCACCGGGTTTTCGTATCCGGTGGTGCCGAAAGGGCGGGCGAGGATTCGCACCCAGATGAGCGCCGCGCACACGCCGGAACAGATCGAGGCGGCCGTCGGTGCGTTCGAGCGCGTTGGCCGAGCACTGAATGTCATTTGAGGGAGCGCCCATGCGTGCGCTGGCGAAGCTGGAGGCGGGACCGGGCCTGACATTGACCAGGGTGAAAAAACCGGAGATCGGACATAACGACGTGTTGATTCGCATCGGCAAGACGGCGATCTGCGGCACCGACCTCCATATCTGGAAGTGGGACGAGTGGGCGAGCAAAACCATCCCGGTTCCGATGCATGTCGGTCATGAGTACGTCGGCGAAATCGTCGCCATCGGGCAAGAAGTGCGAGGATTCAAGGTGGGTGACCGGGTCTCCGGTGAGGGTCATATCACTTGCGGGTTCTGCCGGAACTGCCGTGCTGGTCGGCGTCACCTGTGCCGTAATACGATCGGAGTCGGCGTCAATCGCGCAGGCGCGTTTGCCGACTATTTGGCGATTCCGGCTTTTAATGCCTTCAAGATACCGGATGACATCGATGACGAGTTAGCCGCGATCTTCGATCCGTTTGGCAATGCGGTGCATACGGCGTTGACTTTCAAGCTTGTCGGTGAGGACGTGTTGATTACCGGTGCGGGGCCGATCGGCGCCATGGCCGCGGCAATCGCCCGTCATGTTGGCGCCCGCCATATCGTGATCACGGACGTCAATGAGTATCGGCTCGAGCTTGCCATGAAGATGGGCGCAAGCCGTGCTGTCAACGTGTCGCGCGAATCCTTGACGCAGGTTATGCGTGAACTTGGCATGACCGAAGGGTTCGACGTCGGACTCGAGATGTCGGGCGCGCCGAGCGCGTTCGAATCGATGCTGGAGCATATGAACCACGGTGGCAAAATTGCGCTGCTTGGTATCCCGCCGGCACGCACCGCAGTCGATTGGAACCATGTGATCTTTAAAGGACTGGAGATCAAGGGGATATACGGACGCGAAATGTTCGAGACCTGGTACAAGATGGTCGCGATGCTGCAAAGCGGGCTGGACCTGTCGCCGATCATTACGCACCGCTTCCCCGTGGAGGAATACCGCAGTGGTTTTGATGCGATGTTGTCCGGACGCAGCGGCAAGGTCATCCTGGATTGGACAGCGTCGTCGATTCTGCAGGGCGTGTGAAGTACGCATTTCTGGCTCTGGCCTGCCTTTGGAGAAAGGATGCCTATTCGAACGATGTTTCAGCATCGTGACGCGCGCAGGCGCGTCAGCTTAACGGTGTTGTGCGTAGCGATAGTCGGGTTCGGGGTGCCGCGTGCCCACGCCAGCTGGTGCGAGCATGGTGTATGGGTCGATGCAATGTTGGGCTCGTACCATATTGATCCCGATCCGTCGAAGCACTTCGAGCCATTCAATCCGGGGATCGGCGTCGAGTGTTATTTCTCGCCGCAGTGGGGGGCGACGGCAGGGTACTTTCGCAATTCGATTCGGCGTCCATCGTTCTACGGCGGCGCCATATGGGCACCGGAGTTTGTCCATTGGGGAGGGTTCCGGGTCGCCGCGATGGGCGGCATGATTTCCGGGTATCACTACGGCCGTTGGGGAATAGGACATCATCGGACCGTCGGGCCGGTTCTCGCCCCTGTGCTCATGACGAATTTCAAGCGTGTTGGCACGAATTTCATCCTGATCCCGCCGATACCGTCGGAGAAGCTGCCGTTCACCGTGGGATTTCAAGTAAAGATCCGTATCGATTGAATTTTTAATGAAATTTTTGCGTCAACTCGGTGTCGTGACGCAACACGCTTGATGCGGCGCGCGCATGAGCGTGCGAACGCAGCAACGTCTATCCCGTCTTCAATGGAGGTTGACGCAGCGCCGCCGGACTAGGGAGCGCGTAGCGGACAATCTCGTCCTTTCTCATGAACACAACGCCCGGATGGCGCCTCGCGTATTGCAGGAATGGGTCTCACGCCTGGCCGAAATTACGGTCGTTGGAACGAGGGAATGCACATCGCCACGCCGCTGCAGCACGACGCGATGAACTCAGTGGCGCTTGAGTAAGCAGGGCGGGCCTGCTGCGTCATGGTCGGAGGCAGCCGGATACTGATCATTGGACCCGTGGTGTACAGACTTTCAAACCGCGTGGAAACGTCACGGCGGTCGCGGGCCGGCTCGGCCGGCTCAGTTGCGGCACTGGTATTACCGATTCATATAGTCAATCACGAATGTTTGATTTCCGCGCACGCGGTGCCTCTCATAGACTGCTCTTAACCTTTTGAATACGCAGGAGTGGTTGTGAACATCGAATCGGACACTGCGTCGCCCCGCCCCCGGTTGCTACGGCACTACATCGATGGTGCGTTCGTGGCGGGCGATGCCACGTTCCAGGACTTGAGCCCGGTCGACGGCTCGCAGGTTGCGCTGGTCTGCGAGGCTGATGCGCAAGCCGTGGATCGCGCGGTGCGGGCGGCACGAGCGGCCCAGCTGGCCGGCTGGCGCGACACGACGCCGGCGCAGCGGGCGGACTGGCTGCACCGGATTGCCCAAGGCATTGAAGCGCGTTTTGATGCATTCGTTGCCGCGGAAGTGGCGGATACCGGCCGTCCGGTTGCCCAAGCGCGGACGCTGGACGTGGCACGGGGCATCGCCAATTTCCGCATGTTCGCCGATTTGGTGCGTACCGCAAATAGCGAGTTTTTCGAGACCCATACGGCGGACGGCGGCGAGCTGATCAATTATGTGACGCGCAAGCCGCTCGGCGTGGTGGGCATCATTTCGCCATGGAACCTGCCGCTGCTACTGCTGACGTGGAAGGTTGCGCCCGCGCTCGCGATGGGCAATTGCGTGGTGGCCAAACCGTCGGAGGAAACGCCCGGCTCGGCGACACTGTTGGCCGAGGTGATCCATGAAGTCGGCTTGCCACGCGGGGTATTCAACCTGATTCATGGTCACGGGCCCAACGCGGCGGGCGAGTTCCTGACCCGTCATCCGGACATCAGCGCGATCACGTTTACCGGCGAGTCGCGCACCGGCAGCACTATCATGAAGACGGTTGCCGATGGCGTGAAGGACATTTCGTTCGAGCTGGGCGGCAAGAACGCGGCGGTCGTATTTGCCGACGCCGATTTCGACGCCGCGGTTGACGGCGTGGCCAAATCAAGCTTCACGAACGCAGGGCAGGTTTGCTTATGCAGCGAGCGGGTGTACGTCGAGCGACCGATCTTCGAGCGCTTCGTGGCCGCGCTGAAGCAAAAGGCACAGGCGCTGTGCGTGGGCGCGCCAGAAGATCCGACCACCACGATGGGACCGTTGATTTCACAACATCATCGCGACAAGGTGCTGTCGTATTTCCGGTTGGCCGTCGAGGAAGGTGCCAACGTGGTAACCGGCGGCGATGCCCCGCATTTCGGTGATGCCCGAGATCGTGGCGCATTCGTGAACCCGACCATCTGGACGGGCCTGCCGGACACTGCGCGTTGCGTGACCGAGGAGATCTTCGGGCCGGTTTGCCATGTGGCGCCGTTCGACAGCGAGGACGAGGTAATCAGCCGCGTCAACCATAGCGCCTACGGTCTGGCGGCAAGCATCTGGACTACGCACTTGACCCGGGGCCACCGTGTTGCACGCCAAATCGAGACCGGCATTGTGTGGGTCAACGCGTGGTTCGTGCGCGACCTGCGCACACCATTTGGCGGCGCCAAGCTGTCGGGCATGGGTCGCGAAGGCGGCCGATATTCGCTCGACTTCTACTCTGAGCTGACCAATGTTTGCATGAAGATCGGATAAACGCACGAAATACGGAAAAACCTCATGACTGAATCGACTTCCCAGGGCCGCGTTGTACCAGGTAAGGCCACGCCGCGCGGCCGATTTCCGCACCTGCAGCGTGCCGGTGACTTCGTGTTCGTATCGGGCACCAGCGCTCGCCGTCCCGACAATACGATCGTCGGCGCGTCGGTCGATGCGCTCGGGACGGTGAACCTGGACATCCGGGCACAGACCCGGGCGGTGATTGAGAATATTCGCGACATCTTGCGCGCCGAGGGGGCCGACCTCTCGAATCTAGTCGACATCTCGACGTTCTTGGTCAACATGAACGACTTTGGTGGATACAACGAGGTTTATGGCGAATTTTTTGATGAAGCCGGGCCGACCCGCACGACTGTAGCCGTCCATCAGCTACCCCACCCGCACCTGCTGATCGAGATCAAGGCTGTCGCCTATGCGCCGCGCCAGCGCTGAGCGCGTAGCGCCAGGCACGGGAGGGGGAACGTTCGGCGCCTCGGCTGTGCCGGCGTGACGTGGCGGCGGTACCGTGCACCGATAGAGGAAACCAACATGCTGGGATATGGGAAGCCGTTCAACTTCCATCGCTGGATCGACGAACACATGCACTTGCTGCAGCCGCCGGTGGGCAACCAGCAAGTCTGGCAGGACAGTGACCTAATCGTGACGGTCGTGGGCGGTCCAAATCATCGTACCGATTACCACGATGATCCGCTCGAGGAGTTCTTTTACCAGTTGCGTGGCAACGCGTACCTGCACCTGTGGATCGACGGTCGCAAAGAGCGCGTGGATTTGAAAGAAGGCGACATATTCCTGTTGCCGCCGCATGTGCGGCATTCGCCGCAGCGGCCCGAGGCCGGCAGCGCGTGCCTGGTGATCGAGCGGCAGCGGCCGCCGGGACTGCTCGACGGATTTGAGTGGTACTGCGACGCGTGCCACCACCGGGTGCATCGGGTCGAGGTCCAGCTTAAGAGCATCGTGACTGACCTGCCACCGTTGTTCGACGCATTTTATGGCTCCGAGGACAAGCGGCGATGTCCGCAGTGCGGCCAATTGCATACGGGCAAAGCCGCTTAATTAACTGGACCTGACTGGATTGCCACACCAACTCGCGATGAAACTTCGAATCGATATGCATTCTCATTTCTTCCCGCGCATTAAACGGGAAGAAGCGGCACGCTTGGACGCCGCGCAGGCCCCCTGGCTGAATATCGACGCAGATGGCCAGCATGGCATGATCATGACGGGAGACCAGTCATTTCGACCGGTGTACCGTGCGCTGTGGGATCCGCGCACGCGTATCGCCGAGATGGACGAACGCGGCATCGACATCCAAATGATGTGCGCGACGCCGGTGATGTTCGGCTATCGCTACGACGCCAGGGCGGCCGACGAATGGGCGCGACGAATGAACGATCTCGCGCTGGAAATGTGCGCATATGCACCGGACAGATTGATGGCGCTGGCGCAGGTGCCGTTGCAGGACGTCGAGCTGGCGTGCCGCGAGGCGACGCGCGCGTTCCATGACGGACACCGCGGTGTGCAGATCGGCAATCACCTCGGCGCGCGCGACTTGGACGACGAGCAACTGGTTACGTTTCTCACACATTGCGCAAACGATGGGATTCCGGTGCTGGTTCATCCGTGGGACATGATGACCGATGGCCGGATGAAGAAATGGATGCTGCCGTGGCTTGTCGCCATGCCGGCGGAGACGCAGTTGAGCATGGTGTCGTTGATTCTGTCCGGTGCCTTCGAGCGTATCCCGGCCTCGTTGAAGCTTTGCTTCGCGCATGGCGGCGGCAGCTTTGCGTTCTTGCTCGGTCGCGTGCAAAACGCGTGGGAAAACCGGGATATCGTCCGTGAAAATTGCCCACACCCGCCGCTGTCATACTTGAATCGGTTTCACGTGGACAGCGCGGTCTTCGATCCACGTGCGCTGAAAATGCTGGTCGATACCATGGGAGAGGATCGGGTGCTACTCGGCTCCGATTACCCGTTCCCGCTCGGAGAGCAGTTGATCGGCGAACTGGTCGCGACGCATCCGGAACTAAGCGATGACGCGAAGCACAAGATCCTCGGTCAAAACGCGTTGCGCTTTTTTGGTTTGTCGGAGCCGGTCACCGTATAGGTGAGATTGTTCGGGATCCCGCTGAGTCATCGATCTCGGCGGGTCGCACGCGTTAGGCCGCTTAATCAGGATGATTGACTATTTGCTCGAAGCAGCGGTCGAGCCCATACTACCGGAGCCAGCCATTAGTTCGAACTCGTCGACGCGTCGCCCGGCTAGCGCCGGACGGTGGCGCGGCCGCCAGTGTGGCCAACGGGTTCTTAATAGACGCGGTGGCAGCCTTACTCGTCGGTATTGCTGTTTGGAATTGTGACGCGGCGCTTTCGGGTGACTACCACCGGCCGGGAGACGGTGTCTGCCGGCGCACCCGTGCGCGGGCGCGCCGACATGCGGGACGTTGGCCCCCCGCGGTCGGGTCCGGCGCCGCGGCCTGATGCCGCCGACCGGGCGGCACGGCTGTCGGGCGTGTCGTGCTGGACCGTCGAAATTGCTTTCTTATAGATGACCTGCATGCCGCCAGGGGTACGAAGCATCACGACGTATTGATCGAACGATTCAACATGGCCGACGATACGAATGCCGTTGACCAAATAGATCTGGATGCGCTTGCGTTCTTTGCGCGCTGAATTGAGGATGTCGTTTTGCGACCGGCCGGATTCTGACGCCATGCGTTGTGCTGAGCGTGCGTAGTGATCGATGCCGAATGCACGACCACTGGAGGTTGAGGGATACGGAGCGCGGCGAAGTGGAACCACGGTTCAAGCTCAAATGGTATCAGACTGGCGGCGTGCCGGGGCGGCATGCTTTTTATCGTGGTCCGGCGCAGCGGTTATCCGGCGCTTGCTTCGCGTCCATGGTCCGATCTGCAACAACGGGGAGCCGCTGCCCCTCGCATCGTCCAGCAAACGGCCATCGCCGAGCATCACCGTTTGTGACGTCCAGAACGACTGGCGCGAGCGTGCGCAGCGTGCCTGCGGCCAGTTCGCGCAGCGCATCGACATCGCGGACCGAAGACGGGCGCAGCGCGGTGAAATCCCCGATCGACACGGCACGCACCGGCATCGAGAAGTGTTGCGCAGGCCGAGCCAGCGCGTGGCCGCGTTGGCAACCTCCTGAAGCGTCACGCCAGGTTCGTATCAGAAGGGCGGCACCAGGATGGCGTGCCAGCCGTAACGGCGCGACGATACAGGCTGCGCATCGTCGGCGGTTGTCGTTTTGACGCGACAACCGATGCGAAGCCATGACCGGCCAAGCGAGGTGATGCATCCGAGACAGCCAACACAGCGTCAATATCATCGAATGCGGCGTCGCTAACGTTGCCAAGCGGATAAAATGCAGCTCATGTCCATCCAGCACGCTCTCCTTACGTCGCTGCTCGAAAAGCCAACCTCGGGTTACGACTTGGCGCGCCGCTTCGATCGCTCGATCGGCTATTTTTGGCACGCCACGCACCAGCAGATCTATCGCGAACTTGCCCGCATGGCGACCATCGGGTGGGTAGCGGCCGTTGATGACCTGAGCGATCCGGCAAGGCGCAAGAAATGCTATCAGGTGCTGCCCACCGGGAGGGCAGAACTCGTGCGGTGGATCCGCGAACCTTTAGACGACGGTGACCGGAACTGTCGGCAAGCATTCCTAGTCAAGCTTCGCGCGGCCGCTGTAGTCGGCCCCGACGGGCTGGGGGAGGAGCTGGCGCGACTGCTCGAGCAGTGGCAGGCCCGCCTCGACACCTATCGGAACATCGAGCAGCGGGACTTCGCCGCCCCCGTACTCTCGACGAAGCAACGCCTACAACACGCGGTGCTGCGGTACGGCATTCGGGCCGAAGAAACCTGGATCGAATGGGCGCACGATGTCGTGGCGCTGTTGCACGAACTTGGCCACTGAGCGCACCGCACGCGATGCCACGCGATCGGGCGCAAACGCGCGGCATCGGCACCGCGCTTGTCAATTAAATTTGTGAACGAGCCTCTTTGCTGCCTTTACTACGCCTTGTCCCCTTAGCGGACGCGCGCGGCTTGCCCATGAAGGCATGGTATCCCTCGCGGCGCAGCCGCTCGAACGTGATCCCGGACATCGAGACGTCGAGCAACGGCTTGATATTGACATCGGTTGCAAAGCGGTGGTGAACCACTTCTTTCTCGTCGATCTGAATCGCGCCCACGTTGGCATCCACGAGCAGCAGCGCCGTCGCCAGGCCTCTTACCCACGGGGACAGGACTGGAGCAGGCTCATGGACCTCGCTGCGTTCTTTCGTGACCAGGCAAGCCAATCTCCATGAAGCGGGATCGGCCAGGATCTGCTCGCGTTTGGCCTCGATGGCTTGCTTCATTCTATCGAGGTCCTTCGCGGACACGCGGTCTCGCAAGCCGGCCTCCCAAGGACGCAGGTAATGTTGCTCGAAGTGCGCCTGCAACAGGTTGATTTGTTCCGCAGCCGGGCCCGTCAGCACATAGCGATGGATATGGCTGTCCGTTCGCCTCGTCCCGTTGCGCAGTTCCAGCACATTTTTTACCGCGCTGGCCACCTGGTCCACCAGTGGCTCGGCAGATCGGGCACGTTTCTGTTCCAGATACGTGTCCACCGCCTTGATTCCGGCATCGTTATGGGCGCCATCATGGTCAAGTAACTGGCGTGTCGCATAGTCATATGCGGTTGCGTCCGGGAAATCGACATCCAGAAAGCAGGCGCGCGGGTCGAGTTTGCCCTGATAGGATGGCAGCGTGCGCGAAAGTGACACCTTCGCCTGATAAAGTTGCTTGCCCCATAAGCGTTTGGAGGTTGGACCGGTGCTAATACCGCTCTTTGGGTCGCTCGAAAGGGTAGCTGAAACGGAAGCGCCGACCTTGACCTCTACTTTGACCTCGATGCTGCGCTCCGCATGCCGCTTTTCGGTTGGCATGCGGCCGGAGTCGCTGCGGGACGTCGATATGTTGTTCACGTGCTTGCCAGACACCGGCACGGAAGCGCTAGCGGACGTACCGAGCGGTTTCGGAAGCCCAATGGGGAGGCCAGCGCTGACGACGAAACCCGTCGACGCGCCATGACGTTTTTCGTCCATGGCACCCTCGATCCATCCGACGGACACATCGCGCGCGCCGACCAGCGATTGCGCCAATGCGTTCCAGCATTGCTCGCTGGCGCCGCGTGATTCGGCCGTGGCGCTGGCGGGTGATAGGCTCTTCATGGTGTCGAGGATATGGCTCATTCTGGCTTCCATGGCTTTGTCGTCGTAGCCAGAGCCGTCCGCTTTTAGCTGGCGGGCCACTTGAACGAGGAGGCCGCGGGGGCGCGCGTGCTCCGAATCGAAGAATTGCACCCCGACGGTGCCACCGACAAGGCTGCCTGGTAACGATGCACCGACTAATGCACCGACGCCCGCGCCGCGGCCTGTCGCATGGGCCGTGCCGATAAAAAGCCAGGCGTGCTGCTCGGTACACCCCATTTGCACCGTGGCCTTGCGTTTGCGTGAGAGCTTGGCGCTGAGGCTTGGGACTACCACGGGCAAGGGTACCGGGATCGCCTGGGCGACCTGGCTTGCCGCGGCGGTGACTGAAGCCGATACCTGTTCGGTCGTGACGGTGAGCCTGCCTCCGTCACTGAATTTGACCACCATGCCGGGATGCAGCGACGGCACGATGCGTTTGAGTGCATCCCAGCCGCTCTCGGTTGCGCCAGCAACAGCAGTCGTGGTCGATTGAGTCGCGGCCTGCGCCGTGCGGGTCAACTCGGAATTGAAGCGAGTCGCGATCATCGGGGCTTTCATGGCTCCGCCAATCCGCTGTATTAGGTGGGAGCCGCAATGTTCGCGGTCCCTGAGCGCGACATCCGACACAAACTTGTTCAAACGGTGCGATGCCTTCGCCTTATCGGTTTTTCTGTTGGTTTTGCGCAAGTCTGGTAGCCGATTGAGAAGTGCGGCAACCTTGTCAGGCACGACTTTTCCCATGATCGAGGTTACGATCTTTCTAAAATTATTCAAACGGCCCGATGCTTTCGCCTTGTCGGTTCCTCGACCGCTTTCGTGGAAGCGCTGTTGCCAGTCGAATAATGCCTCTTTTTCGCTGGGCGTGAGTGTTTTAATGAACGACGCGAAGCGATCTTCTGGCGTGGAACCGCTCGCGCTGTGCGGATGTTCGGTTTGGTCGAAGAATTTCTTGACGATGGTGAAGACCTGGCTGGCCAGCAGCGTGGTTTTGGCGTTCTGCCCGTTCATGGCCAAGTGACCTTGCAGCCACTGCTGACGCTTGTCCATTCCCGATGGCGATGGGTCATCAAAGTCGAGCACGGCATGCACCGACGTCGCGTGACCGTCGTGCTGCTGAGCCAATCGTACGTGGTTCTCGATCCGCTCGGCCGTATTCAACAGCACATAGAGCATGTCCCGATCCACACTGCGGGATAGCGGCGCGGACTTTTCTCCGCGCAGCTTGAGCAGCGTCTCGAACCCTTCTTCCGTACGAGCGAGCACGCGAGCTGTTTCCCACGACGCGCGCCACGCTTGTCGTTGCTGATCGGGCAAAGGGGCGTCGCCCGCTGGGGTGGGCGCGTCGTGGAAAGGCCGGTCGAAGTTCAACACGCGCAGTTGCTGCAGCACCATCGCGGCCATCGTGCTGTCCATCGTGGCTATCGTGTTGTCGCGTAGGCCTGCTTCGTGCATCGCAAACAAGATCAATTGGGCGCGCGCGGCGCTCACTTCACCCGTGCCGTCATCCAAGCTTGTATGGAGTTGGTACGCCAGCTCGGCTGTCGCCAGGGTCGGGCCTGGATAATTGGCTTCGACAAGATGATTCAGCAACTGCGCGCGCGTCCAGTGGCGCGGCTCATCGACACCTAGCAAGCCTACCGTGTCGATGCTGTAGCCGGGTGTGGCGCGGTCCGCCGGCGTGACTCCGGCCGCATGGGCCGGCAGCGTGGATCTGACCGTACGGCTCGACATCGTGGAGACGAGCGACGTAGGGGGCTGCTTTCCACGAAGATGGATACCCAATTTGGATCGCAGCTCGTCCAGCGGCGCCGTGTGTCGCGACGTGGCGGCTGGCTTGCGAGCGGCGGATCCAAGCGTTTTTTTGCTATTGGATTTTGGGGCGGCGTGCTCGACTGCCGGGGACGCAGTGCACAAGACACCTCGCGAGGGCGAAACGATAACATCGGCGGGCATGATCGGCGCTGGCTGAGAATGTCAACGACCCCACTATTGCACTGCGCTGTGTCATATCGTCACGTTTAGCGCTCCGATGTGGCATCAAACGAAGCGTGCCATGAGTTTCCGGTGAGGCTTTCATCGAGGCATCAGAAAGGCGCATCGGCGTTGGCAGTGAGCCACTCATTGACTTTCAGCATGGCTTGGCCGGCCATGCCGATGTCCCGTATCAAGCGTGAGTCAATCAACCTCGACAGCGATGCATCGAGCACCGCGTCGCTTGGCACCGACGCCAACTGTGGTGCTTCTCTTAATCGATACAGCATTGCATCGCGTGTCACGGCGTGTTCGAATCTCGCCAGGCTGCGTAACATGACATGTTCCAACGGGCCCAACTGCGCCATGCATTGCCCGATAAGCGGCAGGAACGCCGCCGCGCCGGGCGCCGTCATCCTTGCGTGGCCGGTATTGATGTCGCCGGCCGCAGGACGCATCGTGTCGGCCAGCGTCGCCAGCGCTGTCTCGAGCGGCTCCCCGGCATGAATCCGCTGTGCGAGCGCAAACGCTGCCAATTCCAATGCGAGCGGCATGCCCTCGGCCAGTGCCGCGACCCGCGTCGCCATCGCGATTGCCTCCGGGCTTGCATCGGCGTACCACAACGAACCGGCAGCCGTCGGCGGGCGCCTTTGTTGCGTGGCGCCGCGCGGGCTCGTCAGGAGGTGCAAACGGGCGAACAGCAATTGAAGCGCATCGCATTGCGGGATCAACGACGACGTGCCACAAGATGGGGAAGGCGTCTGTAACGGCGATACGCGCACGACGTGCTCGGCGTGTATGCCCGGCGCATCCTTGGCCGTTGCGATCACGCACACCCCTGGTGCTTCGTCGATCAGTCTGTTGATGTACTGGGTTGTTTCGACAGGCAGCCCGTCTACGTCATGGATTAACAGCATCATGCGGCGCGGCTTAAGCCATTCGCGCAAGTATTGACCCGGTGCGTCGCCGCGGTATGCTTCGAGGTGCCACGCTTGAATACATGCTCGGGCAAACGCATCGACGTGCTGCTGTGGCGCGCAATGCACAAGGGCGACACCGTGCTGATACAACGTGCCCAGGCGGCGGACCAACTCCAACGCGACGCGTGTCTTGCCTATGCCCGCTGGGCCGGTCAGCGTGACGACGTGGGCCGTTGAAACCACTGCCAACAGTTCTGATATTTCGGCATGGCGCCCGACAAACGGTGTCGTACCGCGCGGCAGCAGCAAGGCTGCACGGGTTTGCGGCGCGCCGCTCCCCTCTTCGGAAAATGTATTGGCCTGTGCTGATTCGACGCGATGATGAGGCGGTGCCTGAGCGGTGCTTGCGCTTCCCATTGATGTGACGACGCCGTCGCCAGACGGTGCTTCGGGCGCAAGCGTCACGGGACGCTGCTCGCCGGTGAACCGGTAACCCTGGCCCCGGACTGTCGCGACCCAATGCTCATCGCCGCCAAGCGCGCGCCGTAGTGCGGCAACCTTCGACTGAATCGAGTTGACGCTGACATCCGCGTTGTGCCACACCTTCTCGCGCAACTCACCGGTGCTGACTGTGCGGCCGTTGGCCTCCAGTAGAATTCGAAGAATCGTGAGCGACCGGGAGCCGATCGCGACCGGTTTGCCGTCCACGTGCAATTGTGCCGGATCGAGGATCAGTTGGTATCGCCCGAATGCGATAGCCATCATCGCAGGTGGAGTTGACATCGATGCAGGCCTTTCCCTTTAGGAATGTCGACGCTCCACGCGACCGCAGTGAAGCGAGTATATGGACGGAAATTGGACGGCGATGGTTGCGAACTACGCGCAGGCAACAGTATGGTGTAATTGCGCGTCGTGCTGCTATATCAAAATAGAAGACATACTCCGATAGGCGCAGCTTACGCACGCAACCACGTAAAATCGCCCGCTACAATGCCTTCGAACATCTCGTCCGTCGATTCGATGATGTTACGCCGCCAGTAATGACCGTGCTCAGCGTAATGAGACAACAGGTCGGCCAGCGTCTCGCCATCCAAGTCGGGGTCCATCGGTATTCTAATTATGAGGATGATGCCGCCGGTATCGGTGTCTAGGCCCATTTGAGCCTGATCTTGCGCGTAGATCAGCAGGTTGGCTTCGAGCATCAACCGGAATACGTTGAGCGTGCGGCCTGCGGTTACGGTGCCGAAATGGAAGTTTAGGTAGATTGCGTCTAGGTCGTTGTCGAAGTATTCGAGGCGTACGTCGTAGCCCTGGACTTCTATGGTCCGCGTTTCCAGTACGTATTCCGGATCGGCAAGTCCGACGACATCGCACAGTTCGCGAATCAGTTCCCCGTACCGTTCGCCGTTCATTGACTATTAAGTTTAGTGTGCTTGCTTAATTAAGGCAGGTGCGCGTGGTGCGCACCTGTAACCATACTATCGTTGAGCTTGCACTTGCTCCTTGAGACCGGACGCGCATTTATCGATTAAGTTATTGCGCGTCAAGGTTCCCTGCAGCTCTACATTTAGTGCCGTTGCGAGATTCGACATTGCTTCGGTCTGCTTGGTCGAGTTAGTCAACGAAGAGGCAGTTTCCGCGTTATTGAATGCTTGGCCTCCATGATTAACTAAGTCCCCCGCTTTATTCATCCAGCTCATATATAACTCCTTACACGGTTAAGGGAAACGAAAAACAATGCCAAGTTACTCCGCGCATCGTTTTTCGTGCAATTGCGCGACGATCCTGCTCGCCGCGAGAAGACCGCGATACAGCTTTGTCAAGTTATCCCGGTCAACTTCAGTTTCTCCGGTCTCTTCCGCGATACGCTGCGCTGTGGCTTCCAGCGCTGAGCGAATGGTTGCGACGCGGGAGGTATCGGTGATGAATTTCGGTAGATCGTTAAAATCGGCGGCGCATGCGTCCAGTGCTTTGTACATGGAACTCTCCTGGTCTAGTGAGTAACTCCGGACGCCTCGATGCCGGACGTCTGATTAGAGGCGACAGGCGGCGTCGCAGCGGATGCTGCAATCGCATTGTCAACCGGGTTCGTAGCTTCAGGTGCTGCGCCAGCTCCGACTGAGGACGCGGCATTGATATAAATATGCTTGGTTCCATCCGGAGCTTGCGCATACTCAATCGAGTCCGAAGCGATCATCTCAGAATATTCGGTTGGCCAAGGATTTTTCTCAATAGCCTGTATATGGGTGCGCAGTACCTTGACGTTTCCGTTCAGATCCCGCTTGACTCGCTCAATTGCCGAGCGAAGCTTATCCGGGTCGGCCACGCTCG
Organism: Mycetohabitans sp. B46; assembly: GCF_037389205.1. Lineage (NCBI taxonomy): Bacteria > Pseudomonadati > Pseudomonadota > Betaproteobacteria > Burkholderiales > Burkholderiaceae > Mycetohabitans > Mycetohabitans sp. B46. Next base: position 148,541 of record NZ_JADBGL010000007.1, read on the forward strand.
CTGTAATGTCAAATACGCCGTTACCCGCGTACGACACCTGTACACCGCTCGTTCCTAATGACTCTGCTATGTTCCGCGCATCGATTTCTGCTATGTCGTACTGGCGCAGCGTGACGCCGGGAGCAGTTCGTTGCAGCAGGTCTCGAACGGCAAGGTCGGCAGCAGCGGTCGGCACCATTCCTGTCACGCGGATGGACGCGCCGGCGACGTCCGCATGCACCTCGGTCAGCTTCTGTTCGGACAGCATCCGGTTAACATGTTGTGCGAGATCGCCGATGTCATGCCGTCTGGCGGCGCGGCTGTCCTGGATTGACGTCAATAGTACGGCAAGCGAGATCGTCATTCCAACGGCCACGCAAGCCAGGGTTATTCCCGCGATCTTGCGTTGACGGGCGCGCTTTGCTTGTCGCCGCTCTTCGTTTGGCTTGACCAAAAGAACGGCTAGAAGGTCGACGTCTGGTGGCCAGCGCGCATCGGATGGGCCGATGCAAACAACCGTATCATCAAACTGCATCGGTACGAAATCGAGAAGGAGTACTGGCTCGACTTGTTCTGTTTCTGCGGTGGCGCGGTTGCCTGAGGCAGCAGCCGCACCCTGAGGACCATTCTGCCCGGTAAAATGGCCGTCCTTTGTATGCTGCGCGCTGGTTAGCCCGACTTTAATACTGTTTGTCGCAGCGCGTGTTGCCGTTACTACATTGTCGCCGTTCACGGTGAGCGTCAGATCGGCGCCGGTCCAGTCTGAAAGCCGAATATCAGCATCATCATCCGCTGCTACTCGGTATACGCCGGGCGCCAGCCGTACTTGGGCGCCTGCGTGTACACCGGTGAGAACTCGTAACAGCTTCATGATCATCACAGTTGGTTGGCCGAGGTCTTGAGGAAACGTAACCGGTATCGACTGAAGCTTACTGTAGCGTGATCATTCAGTGCGTTATGGGGTGATGCGAACCAACCCCTTGGTGAGCGAAGATTGAAACACTCATTTAGGCATGCAGGAAATGGGCGGCGGCGATTCGAAGCTGTAAACGCCGAATTGCATCGGCGCGCTGGGGTGCGGTCACAGGACGAAACAGCTTGAGTATTAACAGAGGGACTAGAATGTTGAAGCGTTGTGCGCGATCCAGTACGCCTGGTGTGGACTGGTCCGTATCGCTGCCTTCGGCTGCACGGGCATTAGCCGTGGCATGAGTGCCAGCCGTTGCGGTATGCAACGACTGTTGTGTCCGCTGCTGGCTGTCGCGACGATGATCTGCGAGGGCAGCATCGGCCCATTGCAATAGTTCGCCAAGTTTTGCGATGGTCAACGCCGTCAGGTGACCCTGCGGCTGTAGTTGCAACCATTGAGTCAAAAGCCTGTACACGCTGGTGTCGATTTTCGTGCGGTCGTCTTGAAGCAGCCTGTCTCTGAGTTGAAGAAGCTGTTGAGCCATAACCTGCGCGGCTTCTCTGACTCGAAGCGTACCGTCTGGATCGACCAGATGCTGTATCGGGTTAGAGAGCGCTGGAGGCGCGGCGCCCTTGTTGAGTTTGCTTCGTCGGAACGTGCACGTGCCGCTCTCACGTCTGTCCCCCCTGCCTTCATGCTGCTTGCCATGCTCGCCGCCGTCTGCGGAGCCGCCAAAGGCCGAAGGCGCTTGGACTCTGGTATGCAAGTTGGCTACTGCGTCTTCCTCGTCACCATCACCATCCTCGTATGCGCCTGCGGCGTGGGCGGACTTGCGCCGAGTGAAGCGCGATCTAAAGCGCGACAATGCCAGACGGCGGGCCAGCGCATTGAACGCTTTCGCTTGCTGTGCATTCGCAGATGCGTATCCGAACACCGTTGCGCCCCGGTACAGCGACGCACTCTTTGCCGACCGGGCTGACGTGTTTTTTTGCGAGCTAGCCGTGACGGGCAGTGCACCACCCGTTTGCAACGCACCTGGGTATCGGTTTATGGTATTCAATTTGGTATCGCCATTTGGAACACTTCGTTGGCAAATCGCAGCACGGCGGCAGCTGAAAACGGCGCGAGCACTGCTATGGCGATGGTGACGGCGATCAGTTTGACACCGTGCGATAGCGCCTGGTCCTGCATCGATGTGATCGCTTGGAGAAAAGATACGGCCAAGCCGACAGCAGCAGCGATGATAACGATCGGCAAAGACACGTACATGCAAAGCAACATGCCTTGCATCGTAAAGCGTACTAGTGTGTTGATGTCCATAGTGTCGTTATCGATATGTCAGGATTAGTCCATGAATCAGGGTAGACCAGCCATCCATGACGACGAATAGCAATAGCTTGAATGGAATCGCGACATTGGTCGGCATAACTTGGTTAAGCCCCATTGCCAGGAGTACGTTGGCAATAATCAAGTCTATGACGACAAAGGTAATATAAAGTAGAAAACCGATTTTGAACGCATCGGTCAACTCGGACAAAGTGAACGCCGGTGCGAGTACGATAAAGTCGTCCTCATGCAGGCTGTCGGCCATTTCTTTGGGCCAGATGACTGCAGCGGAGCGAATGAAAAAGCGTTTTTCCCGTTCTTTCGCGTGTTGCTTTAGAAAAGCGCGAAACGGTTCTTGCACGGAGTCGAATGTTTGGACGACCCCTTGCGACAGCGTACCGGTGTTAGGTTGAGCCTCGACGCGCTTGGCTGCGGCCATTCCGATGGGGGCCATAATATAAAGCGATACAAGGATAGCGATTCCATTTAGTACCATGTTAGGCGGTACTTGCTGAGCGCCCAACGCGTTACGCAGTAAGCTCAGGACGATCACAATTTTCGTATAGGATGTGACCACGATGGCCAGCATTGGAATAATGCCGATTGCCATCACAATCAGCATTAATCCGGTAAAGTCACTCGGCTGGAACATTGCCTTGCACCATACGGAGGATTCGTACGCCGAGATGATCTCCGACGCTTACCAGTTCGGCATAGCCTATTGTCCGTCCATGGGCGACCAGCTTGACCTGGACGGACTCCACCGGATTAGTGAGCTCGAGCACGTATCCGGCGCGCAACGCATAAATTTCCGAAAGTGGCAGCGCGATAGTGTCAATTTCGAGTTGAATGGGTAATTCCAACTCGCCGACATTGATGACTTCATCGCGCGTATCGCTGGTAAGTGTCTCGTTACCGGGCGATGTATCGACATCGTCTGTCATATAGGGGTCCTGTAGGATAGTGAACTGACGCCCACTGATTTCAACCTTCGCATGAATACGGAGCAGCCCTGGCGTTCCCCATGCGGCGGTCGCATGTATCGGTGTGGCGTCTTGGGTTACTAGAGTCGACACGTCCGACCATGCGGCTCGCAGCACCACGTCCCCTGCCGCTATTCTATCGAGCGCCGAGATCGTCAACGTTCGAAAACCAACGATTAGCCTGCCTGGTAAGCGCACGTATGTGAGCCAGGGATGCTCTTGCGGCAATTGAAAAACCTGTGTTTGCGCATAGAACTGCGCAAAAAAATGTTCAGGCGGCTCTAGCAGAGGAATGTCCAGTGCGACCGTTGCTGCGTGGCGACGACTCTCGTGCGTGAACGATATATCGATTGCCGGTATGTCGTTCCGGCCCAAGTTAAAGGCTTTCCGATTGGCGATTTGTTCCAGACGACTCAGTCGCAGATCGCCGAGTCCGATTGCCGACAATACAGAAAGCACCGGCTGAATCAAGATGTTGGCTATCGCAACACGCAGTGCCTGCTCGTTGTTTATGTTCGCTTGCCCTGCCGCCGCAGCGGATTGTGATTGTACTACCGGCTTGAGCGCCGGGTAGTTAGCCAAATCAAATGTGATGCTTACGTGTCCTTTTGGGTGTGCGAGTTCAATCAGTGTGGGCTCGAGCCAGTCGCGCTGGCCGTTGTCCAGCGTGGCTTTCCAGTCTTCGACGCCAGCCAGTTGCTGTAGCGCTTGCGGTAGACGGCTATCGCAAAGCAGTCTCGCAGCCCTGGCAACCGGTGGCTCGATTGCCAGGGGGCGCCAGCGCACGTCGCTGAGAGGACCGCATGGCAGTTCGACAATCGGCAAATTCATCCTCATCCGCTATCGTGTTGAGGTTTATCGGTGCCTGTTTCCGGCCCTCGGGTGAACGGTTTCGTTACCATACCGTCAGTTTTATATCCCGCGGTGCCCCCCATGCTTGCAGCAGTGTATCCAACTCGTGCTCGAGCATTGATGCGTGGGATAAGATTAGCTCTCGCGCTTTATCGTCCGTCGTGTCGAAGCGAAGCGATAGTGTGGAATACGAAAGCGTCAGGTTAAGCGTCGTATCCGGTAGCAGGGCTGGATCCAGCGGTAAAGATGCTTCCCAGGTGCCTGTGTTGTTAATTGCGCCGTCTGTGCAAAACGCTGCAATTTCCTGAGCCAGTCGGCGAGCCATGTCGAGCATTGAACCTTGTTCGCGCAGTATTTTTTCTACGACGGGCTGAACCGCTGAACGGAGCCGCCGGCGCACTGCGCGCGAGGCCCGGTCGGCATTTTCATCGGACGGCGATTCGTCGTCACTATCTGCATCCGGATCAATCGCAAGAACGAATCCAGAGGCAATGCGATTCGGGCTATATTTGTCAACTGACGGTTTGGTGTCTGGTAGTGGCTTGGCGCGGCGCGCGAGTGACGCATAGTCAAGCCGCGGCCGGCGATTATGTATCGGGGAGCTGTCGTGCCTGTCATGATGGCGGGGAATGACCCGCACTGGACGATTGCGAATGGACGTCATGGATAAAGGTTATGCTGTTACGCGGCCCAGCGGGCGTAGTTCGACGTGCTCCCCGAGTTCCTGATAGGAGTAAACCGGGAGCCAGCTTAGTCGTCCCTCGATGATCCGACGTACATATCGACGAATATCCATTGAGGTAACAAGAGCGACACCTTCCCGTGGTTCGGTGCCGGCAAAGGATTTAACTTTTTCAACCAAGAAGTTGATCTCGTCGGGTGGAAGCGCCAGGTAGTTTCCTGTTGGCGTCTGCTTGATTGCTTGTCGAATATGCTGCTCGACAGGCAGATCGAGCAGCACGGCGTCGAGTTGACGTGCGCCGCCGGTGGCCCGATGTGCGAGAAATCGGGCCAGGTCGCCGCGTACGTATTCGGTGAGCATCAGCATGTCTTTCTCCTTCGTTCCCCAGGCAAGCAGGCTTTCGAGAATGGTGCGCATGTTGCGGATCGGCACCTGCTCTTCAAGTAACCGCCTGAGTACATCCGCGATGCGTTGCGGCGGAACGGCCTTCTGGACCTCGGTAACAAGTCCTGGATAGTCTGTGCCCTGCTGCTCAAGGATCCACTGTACTTCCTGGATACCGAGAAACAATGACGCATGACGCCGCAGTAACATGATCGTCGTGCGGGCGATGATCTCTTCCGCTTTCCAGGCGGAGGCTTTGGGCGGTAGCGCCTTTTCGTCGATCCACCACGTCGGGCCGGGTCCACCGTCCAGTCCGCCGCAGGGTTCGGCGCGTGCGCGCAGTGCGTTGGCCCCAGAATCGGGCGCATTGGCGCCAGGCGTGGACGATTCCAGTGGCAGCATCACTTTACCGGGCGGCAGTTCAAGCGTGATATAGGGCACGTCATGTATCAGTACTTCGAAGCTAGCGCTGGCGGTTGTGTCGCTGGCCCACATCGTAATGCCAGGAAACGGCAACCCGAGCTCCTCCTGCAGCGCGTGGCGTTCTTTCGCAAATGACTTGTCCAGCGCAGGCGCCGATAAACGTGGCATTAAATCAGTGGCGATCCGGACGCCGACCGGTGGTGTAAACTGGGGCGCGCGCGGGAGAATTCCACCGGCTTCGCCTTTGCCGCCCGCTCGCTGCATTGAACTGACCGCCTCGCTGCGCTGATCACCCGAAGATGGGCGCTTCTGACCCAGCCTATAGCCACAAAATGCTAGCGTGGCTGACAGCAGAAAGAACAGAGGCGCCGGGAATCCGGGAACAGCCGAAAACCCGATCAACAGCACAGCCGCGAAATACAGTGCGCGCGTGCTGGAGCTGAGCTGTCGGCCCATTTCGCTACCGAGCGATTGGGGGTTTGCATCACGTTCGTCCGCGACTCTTGTAATCATGACGCCGGCCGCGACGGAGAGGAGCAGCGAAGGAATCTGCGAAACCATTGCATCGCCGACCGACAGGATCGCAAATCGGTTGGCCGCGTCCGCTGCGCTCATTCCATGATACGCAACGCCAACCGCGATGCCTGCGATGATATTGATCCCCGTGATGATCAGCCCGGCGATTGCGTCGCCTTTGACGAACTTCATTGCGCCGTCCATCCCGCCGTGCAGCTGGCTTTCAACAGCCAGCGTCGCACGTTTGCGGCGTGCTTCGTCCGCGGTCAACAAATTGGCGCGCAAGTCGGCATCGATACTCATCTGTTTGCCAGGGAGCGCGTCCAGCGTGAATCGAGCCCCGACTTCTGCGACCCGTTCCGAGCCTTTGGCGATGACGATGAATTGAACGGTCGTGATGATAATGAAGACGACTAGTCCGACCACCAAATTGCCACCGACGACAAGCTGACCGAATGCTTCGATGATATGACCGGCATCGGCGTGCAATAAAATGGATTTTGTTGACGCGATATTGAGCGACAGGCGGTATAGCGTGGTAAAGAGAAGCAGGGACGGAAAGACAGACAACGCGACGATGTCGGGCACGTACATCGTGATCATCAGCAATGTGACACTGATTGCGATATTGCAGGCCAGCAGCACGTCAATCAAAAGTGTCGGGAGTGGCAGGATCATCAGCGAAATAATCGCAACGACCACGAGCGCAACGCCAATCTCACCGGCTGCAGGCAACTTGAGGGCTTTTGACATGATAGCTCTTTATTCGCGATTCGATACGGTCATGCGATAGTCAACTATGAGGTGCTTCTTGGCCCGAGAGAATCGACCCACCGGAGAATGGCCGCCACGGCTTCAAACAACTCCTCCGGGATGGGTTCATCGATCTCGACGCGATGTAATGTACGTGCAACTGGCGGGTTACCAATGATCGGTACGCGTGCCTGCACGGCCGCACGCCGGAGTTCGGCAGCGCTTTCGTTCTGGCCCTTTGCAATGACGAGCGGCAGCGGGTACTCGGACGGTGCGTATCGTATTGCGACTGCATAGTGTGTCGGATTGACGATCAGCGCGTTGGCGAGTCCAATACGCAGGCGAGGCGGCGCCTCTTGTGCCCACTGACGTGCGATGCGTTTGCGTTCGCCTTTGAGTTGTGGATCGCCCTCCTGCTGTTTATACTCCCGCTTGATTTCGTCCTTGCTCATTCGCATCTGCCGGATAAACAGCATATGTTGCAACCTGAAGTCGAACGCACCAATGATGGCAAAAATGAGCGCGGCGACAGCCAGCAGTTTGAGAAAGACCGACCACAGCAGCCGGCATAGCTCCGGCAAAGGTTGATACAAGGATGTGGCGATCAGCGGGATCAACCCGCGAATCGTGACCCACATCACACACATGACCAGTGTCGCTTTTAACAGCGACTTGCCAAGGTCGACCAGCGTCCGAAGCGAGAATATCCGCTTGAGTCCGCTGGCGGGACTAACAGCCATCGGATTGGGGGTGACCGGCTTCGTGCTGATTTGGAAGCCAACTTGACCGAACAACGCGGCGAACGCGGACAGTGCTGCAGCGAACACGCATGGCACGATAACGATCAACGATGCCTGGCCAAGTTTGATCAGCCATGCGATGAGCGTCTCCGGCGAACGGTCAGTCGTGACAAAGTCCAGTGTTGTATGAATCAAACTTCGGAATGCGTCGGAAAATGTGGTTGCGGCTGCAACGATCGTCGCAATGACCGCACATAGAACCACAGCGTCTGTCAAGTCAGTGCTTTTCGCTACTTGGCCGTCACGCCGGGCGTCTCGAAGCCGCTTCTCAGTGGGTTGTTCGGTTTTTTCATCGCTCATCGGCGTTCTCCGTCGATCTACGGCGGGCAGTGGCGCGAGAGCCTCTGGCGCCAGGTCACGATACCGTTCATGCGCGAATCGGTTCGCATACGCGCGAAGCGCAGGCGTCTGATCCGAACTCAGTTAAATCTTCGCGTATGTGGCGCACGCTTCGCTGCTGCGCCTTCCCGCCTTTTGGGTAACGCTATTGTTTGATAGACGAATCGGTTTGCGAATATACCGATCCGGACAAGCATGCAACGGGAGAAGTCCGTTGCGATATATCAGGAGCTTTGCGCAATGACTATCTCGTCTCAGCAATATATGAACATCGACAAGCTTGTTATTGGCGGCTTGATCGAAGTCGTATCGCTTTCCCAGCAAATCGATTTTAAGTCTGGCGCAATCGACTCCGATGATGTGGAGATGGTAATCGATGCATTACGCGTAGTGTGCCCGAAAGCACAAGAAATCGATGCGCTTGAGAGCATGCTCTGGATGTCGCGCGGTAAATGGGACGAGGCAATATTGACACTGCAGTCGCTGGTCAGCAAAAAACCGGACTTTTCTTACGCTAAAGGGCTGCTTGCGCTGGCCTTATTTTCAAAGGGGGATATGTCATGGCGCCAAGTTGCGGCTGACCTTGAAGCATCCAATCCGGCAGAAGATACAAAAAGTCTGATCCGTTCGATCGAGGCCCGTGCGGATCTACGCGACGCTATACAAACATATGAAAAAACCGGGCAATTCGTTCTTCCCGAATCATGTGCGGAACAGATGCGTGCATTTGAGCAAGCCAAGCAGGCAGGGAAGCAGACGGAGCAACCTGGTGCGAACCTCTCCTTTGCCGAACACACAAATTTCATTCGCTTATGACGCGATTGTAACCTGGAGAAGCGATATGGCACAGGTACTTAACTTAATGGTCATGCCGATGGCGCCCGCTACTGGATTGGAAGGAGGTAAGACTGCGCCGTCCGCAGAGGCGATCGGAAAATTTCAGGCGTTAATGGAACGAGCCGATATGGTAGACCCATCCAGTGGTGCAGATAATGGGCCATCGACGTTGGGTCGTATACTTGGCGCCCAGGATGTGCAAATGCAGCAGTTATTCAATGATATGAACGCGCTGCCGCAGCAGGCAATGAGCATGTCTATGCCGGAGATGACGATGGCAACGTGCCGGATCTTGTCCGAATCGACCATGGTGCATGCGAATATCTCTATGAGCCAGGCGATAACCATGGCACCAAAAAATTCAATCGATACATTACTGAAAAACCAATAAATTATGCTTGCCCAACGACGCGGTGCCGCGCATCGGGCCGGGCGGCTCGCTATGATGCTCGTCCTGTGCATCTCGCTGTGGGGATGCCAGAAGGAGCTATACAATAATCTTTCCGAGCAAGATGCCAATGAAATGATGGTTGCACTGCTCGAGCATGGCGTAGACGCGTCCAAGACCACGGCGGACAATGGCAAAACGTGGTCGCTGGATGTTGATGAAACAGAAATAGTACGCGCGATGGCGGTGCTTCGCTCCCGCGGGCTGCCTCATGCAAAATACGACGACCTTGGTAATCTGTTTAAGAAAGATGGGCTGGTTTCCACGCCGACGGAGGAACGAGTACGCTTTATATACGGGTTGTCGCAGGAGTTGTCGGATACGCTGTCCAAAATAGATGGCGTCGTCGTTGCGCGGGTGCAGATCGTATTGCCGAACAACGACCCTCTGGCGTTGCAAACAAAGCCATCGTCGGCATCCGTGTTTATCAAGTATCGACCCGATTCGGACACGGCCGCACTGGTTCCGCAAATTAAGACACTTGTCATGCACAGTGTCGAGGGCCTGACTTATGACGCGGTGAGTGTCACGGCGGTACCGGCAGATCCACTGGATTTGTCTCGCATGCAAAACAGGCAATCCTATCTACTTCCGTTGATTGCAGTGGTACTGTGTGCGATATTGTTTCCATTGGCGTGGTGGCTGGGCCGGAACGGAGCGAGAAACGGCCGAACGTTGGTCGCTCAACTGGCTAAGCGGATCGGCATTCGACCCAAGCAGAATAGTTCGGCTTCGGCATCGTAACCTACGGGAGCCGAAATGACACCATTCGAGCGTGCCGCCGCAGCGTTGCGCGCGTATGAGCGCAACGCGCGCAATACGATCGAATGGGCGGATGCAACGTGGCTTGCCGCTGCGCTCGGTACCACCACGGCAGTGGTTCAAGGCCTGCAGGTTGCGTGGCGTAACGCCCAGCGCACCCAAATGGATTTGGCCTCCTACGCGCTACTAAATATGAACAGCGTAACGGCACCGACGGTAAAATCGCTGATTGCCGGCCATGCCGCGATGTTCGATATGCTGCCTGTCGATCAGGGCCTGCGCATGCTACGGGTACGCGCGTTGTTGTTCCGTGGTGCACAGGTGCGTCGCGTCATTGACAATGCGAGTCGCAGGCGGCTTGCCGATTGGGCTGGCGTTTCGTTGGATCTCATCAGTCAGGCCGCGACTGGCGCGCCTGACATCGCCGCACTGCCAATGGCGCCCCTCATGAAGCCACTTGACGAGATCGACGCGCAGACGCTCGCGCAAGAGGGCTACTGGCTGATAGTTCGAGACGAGCGTGATGCCGCGCGTTCGATACCGTGTACGCTGTTACGCCTTGCGTTGCCGCGAGAAGTGAATCCGCCTAGGTGGCTGAACGCCAAGGTCAGCCACCTTGATAAAGACGGTACGCAAAATCTTATTAATCATATACCTGCCTGGCTGCCGGAGTGGAAATGGCTATTTGGCTGAAGTCGCCATATCAAATCCCGCATACGGACGGCGTACACGTTGGTGCGAGCCGTGACGTGATCCCGGCCGCGGAGTTTGGTGCGCTATTGACAATTGAACAGGCGTACGAGCAACTCGAAGCTGACAGGCAGGAGACGCTCGAGCGCGCACGCAACGAGTCCAACAAAATAGTCGAGGCTGCACGTCAGTCCGCACAGCAGATACTCGACGATGCGACGCGCGAATACGAGACGGCCGCGGAGCGCGGCTATCGCGATGGCGAGCAGCGCGCGCTGTCCGATTGGATGGAACGGCTGGCGGAGCTTGCCGACAGCGAACGGCGAATGCAGATACGGATGCGGGAGCGGCTTGCTCAGATCGTCACGATTGGGGTCGAGCAAATCGTGCATGTGCAGCACACCGACGCGCTCTTTGAACGTGCGCTGAATGTTGTTGACCGGATTGTCGAGGGCGCGGCATATGTCCGAATTCTCGTAAGCGAGTCCGATCATGATCAAGCATGTGTGGCTTTCGAACGTCTGGCGGCGCGGTGGCGCGAGATGGGACGTCCGTTTCCGCTGACTGTTATCGCTGATAAGAAGCTGCCTCCCGGAAGCTGTATTTGCGAATCGGATTTTGGTTCGGTCGACGCGAGTCTTGCGACTCAGCTAAGGGCGATGCGCACTGCAATCACGCGTGCACTAAAGCACTCGTTGATCGAATACGATAATCGCGAACAACTGCATGACGATGGCAGGCATGCATCCCCGTCCCACGCGGTCGATGACGAAAGCGATCCAGCAGGCGCTCCGATAAATGAACATGACATCAACGACGCTAGCGATGGCGATGGCGAGGACATGCTGGATGGCGACTTTTTGGATGACGATGAACTGGATGCGACGGCCGATGAGGAAGCGCTTGACGATATTGCATCCGATGATGAAGCGTTCGGCACGGAAGAGTTCGATCAGGGGGAGCTCGATGACAACGAGTTTAACGACGACGGATTCCTCAGTGATGACGGTGACGATGGCGTTGACGAAGAAGGCATTGACGAAGAAGACCTTGTTGATGAAGTTTCGGGCGATGAAGATTTTGGAGAGGAGCATTTTGACCTTGCGCAGCGCAATGAGGTTCAGACTGACGAAGCTTGCGAAGCGCCGCTCGATCTCTATGCTTCCGATCATGAGCAACCGCACGATTCCGGCAGCGCGAGGCGGGACTGCACTCAATGAATCGTACGGACGGGGTTGAGATGCACAGCGACGACGATTATCCCTCCGCGCTGGAGTACGATGCATTGCGCGTTACCGACGTAATCGAGCGCGCCATCCTATCTACCTCCGGTATTGCGCATCACGGCAAGGTGCTCGAGGTCATTGGCACGCTGGTCAAGGTCAGCGGGCTCGACGTTTCCCTTGGCGAGCTGTGCGAACTGAGGGCTCCGGATGGCACCGTGCTGCAGCACGCGGAGGTGATAGGATTTACGCGTGACATCGCGCTGTTGTCGCCATTCTCGCGATTAGAGAACGTGTCGAGGTCGACGCGCGTGGTTGGACTGGGCCGGCCGCTGTCGGTGCCGGTCGGAGATGTCCTGCTGGGGCGGGTGATTGATAGCCTGGGGCAGCCGATCGATGGCTTGGGCCCCATCGATACCGAGGAATTGCGACCGATTTTTGCTTCGCCTCCGGATCCAATGAGCCGGAAAATGATCGAGTATCCGTTGCCCACTGGTGTGCGCGTCGTCGATAGCATGATGACACTGGCCGAGGGGCAACGGATGGGGATTTTTGCTCCGGCGGGCGTCGGCAAAAGTACGTTACTGGGCATGTTCGCACGCGGTGCGCAATGCGATGTCACAGTGATTGCGCTAATCGGCGAGCGCGGACGTGAGGTGCGCGAGTTCATCGAGCTCATCCTTGGTGAGGAGGGAATGGCGCGATCCGTGGTAGTTTGCGCGACATCGGATCGATCGTCCATTGAAAGGGCGAAGGCTGCCTATGTCGCGACGACCATCGCTGAATATTTTCGGGATCGTGGGCAGCGCGTGCTCCTGATGATGGACTCGTTGACACGCTTTGCACGCGCGCAGCGCGAAATTGGTCTGGCGGCCGGCGAGCCGCCGGCGCGACGCGGCTTTCCTCCGTCAATTTTTGCCGAATTGCCGCGGCTTCTGGAGCGCGCCGGCATGGGAGCCACGGGCTCGATCACTGCACTGTACACCGTGCTTGCGGAAGACGAGAGCGGCAGTGACCCGATCGCCGAAGAGGTCCGGGGTATTCTGGATGGCCATATGATCCTGTCGCGCGAGATCGCGGCGAAGAACCAGTACCCGGCCATCGACGTGCTTGGCAGCTTGTCTCGCGTCATGTCACAGGTCATGCCTCGCGAGTATGTAGACGCGGCCGCCCGTGTGCGCGAATTGATGGCGAAGCACCGGGAAGTGGAGATGCTGCTGCAGATCGGCGAGTATCAGCCGGGCGGCAATCCATTAGCGGATGAGGCTATCGACAAAATTGATGCTATTCGGGCGTTCCTGAGCCAGCGTACCGACGAGCGCGCAGACCCGGACGATACCCAGGCGCGTCTGTTCGAACTGGCTCACGGCTAACGGGTGCGCGATGGCGGTATCGGATCGCAGGATCGTCGCGTTGCGCAGAGCGGTGGCGCGCCGCACGCGCATGGAAGATGAACTGCGCGCGGTGTTCTCAAAGCAGCGAACGGAGCAGGCTGACCTCCGGGAAGCGTGCGACAATAAAAAAGCTCAGATCGATCAGGAACGCGGTGTATTGAAAGCCAGCGAAGCCCGCATTACGGAGATGATGACCGGCAGTAGCTGCTTTTCCATTGTCGAGATGCAGGGCACAATGCGCTATATGGATGTGGTGATGGACCGCATTCGTGTACTTGAGAGAGAGCGTGATGCGCTCGAGCAGCAATATCGGTCAAAGACCGATGAAATATCGCGCACCGCGCAAGCGATCGCAAGAAATCGCGGGCGTATCGAGGCATGCGACAACCGTATCGGCATGCTGAAGCGCAAGCTTGACGAAGCGGAAAGCGACATTGCCGACGACGAAGCTGAAGAAGCGGCGTTGGCGCGTATCAGATCCCGCGGCTGACAGAGGCTGACCCGATGATAATTGAGCTACTCAGATCCTTCGGCGAATGGCATGAAGCGATTGGCGGGTACGTTGCGATGTTGGGATTGTGCTCGGCACGCGCCTTTATTCTGTTTCTCATGTTCCCCCCTACTGCCGATGGAGTGCTGCAGGGGATCGCCCGTAACGGCGTGGTGCTGCTGTTTAGTTCGTTCATTGCATATGGCCAGCCGGTATCGTTCTTCGAGTCCATGACGGGCGTGATGTTGGTCGAGATTTGCATCCGCGAGGCACTTATCGGACTGGTGCTCGGTTTCGCCGCGTCGACGGTGTTCTGGGTTGCGGAAAGCGCCGGTACCTACATTGACGACTTGACTGGCTATAACAACATACAGATTACCAATCCGGTCCGCTCCGAGCAAAACACGCCAACCGGCACGCTGTTGCTGCAAATTGCGACAGTGGCATTCTGGACGCTCGGTGGCATGCCTATTCTGCTGGGCGTGCTATATGATTCGTACAACTGGTGGCCGATCATTTCCCGTACTCCAGTTGTGGGAAATATTCTGGAAAGCTTTGTATTGCACCAGACTGACACGTTGATGCAAATGACGGCAAAGCTTGCTGCACCGATCATGTTCATCCTGTTGCTGGTCGATTTGGCGGTCGGCTTTGCCGCGAAATCGGCACAAAAGCTGGAGTTGACGCAGCTGAGCCAGCCGGTCAAGGGGGCACTGACAGTGCTGATCCTTGCATTGTTTGTTGGTATTTTCGTCGAGCAAGTCCGTGGGCAACTCGTGCTTTCAGGATTGGGGGACTACATGCGCGAGCTGGCGCACGGACTGCGGTGAAAAAAGAGCGGGCCATCGACAAACACACCGCTGACGCCAGTAATATCCAGGAGGAAGCGCCCCGATAACTGTGCACTGGAACGCTGCGGTACGTCAACCGTTAATGCCGTAGCCGGTTATCAATTCAGCGACCAGGCTGGCCACCGCTCTGTATGGCGGTGGATGAAGTCGGCTGAATTTGCCTGCTGGGAGGCGGACCGATTCAGCCCATCCCGAAAGGCCTGAAAGCCATATGAAGCTGAAGCTGCTGCCGAAGCTGTTGCAGCATGAACTCAGCATGCGCATCAATCACCATGCCAAACGGCATAGCATCTAACCGCGTAAGCTCTTGTCTTCTGCTCCCGTCTACGAAACGATAGCGAATAAGCCGAACAAGCTACGCAGAACCTTCTTAGCGGCAGCATCGCAAAACCCGCCGAATAAGCAATGCTATCGAAGAGTTAAGTTGCATTAATCGAACGTTGGGTTACAAGGGCGAGCCAGCCGGCAGCCTGTCATGGCCGGGACAAGAGCAAGCGGCACCCGGGAGGTGACTATTTCACCTCACACACAGGCATGTCGGGCTTGCAATTCGCCGCAGTTGCCTGCTGCGCGACATCGTTCGTGGCGCCGTCCGGCGTGACGGGCTGGCCACGCCGATAAAACAAATAGGTTGCCGAGTACGGTACATAAAGCGCCGTGCGTTCAACCGTGCAGACGGGATCGGGAGGCAACCCCCCGGACGTTTGCACGCGCTGTATCGACGTAATGTTGGTGAACCTGCCGGCTTCTCCGGGTTCGGCGGAGGAATGGACGGCGGTCAACCGTTGCCACGGCAGCGTCGATGCGCTGATTATCTCCTGCGCAAGCAACCTTGTCACGACGTAGCTGCCATCGGTTGCTATGAAATATCCGCCCGGTGATATAACTCCCGCGCTGTGGCGCGACGCATCGACCAGTGTCGCCAGCGTTCCGGTGGCATGCCAACTCAATTGATTACCGTTGCGTTGGCATACATACGTTTCATTCCCATGTACGCGGAAGACTTCCTGCAGTAACTCGACTGGCTTGGCTTGGAGCGAGGCGGGCAGCGTGCTGTTCGACGGCGGCACATCGGGCGCCGCACAAGCCGCCAGCCCTAGCGCACAAGCGCCCGACACCAGTATGGTGGCGCGTTGGCCAGGCGCAGCCGGCCGGCTCGTCAGCCGCCTGTCGTTGCCGCTTGACGGGATTCGATGTGCCCGTGCCCATTTTAGAAGACATGTAAGAGGATTCACCGTGCGGTATCCGTCAAGATCGGCTGGAAAGAACTGAAGTACAACGCTATCGGGCCGCGGCCGATGGATGCCATGCGAAATGATGAATGACCAGGCGTAGTAATGGGCTACTGTCTACAGCCCGTCGGCGACGGTTCCGCTATGCTCTGTGCCGTTGTCGCGCTCCTAATTGCGCGGAAGAATTTCAACAGTCCTCAAAATATAGCAGTTTGGTCAGATTTGTTGAAAATGTTGCAGGATGGTTCGACTAGATTCCGATATGTCAGACCCGCAAGGGCGCTTGTAATGACGTCGTGCGTCAGGCCATGAGGCGCGCGCATATTGGAGTCTCACGATGCTCATAACACCGTATTTCCCGTTGGCTGCAGCCCTGTCGTCGAAAAATGTGCCGGCCGAGTTCATGAACAAGTTGATCGAAGCGAATCTCACTGCCGCAGGTGGCCAAGCAAGCCGGTGGGGCGAGGATGAGCGCGAGGATCAACAGGTCGCCGGGCTGCTGCAACTGCACGCCGATATGCAAATGACGCTGGGTATCGATGACGAGGCAGAAACGTCGTATCGTCGCGCGCAGCGCGCGGTGCGGGAGTGTGCTCATGCAGTGCGAGCCGCTTCTTGTCGCAATGCTGGCTGGCAGGCGCTGTTCCGCTGCCGGCTGGCAACGGCGCTGTCCTGCTTTGTCCGCCTGGTCGACGACGCGGAGTTGGATCCGTTGCAGCGCCTGGAGGCTCAGTTCGGCCTGGTGTGCGCATTGCACGAGCTTGGGCAGGGCCGCTTCCTGCGCGATGCGATCAAGCAGCTGATCGAGCTGGCCGAGGAGGCCCCGCCCGAGGTGGCGGAGCGCTGGCAGGAGGTTGTGCTGACGCTGCGTCTGGATATTGCGGTGCAGCGCGAGCTGAGGCTATCGTCCCAGCTTGGTGACCACGCCTACTGGCTGTCCGGCGCTGGTGATGAACGATCGCTTGGCAGCCGTGATTCCGGTGCGCTGATCGAAGCCCTGGAGACCGATGTGCAGCGTGTCCAGATGCCGTTGCTCAAACAACGAATCATGTACTTGCGCCACTTGCGACTATTGTCGCACGGCGTGCGCGACGCAATGATGAATATCCAGCAACACTTGGACTGGGCGTCGCGTAACGGATTGTCCGAGTATGGGCGATCAACCCGAATCGAGATCGGATTGGCGGCGTTGCACGCAGGCGCGCCCCAGCTTGCCGAGTCGGTAGTGGAGTCGCTGAACCGTGTTGACTACGTCTCCAGCACCGGACGGCGGCAAATCGACTATCTCTATTGCCTTGCCAAGATCAGGCAAAGCCAGGGTAAGGTCAACGAGTCGATGCAGTACTACACGCGCTATGCGGTTGTCTCAACGCAATGCCTGCGGGACGACTCCCAGGCGCTGGTGTCGTTCTCCAGCCGTGCGACGCCCCAGACGGGCCAGCTGGACGACATCAGCGCGCGGCTGCCGGCCAAGTACCGGCGGGCGTACCGATACATGCAAGAGAACCTGACCCGGCATGACTTGTCGGTGCGCGAGATCGCCGCGGAGGTTGGCGTGACCGAGCGGGCCTTGCAAAGTGCTTTCAAAAATTTTCTCGGATTGTCTCCAACCGAATTGATTCGCCGCCAGCGCATGGAGCGCATCCGGGCGGAGCTGTTGAGCGACTCGCTGGAGAGCGAACGCAGCGTGCTGCGCATCGCGAACAAGTGGGGTGTGCAGAACCGGTCGACGCTGGTGAGCGGGTATCGGAAGGAATTTCAGGAAGCGCCGTCGGAGACGCTCGACCGGTAGACGAATACCCGTCGATCGCCGTGCGTGTCCGACCGTTGGTGAAGGATCCATGCAACCTTGGCAACGCGTAAATCGATGACAACAATGAACTGGATGCAGACAACCCGGGGTGTGGTTTCAGCAGGCGCGGGCACGATGCGCAAGAAGCTGATCTGTGCGGCATGCATTGCGTCGCTTGCTTTGGCCGCCACGCCGGCCTTCGCCGACGACATACCGATACACTGGCACAGCCGGATGGTCCATGTGTCAGTGGAAGGCAAAGATATCAAGGACGTCCTGCGAGACTTTGCGTCTAGCCAGGGTGTGCCCGCGACGATATCCGGCGATGTTCACGGCAAGGTCACAGGCCGTTTCGACATGCCGCCGCAACGATTCCTCGAGACCCTGGCGTCAACCTTCGGCTTTGTCTGGTTCTACGACGGAACAGTGTTGTCGATCAGCGACGCGAGCGGCGTGACACGGCAGGTCGTCCAGTTGCAGCACGCGAGCGTCGACGACTTGAAGGCGGCACTCGATCGACTGCGAATCACTAATCCAGCCTTTCCGTTGTCCTACGACGATACCCGCAATACGGTACTCGTCAACGGACCACCTCAGTATGTACAGCTGATCGCCGAGGTGGCGAGGCGAGTCGACGCGGCCGTGGCGCGGCAAGCCGGCTCGCAGGTACGCGTTTTTTCACTTAAGCACGCGTGGGCCGCCGACCATAATGTCGACATCGACGGACAGCGCTATGTCGTTGCCGGTGTGGCCAGTGTCTTGTCGGGGCTATACCATCCTGAGAGCAAGGCGGCGCTAGGCGGATCAGGAGACGGCTCGCAGAGTGGTTTCGCGAAGGCTTACATGCGGCGCGTCGATCCAATGGCCGACGCTGGTGGCAATCTCGGCGGTATGGCAGCCGGCGGCGGACCGAACGGGTCCACGGTGTTGATGCCGCCCTTGCCGGACAACATGCCCGCGGGTACGGTGTCGCCAGGTCTGGCCGGGCTGCTGGGCGGAATCGGCTCAGGTAATCGTACCGCGGGCGGGGGTATCGCCGGGCTGCCGGGGCAAGGCATGGGCGATTATGGTGGTGGCGCGTCACGCTACACGGCTGGTTTCTCCGGTGACCTGGGGCCGGCTGCCGATACCGCGTCGCTACCCGTTATACAGGCGGACGAACGTACCAATTCGGTGCTGATCCGCGATTTACCGGAGCGCCTAGCACAATACCAGTCGCTGATTGACGCGCTTGATGTCAAGCCACGGCTGGTGGAAATTGAGGCTCACATCATCGAAGTTGACGATGACGCGCTCAAGCAAATTGGGGTGGACTGGCGGGCACACAACAGTCATGTTGATTTGCAGACCGGCAATGGTTTGCACAGTCCCTCGTCATACGATGGCACCCTCAATCCCACATTTACGTCCAACAGCAGCGACGGCACGACCGTCATCAGTACCGCGCCGCTTGGCGCGTCCCTGACGGCTGTGCTGGGCAACGCCGGGCGTTACCTGCTGGCGCGGGTGGATGCGTTGCAAAGTGCCAATCTCGCGCGTATCGACGCCAGTCCGAAAGTCGCGACATTGAGCAACGCGGAAGCCGTCATGGATCACAAGACGCGCTTTTTCGTCCGCGTGGCCGGCTACACGTCGGCAGACCTGTACAGCGTGTCCACGGGCGTGTCATTGCGTGTTCGGCCCTTGGTCGTGGAGGAGGACGGGCGGACACGGATCAAGCTGGAAGTTCACATCGAGGACGGGCAAGTGACCAATCAATTGGTAGATCATATACCTGTTATCACGACTAGTACGATCAATACCGAAGCGTTTGTAGGGCAGAACGAAAGCTTGCTGATAGCGGGATACCGAACAGACTCCTCGTCCAACCTCGAAACAGGGATACCGCTGTTGTCTAAGATTCCGCTGATCGGCGGTTTGTTTAAATACCGTAGCGACCAGCGCAGTCATATGGAAAGGATTTTCCTGTTGTCACCGCGCATCATTGAGTTCTAGGATCGGCGCCACGGACGCCGGGCACTGCCATTCAGGCCTGGCGTCGAGCACGCATTCCACCGTCGGATTGACGTCGTCATGGCGATGTAAGACCGTTTCATTGCCGAGCGACATAGGGGCCGTGGCAAGCGGAGCCTCGAGCGGGCCGCCTATCATCGCCGACGTTGCGGTATCGGTCCCGATGGATTCAATCCGATAGCCATGTGCATACATGGTGCGCAGACGCAGGCCCTGCGTGCCATGCAGCTCCAGCTTTTTGCGCAGCTTGTAAATGTGCTGCTCCAATGTTCGGCCTACGATGTCCTCGGAACTGCTCCATACCGCACCGGCGATTTGCCGACGGCTGACATATTCCCCGTAGTGTGAAAATAGCAGCCAGGCAATCGCGAACTCTCGCGGCGTCAGCCGTACCGAGTCGCCGTTGACGCGGACAATGCACGTATTCGGATCGAGACGATAAGGGCCGCACTCGATCACGCCGGCATGGTCTGTACGACGGGTGACATTGAAGCGCCGAATCGCCAGATGCACCCGCAGCAACAATTCGCGTGGATCGACGGGTGTGAGCACAATATCATCCGCGCCGGCGTCCAGCACGTGCCCAATACTCGCCCGGTCCTCGAGCGCCCCGATGACGATCAAGGGCGCGCGACGGTCCGCATAGCAGGCCCGGCGCGCGAGAAATGGCCGCAAAGGGTGAATTCCGATGGCGGAGTCGACCAGGATGGCGTGAAATTCCTCACGATAGGCTGCACGGGCGAGCGCCACATCGTCGACGAACTGCTGGCATGGCTCGTTGTCGGCCTCGAAGCACGCTTCGATGAACTGGAATAAATCTTTATTCCCGGTAAGAATGGCAATTCCCATTTCTTCTCCAGTAAATTCTTAATTGAACCGCTTTTCGCGACTGGCGCTATGTCAGGGAGCGGGCAGGGATGCGACATCCCGACTGTACGGCAATATGAGTGCCAATTATGTAACGCGTTGTTTCAAACAAGCGAACGCACATTGCTTTATCCGCATTGTAGGGATGGGGTCATAAGCGTGCAGTCCATCAACTGTTTCACTAAGCGGAATTCGAATTTTAAGATTGGGACGAGCGGCGCGCCTGGTGGTGTATTGGGTACCGCTATGCAGCCCCCTCCAAGCTCATGCAGCTAGCAAGCCCAGCGTAGCGGTAGTGTGATGGCTGTTATAGCGGACAATACAGCGGATAATAGTTTACGGAAAGCTTGCACTAAATTGATGTGTATGGATTTTGAAAGGATATTGTGATGTTCATATCAGCGATATATTTTGACGCTTCAAACCTGCAGCCTACTGCAAGTAGGGAATCGGCATGGGTATCGCGATATTAGAGCCATGACTCTTTATTGCGACAGTTGGAAACTAGTATTGCTGATACTGAAATTCAAGCTGATTGAGCATTGGGGTCATAATGCGTGATACGGCGTCATGTTGACGTGCCTAGTCCAGTCCGGCACGGTTGCGCCGTTGAGACGCGCATTACCATGGCGGCGTACCGGCGGCGTGATCGGCCGCCATGACTGTCAAGCCATGCTGAGAAAGGATTCCTACTCGGAATTCGTCTTGACGACAGTGACGGGGATGCCGCGCAGATGAGCGGGGCTGCTTTGCCGGTTTTGGACTAACGGGAAATCGCATCTTCAAGACGGTAGCCGCAGCGATACAAGGTTCGAAGCTGCACACCATGTGCACCGTTTAGCTCCAATTTCTGCCTGAGCTTGTCAATATGTTGCCGCAGTGTGCGGGCAACCACATCTTCCGGACTGCGCCACACCGCGCCGGCCATATGCGCGCGACTGACATGATGGCCGTATATCGTCGGCGCCCGCGTCCAGTAGCTCGTTGGTATGCGCGCCGCTATCTGTTTCGTATATGATGATGATAGGCACGCGTCGCACCGACGCACAGGATCGACATCGTAAATGGTTTCAATACTTCGATGCCGAATCGCGAGTCGATGACGATGGCATTAACGAGTTTGGAGCACACCGTTTTAGCCAGTAAGGTTGCTTCGACAAATATTCGACAAACGAATTTTGCCGGCGTTACGTGTCCTATGCCAAGATCAAAAAATGTGGATCGGAGGATGGTGCTGCAAGTTTCATTGGTTTTTCTAGGTCCCCTGCATTAAACTTCCACGCAAGTATTTTAATACTGTAAACGCTGAGCTTGCATCGGAAAGGACAATGCTTCTCTGTTCCTGCCTATTCATGGACCGCTGTGATCTGGCTTCCGGGGTACCTGGGATTCCAACTGTTCGATGTCTGTGGCCTGCTCGAGGTTTTTGCCATGGCCAACGACGAACGAGCATCACGCAGGTTGGCTTGGCGCTACCGGTGCGCGCAGTTGCCGTGGCCCATGGCGCAGCGGGCGGCGCGGCCGTAGTGCGCAGCGCGGCTGCAGCCGGCACAATGCAACCGTGTTGCCTAGGCTTCTCACCGGGATCGTGACGGCGCGGCGGTGTACCGCGTCAGTACGGTAATCAGCATTCAGCGTGCACACGCCACGGCATGCTCGATCTGGACGCGTATGTGCTCGTGATCGTCGCTGTCCATCCCCGGGGTGTGGCCCCCCGGGCGCATATCGAGCTTAAGAAAAGTGGCGACTACGGACAGGGCGATCGGATTGCCGTCTTCCAACACCAGCTTGACATAGCGCCGCCAATCGGCGTCCCGCAGGTGATAAAGGCAGCACGCGATCAGCGCGGCGCAGGCCGCGCCGCCTTGATGTCGTGCCTCGATCGACTTGAGTACGCGCAGCGCGCCGATCCAGTCTGATTGCCGCACACGCAGATTCGCTTCACTGAAGTCGACTTGTGTTGATGATGGCTTGAGCACGCGCAACGCCAGCAGCAGATCGTCGAGATCTTCGGATGGTACACTGGCCATGCCCAACGCGAAGAGCCGCAGCAGCGCGCCAACTGTTTTGTCGCTGCAGTTTAAATAGGAGGCGCGGCGAACGGACGATAGCGCATTCATGGCGATGTCACAGTGTGTTATTGGACTTGACGTGTCGCCGATCACGCGCCGACGACCCTGTCGATGGTATGCCGACAGGGACAGCGCGCCGGCCATGCGCGCGAACTCGTGTATGGATATCGGAAATGGGTGCGCGCGTCGGGCCGACTTCGCATCTGGCGGCGTGCGCAACAGATTGCATGTGGTTGGGTTGACCCGATCATCGAGCGCTTCATACTGATAGGCGCGTAGTTCGATAACCACGGGCCTTCTGTTGGCTTTATACCTTCGTCGCTTGTTCTTGTGCCGCATTGAGTCCCTTAATATTTATAAGCAATACTAAAGAAATTTATTGTTAAGGATGACGATAGTTTGGGCGTAGGGTAAGGCTAGGTTATGGCGTGGCTTCATCGGCGACGCATCATCCGATGATTGCGCGAGTCACCCTATGGCGGTACCGATGTATGTCCAGTTTGTGCACCGATAGAGGCTGGTTCAATGCTATCCGTACCAGTGTTTCCGTATCAAAGCTCGCATTGATCGCATGCCATATCGATTTTGTTTGCTTCCATTGTGTGGTGGACGTCGGTAACGAGCACGGACCGTCATGTGGTTCGTTGACTGGGGCGACGGCTTCGCATAGCCGCCATGGTAGCCCACGATTGTCGAATAAGCTTCTGCTCCTCGACACTGTCATCGTGATGCGATTGCAGTCTTCGTCTGCAGCCGATTTTCAGCTGCATCGTCAGCGCGGAGCGCGAATGTACAACGCATGGTCCGGCCGCCGCGACCACGCGGCTTTTGTGTAACTGCGCCTTCCCGAGGAGGCGTGTGCTGTGCAACGAGACTCCAGATGTGCAGCCGCCGCCGTAAAACACTGGTCGGTCCGTGCCGTAACAGTCGATATCTAAGCGCATTCGCCTGGTGCAACATTGGCGATATGTTGCCGCTTGGATGCGACTTATATGGCCTTTGTAAGCGGAATAATTTAATGAGCGTGCCCAATTTATTGGCGAATTTTGAAATTGCTCAACGAGTTGCATATGGTCTAGCCGACATATCCCTTTTGCATTCCGCACGAATATTCTTGTCCGATTGCATTCGGAAGTGCGCAGACATACATTCCGCTTACATCCCGATCCGAGGTCAAGCGCCTACAAGGGGAGTCGAATGAGCGGAGTTATGAGAGGATTCGGTTATGCAAGGCCAACGTTGATGCAACAGATCGCGTTCGGGCGCCGCTCGAATTACCTCATATTTAGAGTCTCGGGTAATTTGCGCATACTTGGCATCGCTGCGGGAATAGCGCTTTCACGAGCGGTAGCGGCCGCAGATAATGTTTATGTTAATAATAATGGCATCGGCCCGTTCGACCCTGCCTTTTCAAGTGCTGCGAGGGAGGTTGCCGACTACCGCAGCGTTGCCCCGTTATCTTCAGCGGTGTCGCCGGTTCCACGGCGCTTGCAACTCAGTAGCCAGCGTAGCTTGACCAGCGCTAGCCCTCAGAGCAACAATGGAAATAGGGAGCCATTCTTTACCCCCGAGAGTCCGCAAAGTCCGCCTCACGTCAGCTCTGAACTGGATCAGGATTTCGACAGGATGGATCGTAAAATTGCGGAGCTGATTAAGGAAGGTCGGGCCCAGTGGGCAGCCATTGAAATGGCTGCCCCTGAAAGGACGGAGCCGAACTTCCCGTTGTCCTCGCATGTTCCTCCTGCGCAGCTATACGACTTGGGAGAGCGTGCATCCATGATGGCGGAGGCGGCTGGACTGGTCAAGGAGGCGTTATCGAATTGGGAAGAGGCCAGCCAACAATCGGAGGCGATCCGTCAGCAGTTCGCCGCTGAAATGCATATGAAAAACGTCTACGCGCATTTGTTCGAGAGAGCAAAGGCGCGCGCGGCCGCTGCACCGCTGGCTCCCGCTGAAGACGGCGGCGTTGTCAATACATCTTCCCACGCAGGTTTGCTCGAGGTTGGGCATTCGGACCCGGACCAGCATTCGGAGGTGGTCCGATATCCGGACTCGGACCGGCCCGCACCGAGCGAATCGACGTCCGACAGCGACCCCCCTCATTATGCCCTACGTCGCGAATTGCTGCACTCGCTGGTCACTGAACTCTCAACCACGCCGCTGAGGTTGCCACCGGGCATGAGCATCGATGACGCCCGCGTGTCCGTCGGGGCGCCAGGTAGCGAGCGCAGAATCGTCAACGTCGCGCGTGGCACCCACTCCACCGACGCAGTCAATAAGGCGCAGCTGGATGAGGCGGTTGCCCGCGTTGATGGCGATGCGTCCGCTGGCATCGCGTCGGCGATGGCCGTTGCCGGCTTGCCGCAACCCACTGCTGCTGGACGAAGCATTGCGACTGCATCTAGTGCGTCATACCGTGGTAGGGCTGGCATGGCATTTGGCGTATCGCACGTGACCTCGGATGATCGTTGGGTGATAAAGCTTGCCGCAAGTGCCAATGGACGAAGCTACTTCGGGGCGGTCGCGGCAGGCGGCTTTCAATGGTAAGGGAGCGGTCGATGGCTTGCAACACGACGTTGCGCGTGGTCCGGATCGATGAGGCTTGCCCCATCCGGCGCGTGCTTGGTGCGACGACGGAGCCGAATCGTAGCACAGGTGGCCGGGCGGGTCTGGGTCTGTGGGCATGCCGTGGCAGCCCGCTGTGGCGCCGGCCAAATGCCAAAGGTGCTGACCGGAAAAATGAAAGCAAACCAGCGGATACCCGCCATTAGTTTTCGCCCATCCGACGCGCAGTGTTCGAAAACCGGCAATGAAGCTTACGATGCATGTTGATGCATTGGCTCTTGCCAAAGATAGTTTTGACAGGCCATATGGGATACTTAAGACATACAGAGTTATTGGAGGAAGTCAGGGGCGAGGTTGGGGTAGCCAAAGCCTCAACTGACCGGGTCGTCGTGATCTTTCTCTACGAGTCATTCTCGCTGGCGGACGTCGCGGCGGTGGCGGATGTGCTTAGCGTCGCAAACCGGGTGCTAGAGCGCAGCAATGAATGGCGCAACCGTTATGTGGTTAGGCTGATGTCCACGCGTGGCGGGGTGATGGCGTCAACCTCGGGCATTCGTGTGTGGACGGACGGGCTCGACGCCCGCTATTTCGGCGCTTCCACGGATACGGTGCTCATTGCCGGCGGTCCAGGCGCCCGCGCGGCTTCCGAAGATTTCGGGCTGGTCGGCTGGTTGCGTAAAATCGGTCCATCCACACGGACTGTATGTGCGGTGGGCGAGGGCTCGATGGTGCTGGAAGCAGCCGGCGTGCCTGCTTGGCCTGAGCAGAGCCTGCGGCGCATCCGCTCCTCGCCAAAGCCGGGGCCCGCGTCCGGTTGTGTTTCCGACTGCTATCGATCTAACGATGGCTTTTTTACTGCGATGTCCCTGGTTTCGCGTGATTATAGTCAAGAGGTTGTCCGGGACGTAGCAGAGTTCCTGATGCCCCGCTGCGCGCGCCGTGTCATCGAGTGGATGGGGCATCCGACTGCGGCAGTCAGCGACACGATTCGTGCCGCGGCGCGCCGGTTACAGTCCGGATGCGAGCGCGCGTTATCGATTTCAGATGCAGCACGCGCGGCCGCCATGAGCGAGCGTAATTTCCTGCGCCGTTTCAAGCTGGAAATGGGTATTACGCCGTCGGAGTTCCTGCTCCGTTGTCGCTTGGAAAAGGCATGCGAACTGCTGGTGCGCTCAGACTTGCCGGTCGACAAAATTGCCCGCCGTACCGGCTTGGGCAGCGGGGTTCGACTGGCGACATTATTCCGTAAGCGCATGTTCACGTCGCCGACGTCTTACCGAAACGCTGCCCGGCGACGCATGGATCAACCCTGATCGTCTTGCGCGCGGCCGGCCAGACGCGCAGTGCGATGCAACCATCGGATGAGCGCGGCCGCGATGGGCGATGCCGTATCATGGCGGCGGCTTACCCGAGTAACGGGTGAACGAATGATCATGGATATGCAAAACAGCTTGCGCAGAGAGCTGGATATCTACACCCGGCGTTCCAAGGCGTTGGCTGAGGCAGCATGGATCGATGCCAGCCGAGTGATCGATCTCATTGCCCGGGATGGCTTGGATGTGCGCTACCTACCTAAGATCGCCGCGTCGGATTTGCAGTGCGTTGGATTTGAGGCCCAAGCCCGTCTCAAAGGTACAATTGGGCGTGCTGGAACGGACAGCTTCCTCGGTTGCTTGGAGCGCACCGGCATCGTTAGTTCGGTTGATGTGTGGCTCTGTGAGGAGGTTGAGCAGGCCATTGGCCGATGGGCGCAGCGCGAGATGTATCCGGCTGTCTCGATCAAGCTTCATTCAGATACGATAGCATGCGGCCCGGCATTTGACGAAGTGATCAAGGCGTTGCGCTACTTGAATGTCGAGATAGAACTCGGTGCGGGCGTGTCGCTTGCCAAGGATAGCACACTAAGCTGTGTTGAGCGCTTGCGAGACAGCGGTGCAAAAGTGATTATTGACGACTTCGGCGCCGGCTATACGAACTACCAACGACTTGCCGGCACGCATTTCGACTCGGTAAAACTGGATAAGAACCTGGTTTGCGGATCGGATTGTGCCCGAGGGCGCGTCGTTCTCGCCGGCGTATGCGACCTCTGTCGGAAACTCGGCTTGAAAGTCATCGCCGCAGGCATCGAGACGCGAGACCAGTTGGAAATCGCTAGAACGCTGAATATCGATTTTTTCCAAGGCCCATATTTTGGACTGGAGTTGTCGTGGGACGAGGCAAGCGAGTATTTTGCCATGCAGCGCATGCGTCACACGGCTTGAACGGTCAAGCTGAGCGAATATGATGCGCTCGTTGAGATTTGTCAGGTCCGCACTCCTCGTGCTGATGATGGGCAGTGTCAGTTTCGAGGCATTTCGCATTGCTTATTTGTTTTACTACGGCGGTGCTGCGCAAGTGTTCGACCACGGCGCTGAGGTGTTGCACGCGCTTTGGATAGGCTGGCGATTTGACTTGAGGGTACTCTCGATCGCGATCCTGGTGGTGCTGCTGCCAGTCTTCGTGGTGACGAAGTGGCGCCCCCTTAAGCGCGCCGCCGGGCTGCTGCAGCGCCTGTCGATCGCAGCGATACTGCTGTGCGTGAACCTCGGCTCCGCTTGCCAATTCTATTACTACGATTTCTATGGCAGCCCATTCAATCCGATGGTGTTTGGGTTGCTGGGTGCTGATCCATGGGGGATGCTGGCGGCGGTGCGAAGTCAGTATCCGGTCGTGCGATGTGCGCTACTGATGGCGGTTTTTACCGCTTTACAGATGTGGATCATCCTGCGGATTTCCGGGAGCGCGCGTGCTGAGCGAAACGAGCAGGCACAGCCTCGCGATCGCATGCGTTGCGTGCTGGACAGTACGGTGCTGATCGTGTTGCTGCTCGGCTTGGCCCGTGGTGGCCTGGGCGAGTCCGCGCTCGATTCACACGATGCGGAGATTTCCTCGCGCGGATGGGTCAATGACTCGGTGCGCAATGCAGCACAGGCGCTATACGACGCCTATGTTGACCGGCGCAGTCAAGCCAGAATCGACGAAGATCCCGCCTGCCAATTGGCGCGCTACGGGTTCCGCTCCACCGATGAACTGGCCCTTGCGGTTGGCGCCCCCTCCGGTGCACCGCCGGATCTGGAAAGTGTGGTGTTCCGCCGTACCCCGGAGAACCGATTTCTGGCTGCGCATCCACCCCATGTGGTTTTTGCGCTGATGGAGTCATGGGGTGCGCATCCGCTCGAATTTAGCACGGCCTCCACCGACCTGGCGGGCGTGATGGCAGAGCATTTGCAAAGCGATTACCTGTTCCGCAACGTTTTCCCAGCACGGCTCGGCGGCCACGCGGCGCTTGAGGCGCTATTGCTCAACTCGCCGGTTTCGCCACTGACGCAAGGCGACCAGGGATTTGTCACCTATTCAACATCGGCCGCGCTGCCATTTAAGACTAAAGGCTATCGAACCGTATTTGTTTATGGCGGCTGCGGTGCGTGGCGGTCCGTGGCGCGTACGATGCGGCGTCAAAACTTCGACGAAGTGTACGACATGACGGCCATTATCGGCAGGTATCCGGACGCAAAACGCACGATTTGGGGCGTGTACGACGAGTATCTGTTTCGATTCGCGTTCGATTTGCTGGCCACTCGCGAGGCGCTAGGCCAGAAGATCTTTCTGTTCGTCATGAGTACAACGAACCGTCCCCCTCATACCGTGCCGAGTCACTATTTACCTCCGCCGCTGGACTTGAGCGACATGCGCCGGCATTTTGCGGCCGATTTCGACAAGGGCAGCCGCATGGTGCAAAGCTATCAATATGCCACTCATCAGCTGGGCATGTTCATCAGCCGGGTCGAGGCCGCGCCATTTGGCAGCAAGACCATTATCGCGGCAACCGGTGATCACAACATGCGTGGGCTGTTTCGGTATCAGCGGCCGGAGCAGAGCCGAGAGCTGTATCGTGTACCAGGCTTCTTCCGTGTGCCGCCGCAGTATCGCCCTCATTTCGTGCCGGATCTGGAGCGCTACGCCGGACACGCAGATTTCTTTCCGACGCTGTATCATTTGGCACTGTCCGATGCGCGCTATCCGGCGTTCGGGCACAGTCTGTTTGCGCCCGCTACGCCGGCTGAGCAATTTGCCGTGATTGGCTTCAAGACGATGTTCAGCCGCGACGGCGCGATGATGCCGCTGATCGGCGAGCCAGCCGCATTCCGCTGGCAGCACCCCATGTACGCGCTCGTACCGGATGATGCACCCTCAGCGCTGCTTCGCGAGCAGGCCGCACGGGCGCGGGCGCGGATCGCGCTGGCGGACTGGTATGTGCGCTACCAGGTCATTCGTGCGCGCACGGGCGAAGGATACTGACCAACATTAACCGGTGCGCAATGCAGATCGATCGGGCGTCATCGGCTCCACCGTGGCACTGGCATGATCGCCGCATTGGGCGCATAGTCGGCCAATCCGAGACCCGATCGTGAGACCTCGATGACCGTCCGCCCTCTTGATGCCTTGCTTGATCCGGGGGGAATCGTGACGCTGCCGGTGTCGCCGCGGCTTGCGGGCGACGAAGCCGGGCCGGCGGCGCAACACCGCCATGCCGTGGCCAGCGCGCGCGATGCCGATGCCGCGACTACGACCGCGAGATGGCGCTCATTGCGTGCACGCAGTAGGACACGCGCACGGTCATTCATGGCGTGGTACGGGTGGTAGCCGATCCGGACAATGATAAGGCCGAGTTCGCGGTAGCGATCTGCTCTTCGCGGATGTTGTCGCTTGTGCGGGACTGTGGGTTTGCGCTCCACGGCAGCGATGATCCGGAAGTCGTCGAAGTCGACTGGCCCGAAGTCGACTGGCCGCTTCGGTGCGCCACCCCATTGTGGCATCGGGAGTCCCGCCGTGCCGGGCGGCGGCCATATGCGTCACGCGGTCGCATTCACCGTGCAGGACGCGATTCATGCCGCAGGCACCAGTATAATTTGCGCCATGATTCTCTCTATTGCCGAACACCCTGCCGGGCCGCATGCCGATGCCGATGCCACGTATCGCGCAAACGCGGCGAGCTGTCACAGCGTGCACCACATCGACGAGCGTGTCGCGCTTGACAGCGGCGAGTCGAAGCGGCGCGACGTGTCACGCTGCTCGAGCTGCGCGTTGCGCAACCTGTGCTTGCCGCCGGAATTGTCGAGCGACGACATCGAGCAGTTTCATCAGGTCGTCAGCACGAAGCGTCTGGTGCGCCGTGGCGACGTGCTGCACCGTTGCGATGATCCATTCCGCCATATCTTTGCCATCAAGACCGGCTCGTTCAAGACGGTTACGGTGCTGCGCGATGGTCGCGAGCAGGTTACCGGCTTTTACTTGCCGGGCGACGCGCTGGGCCTGGATGGCGTGTGTTCGGACCGCCATCGTTGGGATGCCATTGCGCTCGAAGACAGCTTAGTGTGTACGGTGTCATTTGCGCGGCTCGAGGCGTTCTGTCATCGGCAGCCGGTGATGCAGCGGCATCTGCACCGGATGCTCAGTGGAGAGATCGTGCGCGAATCCGGGCTCAGCGTATGGCTGGGCACGCTGAACGCCGCCGAACGCGTGGCGGCGTTCCTGCTCAATCTATCAAAGCGCTTCGCCGCGCGGGGTTATTCGCCGAACGAGTTTCAGTTGAGGATGACGCGGGCGGAGATGGGCAGTTATCTGGGCTTGAAGCTTGAGACCGTGAGCCGGATATTGTCCGGCTTCAGCCGGGCAGGGCTGGTCAATACGCAGGGTAGGAACATCCGGATCCTTGATGCGGCTGCGCTCGCCGCCGTCTAGGTGTGCTGGCGTCCGCCTGGACGACTTAATTGGCGGAACTACGCGGAAAATCGCACGCGCGAGCACGCATCGAGGATCGATTGGCCGACCCGGGTCAGCTGCGGCGAGTGGCCGCCGGCGGCCTGATCGTGTAATACGACAAGTTGGCGCTCGAGCAGCGTGCTAAGTTCAGCGCGACTCAGATCGATCTGGTCTGGCGAGTGCTTGATAAGCATGAGGGTCGCAAATTCGTGTGGACTCAACATTCTCGGCTCCTGATTAACAACCCCGGTTCTGTAGAAATGACTTGGGCTGGCAAAAAATCCGGTTAAATATGCCAATTCCCCCGGCGGTTAGGACAATTCGTCTTCCACCACTGGACGGCATTTTTGACTGTATCCAATGGATTAACCGCGGTGAGTAGGTATTAATTGCAGCCTGGACAGAATAATGCGCCGGCTCGAATTGCGTTGCACCACAAACTTTTTTCGAAGCCAGGAGCGCATATTAATCTGCTCCAAATCATACTGCAATAGCTGGCAAAAAATTTATATGATGAGTTAAACCGCAATGGGATGCACAGACAAGCGCAGGAACCGTTTGAATGAGGTGTATTAGTAGCGGCAAACTGCGGACTGGGCTTGTAGGCGGTCACCTCGGCATCTATCCAGTGTTGAAGCAACCGTCCTGCTGTCATTCAATTGTGACGTAAATGCGGCACGGTGGATGTCGCGGGGCAGCGGCATATTATATTTTGAAATAATTCTACGCGGATAATTAACTTGCTATTAATGAACATAGCAAATGATGCTGGGATTAACTAAACGGCAAACGTCGATTTAGGTATAAAGCAAAAGATAGGTGGCAGGTGCCGGCGCGAGGCCGACGTGGCAGTCGCAACGGGCCACGGCGTCAAGCCGCGGCATGGTGGCAATACATTCGAGAACGTAGCTATTGGACATGCATCGAGGCGGTCGCCGAACGGGGCTCGGTAGCGGGCGCAGGTCTATGCAAGCCACTCATGCTGCTAGGTTCGGCGCTCCAGCGCATCAACGTGCGTATGCATAACTCGATGATCGCATCGGCGCCTTGTGTCCCGTATACTGAGTGATCAAGGTGCGCGATGGTTTGTACGTCGATCTGTCGTTGCCTGCGAAACGCCCGATGAGCAGGCCCGAAGTGGCGCGACAGCTCGTCCAGTCCCGGGTCGAACTCGCCATAGATCAATAGTGCGTTCACCCCACGGCGCGCCAACGCGTGCATTAACCCACGCTCGGAGTGAGCCGGCGGGCGCCAACCCGCCCGTTCGAGCAGCCGCATTGCTGGCACGCGTAGCTTGGCGGCCGTCAGCCGTATGAGCGCCTTGGCAACGGGGCGCAGGTCACGCCGGCGTCGCAATAGTCTTTTCCACTTCTGCGGGTCGCGTGCTGACGCGAGGTAGCCGCGTGCCGAATTGGTCTGTTGAGTAATCGCGTCCGCGAGCGTCAAGCCAGCTGGCCAGATGAACCGGGGCAAGTTGATCACAATTATCCCGGTTACGGCCGCCGAACGCGACGCGGCCTGAAGCGACGCATACGCACCCGAGCAGATACCCAGCGCCACGACATCGCGGTAGCCTTGCTCCGCGAGCCAGTCCGCGGCCGCGACCACGTCCGTCACGGCTTGGCCGGAGTAGGGGACGACGGATTGATCGTCCAACACGCAGGCGCCACTGTCGCCGACGCCGCTCACGTCCACGCGCAACGAGGCGATGCCGTGGGCGGCGAGCTGCCGCGCGAGACGCACCGCAAGTCGTGCATCGGCACTGCGGGGATTGGCAGCGGTCGTGGCGAACAGCAATGCTGGCATGCCTGAGCCGCCCGGCGTCGGGGCAGCTGGCCGGCACAGCGTTCCGATCAGCGGCGCGGCGCCAATCTGCACGGTGCTCTCGGTGGCGTCGGGCAGCACGAGGTGCGCACCGGTCGTATGCAACGAAACGGCCGGTGCTGGCATGGGCTGTGCCACGGGGGTATCTTGCATCTGTCGCGTAGCAATCCATGCGACGCTCGCTTCGAGGCTGGCGAGTGGCAGTCGGGAGCGGATGCCTTCGACCAATGTTGTGACGGATTCGGGAAACGGCTGCAAGGTGGCCTGGACACCGCGGGCCTGCCACGCCGCTTGCAGCACCGCACTGTCGCCACGATCGGTATCGATGAGCAGCACGGAGCGGGGTAGCGAAGCCGCGCTCCCGACGGCGGCGCACAGGTCAATCGCCCGCAACGCGGCGACGAAGTCAGCAGGATAGCGATGCCCGAGCACGCTCAGGCAGGGTTCTGCGGCATGCGCTTGCTGCACCGCGGGTGGTGTCGTGTCCAGCCATTGACGCTCGACCATGGCCACTTCGCGCATATAGGTGCGCCCTCGCACGACGGGTGACAGCGCGACGAATGCATCGACCTGCACGGCCTCAGGTGTATCCATCGTGCAGGCCAATAGCGCCATGGCGGCACCGGCGCGCAGGCCGACTAGCGTGACATCGGTCAGCTGTGCATGGGCGCGCAGCGCGTGCACGGCTCGGCCAATACTGGCAATGCTTTTATCAAACCGGCCGCTGTCCAGGTCGTCGCCCGCCGAGTCGCCGCAGCAGGGATAATCGAACCGCAGCGCCCAGATGCCCTCGCGCGCCAGCCGCTCTGCCAGCGCACGCATCAGCTTATGGGTCCACAGGCCTTCGTGGCCGACGGCAGTGCACAGCACGACGCCCCGCGGCAAGCGTCCTTCGTGCAGCCATCCGACGCAATCATCGAATGTAATCGGTATCACGATGGTTTCCTCAAGCGAATGATTTTGTTGGAATTGACTGCGCGTATTTCGATTGCCCCCGGGCCGTCGTGCGTGTCCAGAGGCGGGGTTCCCGAGTGAAATGACGCAAGAGGGTGCAAGGATGTCGGTTCCGGCAGCAGCGGGACAGACACGTTCGCGCCGGGCGCCAGATGGAACCAGTCGTCCTTCGGCAGCAGGCCCGGCGCAGTGATCTGCACGTAGCGCGCGCTCGCACGCGTGCCGACGTTGACCCACCATTGGCCGTCACGCTGTTCCAGCGAGGCGCTCAGACCGATATCGCCGCGTTCGAAGATGGCCGGCGCGGTACGCTCCGGGAAATAGAACGATTGTGCGAGTAGCCGATCCTCGTGATCGTACAGCGATGCGATGACCGTGTCGTGTTCGCGCGGACCAAACCGGTACGCGTAGGTGAAGTCGAAGAAGCGCCCTAGGCACTGGGCCGCGCTGACTTGGCGTGCGCCGTGCGGTTCGATATGAAGCTCGCAACGCGCCCGTGCGACCGGCACGGTGGCGTCGCGCAATGCGACCAACTCCAGCCGTCCCTGCAACGGAGCGGCGCCGTCGTTGAACACGTGCACGTCCAGTCCATTCAGCCCTTCGTCACACAGGCACACCTGCTGCGGCTGGAGCACGTGCTTAAGCGCATACCAGGCCGACTTGGGACGCCGGAACGCGTCCACGATGCCCCATCCGGCGCCTGGCATGACGTCCTGAAATTGCCAAAGTAATGCGCCCGCGCAGCTGGACGCAGTGCGGCGCCATTCCACCAGTGTCTCGGATACGACGTCGGCGAGCACGGCTCGCGATAGTTCGAGGTAGCGTGACGGATCCTGTCCTCTGAGCCGCGCCGGGTCTTGCCCATACAGCTCGCGCAAATAATGATCGCGCACGTCGTCGAAATCCCATGGCGCGCCGGGATCGCGCGGCACGGCCATTTTCCACGCGGGTTCGTGCACCGACGGCGAGCCGATTGCGGCAAGCGTCGCATCGGCGGGAACGTGTGCAAACGCCAGGCATTCGCTAGCGAAGCGGACCGCCGCGCGCCGCGCATCCTCCAAGGGTCGCAGATAGGCGCCGACGCCATAGTAATGCGAGATGCCCGTGCGGGGATAAAACGGCAGTACCTGTCCGGACGGTGTGTCCGATACGTACGGTACGTCGCGCCGATGTGTCGCGGCAAGCTCGGCGAGCAAGCGGGCGGTCAACGGCATATCGCGTTGCTCGTCACTCAAGCCGACCATGGACGCCTGCTGCGCGATTTCGCTGCCTCCGCATAGCACGGCCAATGAAGGGTTACCTGCCGTGCGTGCGAGAAATTGGCTGGCTTCCAGCGTCACCGATGTGACGAAATCAGGAGCGGTGCACGGATAGTCGAAATTGGCGAACATGAAGTCTTGCCAGACCAGCAAGCCCAGTTCGTCGCACGACGCATAAAATGCGTCATCTTCGTAAGTCATGGTGCCACCGACGCGGATCATATTGAATCCCGCGTCCCGGGCCAGCGTCAACCATGTGTGATAGTCGTGTGCCGACACGCGCAACCCTAGCGGATCGGCGGTGCTCCAGCACGCGCCTCGCACGAAGATTGGCTTCGCGTTGACGGACAATGCGAAGCCCTGCCCGTCGTGGCCGTGCGTGACCTCGATGGTGCGAAATCCGACGTATCCCAATGCCACGGTCGCGCCGTCCAAGTGCAGCGAGACGGCGTAGCGCGCCGGTTCGCCATGCGTGTGCGGCCACCATCGCTTGGCGTTCGGCACGGTGAGCCGCCCGCGCAGCGTGAACGGGTCGTGGCGTTGTAGACGGACATGATGGCCTTCGCAGTCCAGAACCGCGTCCAGAGGGTGGCAAACCGGTGCGGCAAATGTGATGGTCGCGTCCACGATCCCATCGCAGCCTTCGATCGAGGCGTTCAGCGTGTGGTGCACGATCTGGGCGGCCGTATCGGCGTTAGCATCGATGACGGCCACGGCACCCCACGGGCCGATTGGCTCGATGCGCGGGAACCAGCCTGGCATGTGGCCGAACAGCGAGATTCGTACCGCCCGCAGCGCCGGCGCATCGACCAGGCGCGTGCGCCAGCGAGCGCGGCGAGGCGCGGGCATGGTCTCGAGGTAGCGGGTCAGTGACCGAAAGCATAGGTACAACGCGCTGTTCTCAGGCAGCGGGTCGATGTGCACTTGTTGCGAGACGAACATGTTCGTTGACTGCAGCAGCAACGTGTCGTTCAGCCAAATCTGCGCGATGCCCGCCAACCCGTCAAACCGGATCAGGCGGGCGCCGCCGCGTTGCAGCGGTAGCCGGTACCAGTGGTCGTATTCACCTAGCCGGCTCGCATTTAGCGGCGTGAGCCGGTTCGCGGCTGCGAGTGCCTGGCCGACGGTTCCAGGCACGGGTGCGTCGATCCACTCCGATGCATCTGCAGGTGGCAGATCGCGTGGCCGGGGGGCGGCGTTGGCCACAGTCGTACACAAGCGCCACATGGGCGAAGCCGCTCGCCCATGACCAGGCCCGAGACCGGCGGTGCTGCGTCCGGCTGGGGCAGGCTGCGGGTTCATTGCAGCAGTGATTGAGTGTCGGGGTGGGCCGCGTTCGAGTCGCGTTGTAGCCGTGGCGGTACGTCGTTGCCGCCCAACTGCACACCCAGTTCGTCAATCAATGACCCGTACGCGTGCTCGATGATGTCCAGCGTACTGTCGCAACGGTCCTCGTTGCGTCGCGCGCACGCCCTGGCGAGCCGGAATTCGAGCACCATCGCCTCGGAGGCGATGGTGTGGCAGGCGGCTACGCAAGCAGAAAAGGCTCCGGTGCCGTCGGTACCGTTCGCATTGGGTACGTCGAGCCATCGCAGGCAGCGGCCCAGTAGCTCGAAGTTTGCACCGAGTTGACGTAGCGTGTTGAACGAATACGCATGGAAGTACGAGATCGGGCGCGATGCGATGACTGCAGCGTTTCTGGCCAGCGCAGCCCGGAACGCGGCGATCGGGCTACTGGCGGGACGGCGCTTGAAGTGCCGCGCCAGCAGGGAGAGCACGGCTTCATGCAGCGCCGGGCCGCGCAACGGCTCAAAGCGCCGCTTCGCGCATTCGACGTAGGGCACCAGCGACGCACTGGAGCCGATGCTGAACAGCCCACGATAGTCGTCGCCTGCGGCCCGATAGTATCCGGCGTTATGGAAATAGCCGATTTCGCCGGCTTGCAAGTCAATCGCGTCGATGCCGATGGTCGTCTTCGTGTGCTCGCGTTGATAACTGAGGCCACGGGTGTCGGGCAAATGCCACGCGTCAACCTCGACCAGCATCACGTGGCCGCGCCGGACCTGCTGATCGATGTGGTACGGCAGTGGCTCGAAGATGGCGTGCTCTTGCACGACAATTCCGTATAGCCGCTCTAAGTCTTCCAACGGCACCTTGAAGAAGGTGAACTGGTCTGCCTCAAAATCCTGCGTGACGGTGAAAGGCAGCATGGCATGGGGCTCGAAGCCCCATTGCGACAACAGCTCGATCCACAGGTCAACGTAGCAATTGGTCTGCTTCCAGACCATGGTCGCGTCATGCAGCGCGTGCGGGCGATAGCTCGCCGGATCGCGCGGCAACTTCATCGGCGGCGCCAGTTGTGTGAGTGCGTCCGGCGCGGCCATTGGCGAGACGACGTCACTCATTAGCTTCCCCACAGCGCGTTGCGTACCGGTTCCGGCCAAGCCTGCACATCGAACCCGTGATGCTTGAACAGTCCGAGCGCGAGGCGTTCCATGCCGAACCCCACGCAACCAGTATGCGCGACGTCGGCATCGCTCGTCTTGATGCCCCACAGCAGGCCGAAGTGGTCCATGTGGTAGTTGAAGCTCAGGCAGGCAGTGAGCCGGGTGTCACCCTCGATCGGCACCAGCATTTCGAATTTCAAGTTCCGCTCACGCTGGCTCGACGCGGCAATGCGGCCGCCGCGGCCAAAGAAGGGATCGTTGGCCAAGTCGACTTCGTGCGGTAGCGCCAGCAGCGCCATCATCCGCTTGCCGCGCTCGATCCACTCGGTGCGAAATGCCAGGATCTGATCTGGCGTACCCAGGCGCACATATTCGCGCATGCGAAACAGTTGCATCCGGGTGGCGTCCAGCGAAGGCTCGTGGCGGAAGCAATACGAGAACAGATCTAGCGTCCTGCCCTGTGGGGGCAGCGCGCCGCGCCGCGCGATGACCGGATAGGCGGGATAGCATGCCGCCGGTGTCATGACCACGTAGGTCGGCTTTTGAAATTCGGTCCAGTCCTCGCCCCGGTCCAGGCATTGCAGCACACGTTGATGCTCGTGCTCCGAGCCGCAGAAACTATGAACCGTTCCAGCGAGTTGCGGAAATCCCTTCAGATATTCGCTGTGCTCAAAATCGGTCCGATTCATCGCGGGTGGAAAGCGCAGTACCTCGGCATGCTGATCGGCACCCAGGCGCGTGACTAATGCATCAATGGCCCCGATCACGTTCTCAAACACTTCGCTTCTGCCATACAGGCCCTGCACGCCCATCGGGATTAACAGGCCCGCGTCAACGAGTGCATCGCGTAGTGCGCTCACGTCGTGCCGGTCATCGATGTCGGCCGCGTGCGCAGGTGGGTGTTGCAACGTGATATCGCCCATTATTCTCTCTCCAGCGAAGCGGGGCGTTGCGCCAGCAACAGGCTGGCCGTATTGGCATCGATACGGTCGTTATTGATCATAAGGGGTGCAGAATACAGATCGCGAATATGCCGGCTTAGCGTGAACGGCGTGCCGTTCTTGTATGCTGCCATGCCGCAGATCATCACCGCGTGCATCACGACTTGGAGCGCGGTGGTGGATACGTAAGTCTTGAGCGTGTTGATCTGAGCCGCGTCGGCCATTGTTTCGGACCACGAGCGCGTGGCCGAGGTGCCCGCGCGTGCGTGGACGCGCAGCGCGCTGTCGATGCGTCCCTGCATGGCTTGCAGCAGACCCAGCGCTTCGGCGCTTCGGCTACCGGCGGGCGATGTGCCGGTCGGATTGTCTTGTACCTGCGTGCGGAAGTAGCGATGCGCGCGGGAAAACGCGTCGCTAGCGATGCCGGTCCACAGCGACGACCACAGGATGTGAGAGGCCGGCACCATCGTGCGCTCGGCGATCTCGCCGAATGGTACGGGGAAGACCTGTTCCCGGCGGCCGCGTGACTCGAGCACGAAGCCTTCGCTGCACGTGCCCCGCATGCCGAACGTATCCCATCCACTGCGGCGAGTCAGGGTCGTGTCGTCTTTCAGGATCGTCACGAGCACTTGCTCCACGGCCGGCGCGTCCGGCGAGCGCCGGGCGGTCGCCAGTATGGCGTCGGCATAGGCGCCGTAGGAGATCGTTGGGGTGAGCTTGTGCAATGTGAACGCACCGTCGCCATCGGGCTCGATCGCGCAGCGGCTGTTGCGCAGATTGCCGCCCATGCCATCTTCGGACGTCGCGGATGCCAGCAGCCACTCATGCTCGGCAACCTGCCGGAGAAACCCGCGATGCCACGGCGCCGACAGCGCGTGTTCCAATACACAAATCACTTCGATCTGGTGCATCGCATAGATCATCGCGGCGGACGAGCACGCGTGGCCGAGAATGCGGCATGCTGAAGCGATGGCCGCCAGCGACGCGCCCATGCCGCCCAATTCGACAGGCACCATTGCGCCGAGCAGCCTATGCTCGCGCATGGCGTCGATGGCTTCGCTCGGGAACCTGGCTTCGCGGTCCACGGCATCGGCGAAGCGCGCCGCGATCTGCGCTACCGCGGTCGCGGCTTTGTCTAACGCGTGCTCGTCGGCGTCCGACGGGCGCGCGTCAAGTTCGGGCAATGCAATGGCGTGCACCAGCTCACCACCGTTGGCGAATGGGATTGCGCTCATGCGGATTGCACGTCGCGCTGCAATTGCGAGACGGCCTCAGTCAGTGAGTCGATGCTCTGGAACAGATGGCGATTGAGCATGCGGTCGGGAATTTCGATGTTGAAGTGTTTTTCGATCGCAAGCATCAATTGAATGGTGTTCAGCGACGATAAACCTGCTTCGTAGAGGTCATCGTTGTCGGAAAGGCGCTCAACGGATAATTCCAGATGAGCGACTTCCTGGATGATCTGTCTTAATTCATTTTTCATCGGATGCTCCAGTATCAATCATTTTCCGGCTCGGGTAGCTTAAATCCCGGCGGTGGCACTCCCCGTGCGCGAAGCTAGTAGACCAGTCCGCACCCGCGAGATCTGTGCGGCACCCGACAAAACGCAGGCGCCTCCACCAGCGCGAAGAAAATTTGAAGCCAGCGCGATCAACAAGGCTGAACTTAGCAGCCGGTGCGGCTGCAATGATGGCTGTCACACAAGCGACAGGTCCGACATGAGGTAGGCTGCGATATACGCTGCGTCGGCCCAGACTAGTAGCCCGAACGCGACTACGCTGATTGTGCGCGCTTGCGCGACAGCCGGCTGCGCAACGCATTGCGCAGCGGCACGACAATCCGCTCCTGGAACACGACTGCTGCAACCACGGTGCCGACCAGGTAGGCTGGGTAAAGTGCCATCGACGGCACGACGTCGCGCGACGCGTTCACACATGTCGTGAACTGCTGCACGCATTGCAGCGGGTCCATGCCGATCGTCAGCAATTTTCCCAGCTTGGTGAAAATAAGAAACAACGGCAAATGGATGGCGAATAGCGACAGCGCTGCGTTGCCGAGCCGGGTGGCGAGCCGCGCGGCCGCTGCGGGCATTGTGACGTGAGCACACACTAGGATCAGTGCGGCCTGGGACGGCAGCAACGCGCCGTTATGGACGATGTACTGCCAGCCCAATCCACCATGCTCGAGCACCTTAACGCCGCCGATGAAGGACAGTGCGACGAAAGCGAGCGTGGCGGCGCGGCGGGCGGGTGTCGCGCAGAGCCAGTCGACACGGCGCTCGCGGTACAGGCCGTAGAGCAGGATACCGGCGGCAAACTCGGGCAGGCGCACCAGCGGATTGGTATAAAGGAAGCCGACCGAGGCCGGTGCATACCAGTGCTGCATCGCGAATACCACGGGCAGTAACAGATAGCCGAGCCACAGCATGACCCAGGCGCGTCCTGGCCGGCGCAGCGCAAGCAACCGGGGCGCAAGCCATGGAAAGCACGCGTAGAAGAACAGCAACGCGGACAGTGACCAGGACGGTGGGTTGATGGCCTCGTATAGCGGTTGCCATGCCTGGAGCATCCATACCGTCGCGACGATGATTGCCAACGTGGTCATGCCGTCCAGGTACTCAAAGCCGCCGGCTTGTCTGTCCAGTGTCATCAACGAAAAGCGGTTGAGCGGGTTGACACCTGCCACGCCAACCGCCAGGAACAGCGCCAGCGATATCCAATGGACGGGATAGAGATTGGTCAATCGGTTGACGAAGAAGCGCCTGGCGCCGCCGCGCAGCACGCCCGGCTGTTGGCCTAAGTAAACATGCGCGAGAATGAAGCCCGAGAGCAGGAAAAAACTGCTGGTGGCGAATCCGCCCAGTCCCAACCATGCGCGATAGGGCAATGCTGCGCCGTAACGGGTCACGTAGACGGTATGGTAGAGCGTCAAGTAGACGGCCAATAAGAACCGGAGCAGATCCAGTCCATCAAAGGTTTTTTTCATTCTGGTATCCCCGCGTGTCGCGGTTATTCAGTCACATTCGATATGGGCGAGCGACGACATGACGCATGGCGTGGCGGGCCGTCGTGGCCAGCATCGGACCGCCTGCGCTCCGTATGGCCGGGCGCGGGTGCCCATGATCGAGCCGCGTCGACGCAGCACAGCCGTGCGTGGGGCAGCCGCAGCGGTCGCTGTCGTGGGCTCGCTGCGGCTGGGCCGTCGCTTGCGTCGCGTATGCTGTTTCGCGCGCGGCAACGCGTGCGCCGTGGGTGCGCACCGCCGGCGTCGCGCGCATGCTGGCAGCTTACGGGCTGGGCCGACTTCGGCCTGTGCGCCAAGCCACAATGCAGCATGTTCATGCTACGACGCGCGTTGACCTGCGCTTATGGCGAAGCATTCGTGATGCTTTTCCGTTCACGACTAAGGCCGACGCGGCGTTGTACCTGACTAAGGCGAGGGGTCGCAATCGCACGGAGGCGGCCATCTGTGACGAACAGGACGCCGATAGCTGTAGCGCAGCCTGCGCGTGCGCTGGCCGCCGGCGCCGCCGTTGGGTCCGTGCCGGCTCGCTGTTACGCTTGAACGGGCGACGGCTCCCGTTGGCGCGGCGTATCGTGCGGCTGCCGCATGCTGACGTCGCCGAGCAAGTGGGGCGGCGTTGCCGCACACGAGATTTTGTGAACAAATTGGTGGCGCAGTGCGTGGTAGCTGGCACCCGGATCGTCGAATGTTGCTTTCATCCGCTGCAATTCCTCGTCCCGATAGGCCTGCAGCGGCTTGCGCCGCTCGTCCATGCGTCGCACGCGCGCCTTGATGTTCAGGTACGTCGTGAACCGTTCGTCTTGCGCGATCGTCTGGCAATGGCGCAATAGCAAAGCGTGATACTCGGTCCAATCCTCTGGCAGCACGTGGTCGACGAGGTTCATGCTCAGCGCTTCGTCCGCCACCACTGGCAAGCAGGCGTCAACCAAGGCCTTCGCTCGCGCGGCGCCGGTGCGACGCGGCAATAGGTAAGTCCAGTATTCGGAGCCGTACAAGCCCATCGTTTGGTAGTGCGGATTGAGCACGACGCCGCGGCGGGCCAGCACGAAGTCGCATGCCAGCGGCATGATGGCGCCACCGGCACCGGCGTTGTTGCGCAGTGCAGCGATCGTGATCTTGCGTTCGGTCAGCAGGATAGTGCGCACCAAGTCGTTTATCGCATTGATGTTGCGCCACGACTCGCCGGCTGGATCCGGCGAGGCCTCGATGCAATGCAAATGGATGCCGTTGCTCCAAAAATCATTGCCGCCCATCAATACAATCACGCGCACGTCGTGGCGCCGACTGAGCGCATCAAGCGCATGAGTCAGGCGCGTGCATTGGCGGGTGCTCATCGCGCCGTTGTGGAAGTCGAATTCGACGTATGCCACCCGATGTTCGACGTGGATGCGGATATCTTCGACAGCAGGCGAGTCCAGCTCGGGCAACTGCTCGAGCCAGGCTGTGTCGCTGAACGCGGCGCGCAGCGCCAGCATCGCCGGAAGCTTGATGCCGGCGCCTGGGCCGCGGCTCCCCGCCTTCATCTGCTTGATCCATACGGCACCGTCCCGCGTGGCGCGGCATACCGCGCCGTGCCGCTGACCCAGCCACGCACCCGGCGTAGCCTCATGCGCGATGCCCGTATCGGCCACCGCACCGAACAGATACACCGGCTGGCCATGGATCTCGTCACGCACGCCGGGGAAGCCGTCGGCCGCATGAATGCGGTTGACGATCGTATCGGTGTCATCTGTGCGCCAATCGATGCGGCGTGCATCCTGTCGCATCAGCACGTGGGGACGGCCCTTGACCGACGGGCGAGCGTAGTCTTGCGGACGCGGACGGAACCGCGGATCTGCGAAATCGGCCAATGCCTGTCGAATGAGCTTCACCGCGCCGGGTATGACATCACGTCGATAGATGCTGCTTTTGCTGGCCCTGCGCATCGCAAACCGGTGTGTTCCCCACACATTGCCACCGTCCATTTCGGCATTGGCTTGCAGCAGGGTAACGCCCCATTCGGATTGCTGATGGGTAATCGCCCAATCTAGCGCGGATGGCCCCCGATCGCCCTCGATTCCCGGATGGACGACCAGGCACGGCCAGGCGTGCCATACCGTGTCGGGAATGCGATGCTTCAGGAATGGACAGATGATCAAGTCAGGACCGACCTGTTCGGCGCGAGCCAGCATCGTATCCGGGTCCGGCGACAATTCGATGCAGACGCGATGCGCCAGTGCAACGAGTTCGCGATGAACACGCTGGACCATGCCGTTATAGGCTGAGGCAAACAGCAGAATATCCAAGCGCCCCCCAGATGGTGTTGCGATATCGAGCAATCAGAAAACGCGAATACAGCGTGAAGCGTAGCAATCCCACCTCGCGCGACGACGGGGATGCCGAAAAAAGCAACTGGGATGCGAAGTGATGGGCGTTGAAACGGTGCTACGTGGCGCCTAAGCAAAGAAATTTGCTTTCGGAACTATCGACCGGCAATGCCGGATGCCAGGAAAAATATGCCGGGCCGATCCCGACCGAACTGCCTAAACATGAGAGGCACGGGCTGCGGGATAGGTACACCATGCCGGCTACCGTGATGTCGCGGTAAATTAGTCAGTATTGTCCGATGAATTAGCAATCCAAAACACACTAATCCATTTTGTACTATACCAATAAAAACGGTGTGCGTGGCTTCATTGGTTCATATATTTCGCCCGAATCGTTATATAAGCAACGATTGTTTCATTATTGATCTTTACTTGGCGCTTCGCGCATGATACGTTTCGCGCCTCATACTTTCAATTGCATTACATGCAGTTTAACCAGCAAATGAGTTGACGTGCACGCCGGTGCCGAGGCAGCGCTATTGCTCCGCGTCTAAGATTTAATCGAAGACCATCGGTCTTTTTTTTAGATTATCCGATTCGTCGGAGGGCTGCTGTTATCCACTTAAAATGGTGACCATCATGAAAATGGAATTAAATAAATGTCTTAGCCGGTTGATTAAGCCAGGTCGCGTATCCTTGCGCGCAATGACGATCGCTGTTGCGCTGTCGATGAATGCGTGTGGCGGAGGGGGAGGCGAGTCCGGTGTCGGCGACGCTAGGGTGGCTGGTCAATCCGATACGCGACCCGCGACCGCTCTCCATGCTTCGGTGCTGCCCAAGGAGCCGGTTTCGGTGCCGTCC
Organism: Mycetohabitans sp. B46; assembly: GCF_037389205.1. Taxonomy (NCBI): domain Bacteria; kingdom Pseudomonadati; phylum Pseudomonadota; class Betaproteobacteria; order Burkholderiales; family Burkholderiaceae; genus Mycetohabitans; species Mycetohabitans sp. B46. The sequence continues at coordinate 193,142 of NZ_JADBGL010000007.1, forward strand.
GACAAGTCGCTTTCGACGCCAGTCACGACGTATCATCAAATGCAGCACGGTGATGGAACACTAGATTTAGCGGCGACCGTCGGCATGGTCCCGATTCAGAGCGCACCCGACGATGCCCAGATCGTCTATGTAGCCTATACCCAACGCGATGTGGAGCCCTCGTCCCGCCCTGTCACATTCTTTTTTGGTGACAGCGTTCGAGATGATCCGCTGCGTTCCACCGGCTATCTGCTGCTAGCATCGGTCGGTCCTATCGTCGGGGACCTTTCAGGCCAAGAAAGCTGGGATCGATATGACAATCTCTCTACATTGCTTGACGCGTCCGATCTGGTTTTCGTCCATCCCACCCAATCGGGCTGTCATGGCGATTTTTGGGGCAACCTTCATGCGGGGAGGGCGGCAATGCATTTCATCGATACCTATCTGGATACGAATCAGAGGCGTGGCTCGCCCGTGTATCTGGTCACTCACGGTGCACGCGTGGCCGGTCATGCGATCGATTTATTGAAAACAAGGCCTCATGGGTTCGCCGGCATAGCGTTTATCTCGCCGGCCTTGGGGCCGGATGGGCGTGCCGAGCATCGGGAGCCGCCTGTCGAACTATCCTGGGAACTCGGCGTGCAATGGCTTATGCACCTGGATGACGATCTTGGTTTTGACGTCGCGCGTCATTTGCCTGTCGAGCTTGATCGCCTGAGGTGGTCACCGTACGGCGGCGCCGATGATGTCCGGCAGTGCACCAATGTGCCGTTTGGGGCCCGAGGCAGTGAGGCATCGCCATGGTCGGCTAGTCGACTGGTCAATGCGGTGCCGGCAGGCGACGCGCCTCGTCTGTTCATCGCATACGGCTCGGACGTCCAGAAGCAGGCGTTTTCGTCTGGGCTCAGTCGCCTGAATGTGCCTCCCACACTTGCCAATCGGATCAAAGTGGAAAGCTATCACGGTTTTCCGGAGGGCGATTCACGGCGCGACTTGTTTTACTTGGACGACGTATCGCGGCTACGACTCCGAATAGGTCTCCAGTGGCTTTATGCGTCGCGCGACGATGCGGCCGTTGATGGTTTGTCACACAACGAGAAGCCAAGTCGGATGACCGAACGATCCGGTGCATGGCTGCAAGAGCGCGATGGCGGCCTGGAGCCGGAGATGATGGGTGACACAACGCGCGACCCACTGGCGGACAGCGTGTCCGAGCAGTACGAGGAGAGCGGAATATCGACGCCGAGCCAGTTGAACCGCGATTGGATCGATCAGCTAAGCAGTCCGTTCGTGGAAGGTCTGTCAGAGGACGAGTGCCTCAAACGAGCATGCAAGTTGTGCTCTGCACTGCTGCAGGAAGCCGAAAATTGTCTGCAGATGGACGCGACGGGCCATCCCGCAAGACGCTGGTCGATCGACAATGTTTTCGCGCAGGACGGCAGCGCGTCCAATCTGCCGAAGACCAGCGTATCGGAGTCGACGGCGTCCAATCACGGCGATGCGCGAAGAAGGGGCTCGAGGCTGACGCCGATCCGCGTCGTGCCAGAACTCGCCGCGCAGCGTTGGCATAACCTACCGACGCCGCCGGCCTCGCCCGAGAAATAACCGCCCAACGGTGTGCGTGGGCAGCGTGTGCGAGAGCGCACACGCTGCCATACAACGATGATCTGGCGATACAATGTCAACTATTGGCCGGTACTCGAACGGCAGGCCCAAGTGTTTCAGCGTGATGTCGATGCGGCGAATGTAAGGGGAATCCAGCACGCCGATCGGTTGCATCTGACGCGCCGGTTATCGGTTTTGTATCGCGCGATGATGGCAGCGGGCCACTCCAAGTCGACACATTGTTGTCGGCTGCGATTGGATTTTGCAGTCACGGCATGAGGCAGGCAAGCAGGGCTGCACTCACCTGCGTGGTGAGAAAGTTGCGTTAAATAAAGGCCCTTGTCTCCATCACGGCATTTTCCCGCTGGCCTTTGCCCAGCATGCTGATCACGCCGTCGCGTCGTGTCGCATCCAGTACTTCCAGCGCATCGACGCCGTCCGTGCCACCGGCTTCAAGCAAACGCAGCGCACGCTGCCAAATTTGTTGCGACAGTGTGCCGTGCAGCCGGGGCGTGGTTTTGATCAGCCGGTGGACCGCTTGTATGCGCACCGGGGGTGATGCGTGCAACAGCGTGGACTCTAGCGTCGATAACTCGTCGGCGTGCCGCGCCGTAGGCAGGGTGGCCAGCCCCAACGCCAACTGCCGCATCTCTGCGTAGCGAAACGGGCGTTGTGCATCGGACAGTTCGCTCACGGCCGCGGCCAATGCGCCGACTGGCGCGCCTTGAAGCGAGGGCGGCAGGCGTCGTGTCCAGTCCTGCAATATTTTGTATTCCGTTGACACGTCGAGGGCCGCGCCGTGGCTGCCGTTTCGCAATGCGGACAGTTGCGTCGCTAATACGACGATGAGTTCGGCCTGTTGCGTCTGGCCAAGCGAGGGCAGGCGGCCCAACAGCGCTTGATACCGCGCCGCGAATTGCGATGGCCACAATGGCAGGCACGACAGCGCCGAGGCAAGCGACGCCCACAGGTTTTGATGGCCGTCCCGATGTTGCTCGGCAATCGCCTGGGCGAAGTCGAATAATTCCACGCGCTGCTGCGGTGCGTATTGGACAATCGATACGATCATGGCTTGCTGGATGACATGGCCATATCGAGGGATTCCATCTGCCGCGCGGAATAGACGCTTGAAGGCCTCCGGCTGTTCGGTGGCCGGCAGCCGTGGCAGCCGGTACCAGAGTGCTACGATGGGTCGGTGCGCAGGCTGGGCTCGAACTGGATATCCTGCGTTTGGTCGAGTAACTGTTGCAGTGACGCGAGATCCACGATCGTGTCGACCTGTCTGCAGCTATGCCACGCCAGTCGTCGTTCGCGCAGGATCCGATAGGAGCGTTGGTTCAGCGCGGAAAGCTGCGCGATATCGTCGGACGACAGGTGCGACGCGATTTGCTGGATCACCTCCGGCGGCAGATCGTCATAGGTGGTCCGGCTTGCTGGCGCGGCCAATGCAGTGCGACAAACGATGTGGTCGATGCGCGCGGGTCGCGGGGGCGCGGCAGAGGCTTGGATGGCGTATCGGCCGTCGGTTGCATAAACGGCGGATTTGACGGCATTAAAAGCGTCGTTGATGTCGAGATCCATCGGCGGGTCAGTTGGTCGCGATCCACGTTGGGCGAAAGCAATGGGTAAGATTGTATGCCAATCACGCGCGGGAACAGGTCAGATTTTTTCTTACTGCGTACCAATCTGGCGGTGTCACGGCCCACTGATTACATTTTCGGTGTGGGCTGCGCGTGTTCGTGCCGCGGCCTGTGTGCTGACGACTGCGTGTCGTCGCGCACGAACACGCGCAGGCGCTCATGTGTATCGCCTTGACGGGCGCCTTGCCACACGCGCTTCCAGCCCTCGTAGTCTGTGTTCGGCATCAACCTATCATCCTGCACAATCAGCCAGCGGCAGACGCTCGATGCAGCCGCGCCGGGCGGCACCGGCCGATGCACGATGCCGGTCACGTATTCGAGCATCGGCGCTTCCGATTCGCCAAGGCCGACGCTGGCCATGCAGTCGCCGCTGCGCCAGTTGGCATGAAGCGACATGGCCAGTTGCTCGAACACCGGCGTATAGCTTTTTGCGCGGTCCAGCCACGGCAGCAGCAACGTGAAGACCAGCCCCCAGGCAAGCGTCACGCCGGCGCACCAGACAAATGGCGCCTGGGCGGGTCCGAGCCGTCGTGCATATCGACACGCGGCGAACCAGGCGACGCACAACGCAATGGCTATCGCCACTGCTAGCGGCTGGAACGGAACCACGTAGTCCAGCGGTAGCCACTTTTGCAGCCATCGAGCGGCGCCGTGCGCGGCGATCGGCCGCCTCATCACCGCCCAAACGAACCAGGCCAGTGCGCCAAACGCGGTAAATAGCACGAGGCTCAGCGTGCTCCATCCGCGTCGCAGCACGGCGGGCAATTGCACCACGCCATCCGCGCCGAGCACGGCGAGTGGCGCCACGAACGGCAGCAGGTACAGTACCCGTGCGGTCGCCGATAGACTCAGCAGTCCGATGCCGAACACGCAGAAAATCAGCGCAATGCCGGTCGCTGGTTCGGTGATCTTGCGCCAGCCACCACGCGCAAGCGCGTACAGGGCCAGCGGACCACTCGGAATCGCGCCGATCAGCAGCGCGCGCAGTACCACTGCATGATCGTTATCGGAGCCCAGCCGATCCACCGAGAAACCCAGAAAGCGGCCCACGTTATTGTCCCAGAACCAAGCGACGAACAGCTCAGGCGAGCGATGGGCGAGCAGTGCTGGCCAGACGAGAAAAAACGGCATGCTTAGCCCTACCGCGGCCACGACCGCCGCGACGTAGCGGCGCGAGCGGCACGCGGGCGTGAGCGCCGGTAATGCGGCCGCGGTCAGTGCTAGCACCACGGGGATGAACAGTCCCTTGGTCATCTGCGCGATGCCGGTGCCGATGCCAAACCATGCCACGTCGGCGAACGCTGCGCGGTGACCGGCTTGCATGCGCAGCGCGATCCGGTACAAGCCGTACAGTGCACAGACGGTCCCGGTCACCAGTGCGACGTCCGTGAACAGGTCGTGTGCATGCTTGACCATGATTAGGGTGCCGCTGAACAGCGACAGTGTGACGAGCGTCGCTTGCCATGGATCGCGGCACTCACCCGCGGCCGCGCCGCCGGTATGACCGTTGTCGCGCGCGCGCAGGCGGCTCCACGCTGCCAATACCAGCAGCGTGACGGCGCTGCACAGCACCGTCGTGAGCCGGGCGCCGTCATGCAGCGGCAGCCATCGCGACAGGCTCCCGGCTACCAGCGCCGCGACCCAGTAGTACAGCGGCGGCTTTTCCATGAACGGCTGCCCGGCGTTGAGGGGAATGATCCAGTCCTTGCCGTGCAGGAACGATTGAATCATGCCGAACGAATAGGTTTCGTCTTGCTTCCACGGCGCGTGGCCGAGTATGCCGGGCAGCAGGTACAGCAGGGCGGCGAGTACGATAAGCGCGGTGCGGCGCAGCGCGAGGGAGGACGCGGCCCATGGGCCGGTGGCCGACAGTGCATCCGGCGTCGGCGCGCCTGGGTACGTGCCGGGAGCCGCCTGCTGCGGCGGGCGAATTGGCTTAGACTTCATACAGCGTTGTGAGAGGGCACTATCCGTTTCGACGGCCAGGTTGACCGGCGGGAGCGACGAGCATACAGGAAGTCGTCCTGTTCGTTTGTCGAACGGCGAATCACACGCCTGTTCATCGCGGCTTCGGCGTTCGGCGCCGGGCATCGCCGGTCCCTGTGCTGCGGTCCGGGGCAGGCTCGACTATAGTGTCGAATATGAGGATCACAATCATTCAACTAGTCCAGGCACTGGCGGCGTTGTTGTTGTATTTTGCACCGTCGATCGTGGCTGACCGGCGCAAGCGGCCGGACACGTTGATGCTGGCTCTGTTCAATGTCTGCCTGGGGTGGACGGTTCTCGGATGGCTGCTTGCGCTGCACTGGGCGCTTGGGCCGGTCGCGCGTGCGCCCGATGCCGGCGAGTTGACGGTGCGGCGGCGCACGTTGACCATGCGCATGTTGTCGAACAACTTGACGCAGCGTGCTCGGCGCACCGATGCGCGCGACGCGCAACGGGAAGCGGACATTAAGGCGGCACGGGCGCGGGCGCGACGCGGTGAATGCTAGTGTGCCGGCGGTGTGGGGTCTGCGCACAGGAATGCACTGGCATCGTGGCGCTGTGCCAGGCTATGCCCGGTCCATCGAACAGCCAGCCAGTACCGCGGTCGGGTTGCGTCAAGTTGAAGTAGCGGGCGGTTGCTGCGACACGAGCCCCTGCAGGATGCGGCGCATCCACGTGGTGTCGTGCACGCTGGTGCAGCGCTTGTGACGCTGGTTGCAGGGCTCAGCCCAAGCCGTCGAGCATTGAGCTGAGCACTTCGTCGAACGCCTGTTGGGCGTCTTCTAATTCTTGCAGTGCCGCGTCAAAGGTAGTCAGCGCGAAGCCCGATGGGCGGCCGTCGCCTTCGGGCGGGAATTGTTTTTGCAACGCGGCGAATGCACTTTGCACGCCAAGGGTCGCGTTCACCACGCGCTGCATGGCGCGCGTTTCCGCTGCCCGGATTTGTTCTACCGACATGGTGCGCATCCTGAATGGTTGGAACAAAAGGGATACTATCAGGGCTGATGCGTCGTTTCGTCGTTCTATGCTGGATCTTTTTAATGACGTGCCGAAACCGGACATAGATTGGTATCCGGATTGCCTCACGCCTGCCGTGGCGGCGGACTCGCTGCGCCAGCTCACGGACGAGGTCGCGTGGCGCCAGGACTGGATCAATACACCGCGCGGCCGCATTCCACTGCCGCGGTTGACCGCTTGGCAGGGCGATCCCGACGCCGTCTATGTATATTCCGGCATTAGAAACGTGCCGACACGATGGACGCCCACGGTGCTGGCGCTGCGTCAAATCGTGGAGTGCGTGGCCGCCACGCGATTTAATAGCGTATTGCTCAATCGTTACCGTCACGGCAAGGATGGCATGGGTTGGCACGCCGATGATGAAGCGTCGCTGGGCCAGCAGCCTATCATCGGATCACTCAGTCTCGGAGCGGCGCGCGCCTTCGAGTTGCGCCATAACGCGACCGGAGCTGTGCATGCGCTCAGACTCACCAGCGGCAGCTTGCTCGTGATGCGAGGCCGCACGCAGGCTGAATGGAAGCACCGCGTGCCGAAAACTGCCGGACTGGCTGCTGAACGGCTCAATTTGACCTTCCGTTGGGTGGAGCCCACGCAGTGCACGGCGGCCGGGCGAGCGTGAGTGCGGCGCCTTTGCTGTCTCGGCTCACGCGCAAAGTAGTGTGACGCTTTATGGCACGCTTGACGCCGGTCTGGTCTATACCAACAATCAACTGGGCCACAGCAATGGGCAGCAAGTTGGCAGCAAGCAAGTGGCGCGGTATCGAATACCTATTTCGGACTGCGTGGCGACGAGGACTTGGGCGCTGGCCTGCATGCCATCTTTAAGCTGGAGAACGGCTTCCAATTGAATAATGGGCAATACAGCGAAAGCGGCTCGCTCTTCAATCGGCAAGCTTATGTTGGGCTACGCAGTGATCAGTATGGCGCGTTGACCCTGGGTCGCCCATACGATTCGGTGGCCAGATCCTTAGCGGCTTCGGCGGCACGAACCTCGGAATGGACAACTACGCGATCAACGGCCGCTATGCGTTGACGCCGGCGTTGAGCCTTGCAGTGGCTTATAAGTACACTGACGGGCGCGTCAGCGGCGCGAACGGCAACGGCGAGCCGACGTGGCATACCGTCTCACTGTAGGCAGCTTTTGCCGCCCGGCGCGTGCTGATGTATCAATGTTACACAATAGACGATTTTTCACACCGATTGCATTAAATTGATCTCGGCACCCGCTTCCCTATAATCGACACAACTTGTCGGCCATCGGTCAGGCTGCTAGGCGCCGTTGGTCCGATCGGCGGAGCAGTTTTTATTGACGCTGCGCCCAGTCTCGCGCGCACCCACTTCTTGTGCTGTACTACGCGGGCAAGCTCGCATCGTGCGTGGCACGGTGGCGCGTGCGAACGACTGCCGGCACGTGACGGTATACGCCGCTCGGCGCGCCCGGGCGCGCCACATGCTTCTCCTCAGTCCGCCCAGTCCTTTGGACTGCGTTATAAATCGAAAAGGAGAATGGCAAGTGAATCGAGACACCGTGGATCAGGCGGCAGCCGCCCTGCGCTCGGGTGCGCGCCGAGCCTGGCTGCAGAGGACGTTGGCGTGCGTCGCGGCAGGCCTAGTCGGATCGCCGCGGCTGCGCGCTGCCGCGCAGGGCAATGACGCATTGCTCGATGCATTCATGACCGTATCTCGCGCATTGACGGGTAAGGCGACGCTGTCTCGCGACGTAGGTGGACGCCTAGCTGAAGCGCTGCAGAAAAAAACGCCGGACTTGGCGCAGCGCATGCAGCAGCTCGCCGGTGCGTTGGCCTCGGGTAAGCTGGACGATGCACAGACGGCGCTGGCGCTGCGCATCCTGCAGGCATGGTACGTCGGCGAGGTCGACGGTATGGTCGTCACTTACGAGCAGGCACTGATGTTCGCCGTCGTGTCCGACACGCTCGTGATTCGCACTTACTGTCCGAACAAGCCCGGATTTTGGGCCAGCAAACCGATCGAGAGGCAAAGCTGACCATGGCCGATACCCAACAAGCCGACGTCGTGGTGGTCGGATCCGGCGTCGCGGGTGCAATTGTTGCCCACCAACTCGCGCTCGCCGGCAAGTCCGTGATCCTGCTCGAGGCAGGCCCGCGTATGCCGCGCTGGCAGATCGTCGAGCGCTTTCGCAACCAGCCGAACACGATGAATTTCATGGCGCCGTATCCGTCCAGCCGATGGGCGCCGCACCCGGAATACGACGCGCCGAACAACTACCTAATCTTCAAGGGCGAGCATCAATTCAACTCCCAGTACATCCGTGCGGTGGGGGGGACGACCTGGCACTGGGCGGCATCGACATGGCGCTTCCTGCCGAACGATTTCAAGTTGCACAGCGTCTATGGCGTCGCGCGCGACTGGCCGATCACCTATGATGATCTCGAGCCCTACTACTATCGCGCTGAACAGGTGCTAGGCGTCTCGGGGCCGAATCATGAGAATCTTGGCTCCCCGCGTAAGCAGCCGTATCCGATGGCGCCGCTGCCGTTGTCGTATAACGAACAGACGGTCAAGGACGCATTGAATCGGTATGATGCCGCGTTACATGTGGTGACCGAGCCGGTGGCGCGCAACAGCCGACCGTACGATGGCCGCCCAACGTGTTGCGGCAACAACAATTGCATGCCGATCTGCCCGATCGGTGCGATGTACAACGGCATCGTGCACGTCGAGAAGGCGCAGCGGGCAGGGGCGAAGCTAATCGACTGCGCGGTGGCGTATCGGCTGGATGTCGATGCGCAAAGGCGCATTGCCGCGGTGCGCTACAAGGATCCGCAAGGCGGCGAACACCGCGTGCGGGCGAAATACTTCGTACTGGCGGCCAACGGCATCGAGACGCCTAAGCTAATGCTGATGTCTACGAGCCAGGACTTTCCGCATGGCGTGGGCAATAGCTCAGACATGGTGGGGCGCAACCTGATGGACCATCCTGGCACCGGTGTGTCGTTCTACGCGAGCGAGAAACTGTGGCCGGGGCGCGGACCACAAGAGATGACGTCGCTAATTGGTTTTCGTGATGGGGCGTTCCGCGCCCGCCAGGCAGCCAAGAAGATTCACCTGTCGAACCTGTCGCGGATCGACCAGGAAACGAAGCGTATTTTCGCTCAAAACAAGCTGCTCAAGCCCGAAGAACTGGATGTGCAGATCCGCGATCGGTCGGCGCGCTACGTGCAGTTTGACTGCTTCCATGAAATCTTGCCGCAGCCGGCCAATCGCATCGTGCCTAGCACGACCCAGACCGACGCGCTGGGTATACCACGCCCGGAAATCACTTATCGGATTGATGACTACGTGATACGCGGTGCAGCGCATACGAGGCAGATCTACGCGAGCCTTGCCAAGGTGCTGGGCAGCACTGACGTGGTGTTTCGTGACGACTTTGCGCCGAACAACCATATCACCGGCTCGACTGTGATGGGCAGCGATCGCCGCGATTCTGTTGTCGATAAGGACTGCCGCACGTTTGATCACCCGAACCTGTTTATTGCAGGCAGCAGCACGATGCCAACGGTGGGTACCGTGAATGTGACGCTGACGATCGCGGCGCTGGCGCTGCGTATCGCGGACCAACTCAAAACGGAGGTTTGACGTGCCAACACGTGTGCCTTCGATGTTGCTGGCGGTGCTGTTTGGCTTGGCCGGCGTTGTCTGTACTCAATCGGCTGTCCCGGATGCCGCGTTGGTGAAGTGACCTGCCCCCGGCAAACAGGGCCGGCCGGAGTTTAGTAAAGTTCGTTTTCGGAGAAGAAGACGAACATGAAGAAGCGCTTTACGGAAGAACAGATCATCGGTTTTCTGAAGGAAGCCGAGGCCGGCAGGCCGGTCAAAGAGTTGTGCAGGCAATACGGGTTCAGTGACGCGTCGTTCTACACGTGGCGCGCGAAGTTTGGCGGCATGCAGGTGTCAGAAGCGCGCCGGCTCAAGGAGCTGGAAACCGAGAACGCGCGGCTGAAGAAGCTGCTGGCCGAGGCGATGCTCGATATGCAAGCGTTAAAGGTTGTCGTCAAGGGAAAGCCCTGAGCCCGCAAGCCAAGCGCGAAGCAGTCGCGGCGATTCGCAAGAAGGTGAATATCTCCGAGCGCCGCGCCTGCCGGCTTGTCGGGCTTTCTCGCAGCGTGTTGCATTACGAAGCGAAGCTGGACCACGAGAATGATGTGTTGAGGGCTCGCCTGGTGGAACTGGCGCACGAGCGTCGGCGGTTCGGTTATCGGCGATTACACGCGATGATGGAGCGCGAGGGTATCCAGGCGAACCATAAGCGCGTGCATCGCCTTTATCGTGAAGCGGGGCTTGCCGTACGGCGCCGTCGACGGCGCCACGGCGTCATGATTGAGCGCGAGCAGTTGGCGTTGCCAAGCGGACCAAACCAGGTGTGGTCAATCGATTTTGTGATGGACGCGCTGTCCAATGGGCGGCGTCTGAAGTGCCTGACCATCGTGGACGATTTCACCAAAGAGGCCGTGGATATCGTGGTGGACTACGGCATGTGCGGCTTGTATGTCGCGCGAGTGTTGGAGCGCGCCGCGCGTTTCCGAGGCTATCCAAAAGCACTGCGAACGGACCAGGGACCGGAATTTACGGGCCGGGCGCTTGATCAATGGGCGTATGCTAACGGGGTGAGCTTAAAATTGATTCAGCCGGGCAAGCCGACGCAGAATGCTTACATCGAATCGTTCAACGGCAAGTTCCGCGATGAATGCCTTAACGAACACTGGTTCACGAGTCTCGCGCACGCTCGCGCGCTTATTGCCGCGTGGCGCCAGGACTACAACGAGCAACGGCCGCACAGCGCACTGAATTACCTTTCGCCCGCACAGTTTGCGGCGAAATATCGGGCAACAGCGGATGCTCCTGCCGCTTTCCAGGAGCTGGTTTAAAAGGACTTTGCTAGAAGCCGGCTGGCCCTAACCAAGGGGGCAGGTCAGAAGCAGGGCGAATACCTGGCGGTGGCGGGTGATTGCATGGCATGCCATACTGCACCTCAGAGCAAGCCGTTCGCCGGTGGCTTGCCGCTTAAGATGCCGTTGCTTGGCACGATCTACTCGACCAATATCACGCCGGATAGGGAGACGGGCATTGGCGCATGGTCGCTGCAAGATTTCGAGCGCGCGGTGCGTCACGGCGTGTCCAAGGACGGGCACAATCTCTATCCGGCGATGCCGTATGTCTCGTATGCCAAACTCACCGATGCGGACATTAGCGCGCTTTACGCCTATTTCCAGCATGGGGTCGCGCCGGTCAGACAGCCGCAGCGCGCCGCCGATATCCGTTGGCCGCTGACCATGCGTTGGCCGCTGAAGATCTGGAATGCGATCTTTCTAAAAAACGGCCCATACCAGCCCAAGGCTGGCCGGGATGCACAATGGAATCGCGGTGCCTATCTGGTGCAAGGATTGGCCCATTGCGGCACATGCCATACGCCGCGTGGCTTTGCGTTGCAGGAACTGGCGCTGGACGAGACCGGCCAGCGTTTTTTGGGCGGCGCAGTGCTTGCCGGTTGGCAGGGTTATAACATCACCTCCGATCCCGACAGTGGCATCGGCAGGTGGTCGACGCAGCAGATCGTGCAGTACTTGCGCATCGGCAGCGTGCCCGGGCTCGCGCAGGCTGCCGGACCCATGGCCGAGGCGGTGCAGCACAGCTTTTCGCATATGACCGACGCGGACCTGACTGCGATCGCGACGTATCTGCACACGGTGCCGGCCGTGCGCGGCGACGCGCGGCGGGCCCGCCACGGATGGGGCAGTCCTGCGCGTGACGTGACCGCACTGCGCGGTGTGGCGCCCGATGCCGCGCGCGATCCCGTGCGCCTCTATCTTGGCAATTGCGCGACGTGTCACCACGCAAGCGGGCAGGGCACGCCGGATGGTTATTATCCGCCATTGCTGCATAACTCGACCGTGGGCGCGACGAATCCGACCAATCTGATCCAGGTAATCTTGCATGGTGTGCAACGCAATGCGGCCGGCAATGAGGTGAGCATGCCGGGATTTGCACAAGACCTGACTAATGCGCAGATCGCCGCGTTGGTGAACTACATCACACGACAGTTCGGTAATCCGGCCGTATCGGTCACCGAACGCGACGTCGCGAAGCTGCGCTAGCGGGTTGCATAGAACACCGCGATCACGAAGAATACAGCGAGTGTTTTGATGATAGTGACCGCGAAGATGTCGCGGTAGGATTCGCGGTGAGTCAGCCCAGTGATGGTCAGCAGTGTAATCACCGCGCCGTTGTGCGGCAGCGTGTCCATGCCGCCGCTGGCCATGGACACGACTCGGTGCAGCACGTCCAGCGGAATCTGGGCAGCCTGTGCGGCCTCCACAAACATGTCGGACATCGCCGCTAGCGCGATGCTCATGCCGCCGGAGGCCGTGCCGGTGATGCCGGCGAGTGAGGACACCGAGATCGCGGCGTTGAGCAGTGGATCAGGAATGCGCCCGAGCATGTCACTGACGACCACGAAACCGGGGAGGATCGCAATCACGGCGCCAAACCCGTACTCCGAGGCGGTATTGAGCGAAGCCAGCAATGCGCCGCTGACCGCGGCCTTGCTGCCGGCGATGAATCGCCGTGATACGCGCCCGAACGCGGTGGTGACGACGAGCAGGATGCCGAGCAGTATCGCCCCCTCGACGGCCCAGACCGCGACCACACTCTTGAGCGGTGTATTCAGTGGTGCGGTGATGCCCGGGAAGACCTCGGCGCTGACGGTGTGCTCGGCGCCGTACCATTGTGGGAGCAGTTCGGTTAGCGCAAAGTTGGCCACCCCCACGAGCACCAGCGGCGCGATGGCCAGCGCCGGGTGGGGCAGATTCGCCAACTCGACGTGCTCTGGTTCGTTGACCAGCGACGTGCCGTAGCCTTCGCCACGTTTAAGGGCGGCGCGCCGGCGCCATTCGAGATAGGCCAGCCCCACAACAAGGATGAATGCCGCGCCAATCAAACTCAGCATCGGCGCAGCCCAGGCGGTGGTTTTAAAGAAGGTGGTCGGGATGATGTTTGGGAGCTGCGGCGTGCCGGGCAATGCATCCATCGTGAACGAAAACGCGCCTAGCGCGATCGCGCCGGGTATCAGCCGCTTTGGGATGTTGCTTTGCCGGTATAGCTCGGCGGCGAATGGATACACGGCGAACACTACCACGAACAGCGACACGCCGCCGTAGGTGAGCAGCGCGCAGACGGCGACGATGACAGCGTTGGCGCGCGAGCGGCCGATGTACCGGATGGCTACGGCTACGATCGACTCGGAGAAGCCAGATAGCTCGATGACCTTGCCGAACACCGCGCCGAGCAGGAACACGGGGAAGTAGAGTTTGATGAAGCCGACCAGTTTCTCCATGAAGATGCCGGAGAATACCGGGGCGACGGCGGTTGGATCGGTGAGCAGTACCGCGCCCAAAGCGGCCACGGGGGCAAACAGGATTACGCTGTAGCCGCGGTAGGCGGCAAACATCAGAAACGCCAATGCGGCGATGACGATTAAGAACGACATGTTGATTCTCGCTCCATGATGGCCTTCAAAAGCCACTTGTATGATTTTCCTTGCCGTGCCTATGGCGCGGTGCAACGCTGGCTTCAGCACGGCTGCGCCATTGTGCCGCAAGCCGCACCGCACCGGTGACAAAAGGCACTCCAACGCCAGTTGTAGCAATAATCGACCGATGATGATGCCGCAAGGCGGCAATATTGTCTCATGATGCCAATATGAGGGAATCAGGAACGCGGGCTTTGACAGGCACTCAAAATCGCTCTGGTATTCGATTTTTGGCATCTGGCATCTGGCATCTGGCATCTGGCATCTGGCATCTGGCATCTGGCATCTGGCATCTGGCATCTGGCATACGGCATACGGCATACGATATCGGTATCGGGTATCGGGTAGCAGGTAGCAGGTAGCAGGTAGCGGATGCCGTGTCGATTGCTGGTAAAGTTGCGAATCCGTGTTTGACGAAGTAGCGAGGTGGATGTGGGAGTTTTGCAAATTTTCCGGCATAAGCAGCCGATCGCGGCCGCAACGATCGCCGTTGCGGCATTGGCGTGGCTCGGCGCGTGCGCGCCGGTCGCCGGCCCGCGCGATGCGGGCCCCGTCGGCACGGCGGCATCCGGCACCGAAGCCGCGTCGTCGAATGCCGCAAAAGGACCGCATGGCCTGGCACGGGATATTGTGGTAGGTGGCGATTTGGGCTATCACGTCACGCTGAAAATGACTCCCCCGGCGCAGGTGTGTGATGCCGATGCGTTCGTCGATGGTGTGAGGACAGGGTATATCACCACATGGAACGGCCTGGTTGCCGCCTCCGGCGGCGTGCCCGGCAACGGCGCATTGCGCCGTCCGGTGTTCGACCCGGCGCCCGTTGCGCCGGCCGAGGAGCGTTACCGATTACAGTGGAAAGGTGGCCCTGAGCCGGCCAATGCGTGTGCGGCGTACGCCTACCAGATTGGCAAGGTCATGGGCACCCGTCAGGCGTATATCGATGCGCGTGGCGCTTCCTGATCGCGGCGCGCGGCGATTGCCAAGCGTGTATAAGACGGGCGTCGCAGGGGCTGCTTCAGCGCGCCGCCGCTGAACTCTCATCGTCAACGATGGCCAACGATGCGGTTCCAGCCATGCCGGACCGACGTCTTCAGACGGCGCCACCCGTCGCTTGCGGGGGCAAGCCATGATGCACCGTGCGTGGCGCATGCGTTGCCGGCCTGCGCGGACGGGCGATTCTGTGGCTGGCGGCAGTGGCCCGCCAGCGGGTCGGTGAGCCCCAGTTCATCGGTCAAAGAGCGGACGACGTGGTGGTCGCCGTCCTTGTTCGAATCGCGTGGCGGCGTGGGCTCGGCATATGAGGCATCCGTGCGCGCGGCATGTGATGCAGCCGGGTGCGCGGTACGGCCCGTGAGTCCATCCTCATTATGTGGCGGGGTGATGTGGCTATCGACGTACCGTGCGCCGGCGGACAGCAACGTGTCGCGCGCCACCGGCACCTGCAGGTGCGCGTAGACGTCGACACTGACTAGCGCCGATCCGTCACGCGACGCTTGCCGATATCGGGCAGCCTGGAATGGAAAGCGTCGATGGCGAAACACAGCGGCAAGCCATTGCTCGATCGGCTCCCACGAGAGATGGACTGGCAACTCGTTAGCGCCTGCCGGCGTCTCGGCATCACGCGCCATCGGCGCTGACAGTTTGGTGCTAAGAGGCGGTGGCGCGTCGGGCGCAGTATGCGCGGCAGCGGTTCCATTGCGGGGCGCAGCGGGGGGCGGCTCAGCGTGCGCCGCCATGTCGGCCTGCTCCTGATTTTCGCCGAGTGGGCGCGCGCTGCGGCTCGCATCATGGATTTTAATGTCCGAATGGGGGAAGCCGGCTTCGGCTAATGCGTGTTCGGCCCGCATTGCATCATTGCGGTTGTCGAACACGCCGATCAATGTGTGTTTCATTTCACTACTCCATTGGGCGGATGTTCGCTTACGCAATGAGGGCGCAATTTTTAGGCCCAGGAAACGCTATTGCGACTGCTGAAATATTGAGTTGCTTTACCGGTAATTTATTGATGCATTGTGCGATGCTACGCTCCCAGCGCACCGCCCGCCTCGCCTGCGTCGGACACGCCGGTGTCGCTATGCCGCACGCGGCCTTACGAGATCGCGCTGCCCGGTGGCACGCTGTGCGTAAGCCACACGTTGCCGCCGATCACTGAGCTGCGACCGATCGTAATGTGACCCAGGATCGTGGCCCCCGTCTCGGCGCGCGCGCAACACGCCCTCGGGCAGGTCTTTCTTGTCCGGGGTAAAACGCAGTGCACGACGCAACTGCTCGTATAGCACGCGCAGCGTCTCGTTCAGTGTGTTGCCGACGAAAAAATCAATGCTCTTGTTGGTCAGATCGGGGGTGCCGAAGTGCGTCGGGAACAGCACTACGCGCAGGTTCGATCGCGGCGTCTCGGGTGGGCAAGCGTACCATTGAGCACGCGCCGATGATCGGCACGGCGCGACCTCATCCTGCATGAGCGAGGTGGGCACGGTCAATTGAATGCATGTCCGCTCACGAATGTATCGAGACGTCAGCGTGCCGGCAGGCGTCCCAGCGCCTGCTCGACGTCGTCGCGAAACTGCACCAACGCAGCCCATTGCGCGTGGCTTGGCTGCACGGCGTGGCTCGGCTGCAGCGCGCTCCACAGCATGTCGATCAGCTGCTCGATGGTCGCCTCGATATCCGTCGCCCGCTTGGCCAGTGTCGCATCCCACAACACATGCTCCATCGGGCCGAAGATCATCGAGCGCAACAGGCGCAGCGGCACATCACGCCGGATCTGCCCCAGTCGCTGGCCGTGGGCCAGCACATCCATCAGCGGCTTCGTATAGCGGCGTTGCAACTGCACAAATGTTTCGCTTAATTCGTGGTGCTTGGTGCGGCCCTCGGACAGCACCAGCGAACATAGCCCGGTGCCGTTGAGCAGCATCAGCCGTAAGTGCGTGCGCACGATGAACGCGAATTGCTGCCGCACCGAGCCGTCGCGAGGCAGGCCGCGCTCGGTTGCGTCGATGATCTCGTCGTACCAATCGCTGATCACGCGTGCGCACAACTCACGCTTGCTAGAGAAGTAGCTGAACACCGTCGCCTCCGCAATCCCCACGCGCTGGGCGATCTCGGCGGTCGTCGCCTGCTCGTAGCCGCGTTCGGAAAACACGTCGCGGCCCACGCTCAGGATCTGTCTGACGCGCTGCTGCGATTTGGCGCCAGCCGGCACCCGGCGTGTGGCGGTGTCCCGTGGCGACGGGGGCCTGCCAGAAGCGGGGGCCGTGGGCTTAGCGATGGGGTCGTTCATGACAGTGGGGGAATCGAATCGTGATATTGTGAGCTTCACTCAAAAAATCTTTGCGTCAAACGCCAGAGTGGAC